>JANMMD010000017.1:0-14381 GCA_031372905.1 Betaproteobacteria bacterium
TTTTTTTTTTTGGGGGGGGGGGGGCCCAAACGCCCCCCCGGCCCCGCCATACCCGGCGGGCGGGGGGGCCCCCCCGGGGGCCCGCCCCGCCCGGGACCGCCACCACCCCCACCCCCGCCGCCCGAACCGCCGCGGCGCGGACCACCGCGCCCGCCGCCGCCCTTGCCCTTGTTGCCCAGGAAGGCGTTGCCGCCGATGTAGCCCACCGCCGTCTGCATCGGGTCGGGCACGCGGTTGGGGTCGCCGCCACCGCTCTTCTTAGGCCCGCCTGCGCGGCCATTGCGACCGCCTCGCTTGCCTTGGCCGGGGCCGGGGCCGCCAGCACCGCTGCCACCGGCACCAAAACCGCCACCACCTCCGCCGCCGCCTGAAAAGCGCTTGTCGTAGGTCTGTTGCAGCGGGTTGGGAATGGGGCCGTCTTCGGGGATGTCGCGCTGCGGATAACGGTCGCGCTGCAGCGCGCGTTTGTCGTAGGTCTGCTGCAGCGGGTTCGGGATCGGGCCGTCTTCGGGGATCTCGCGACGCTTCGCGCGTTCCTGCTGGATGGCGCGCTTGTCGAAGGTCTGCTGCAGCGGGTTGGGGATGAATCCGATGTCACCGCCCTCGCCGCGCGGTGGGCGGGGTTCACGCGGTGGCCGGGGTTCGCGCGGCGGGCGCGGCTGGGCCGGGACCGCGGCATCAGCGCGCGGAGCGCGATCGACATCCGGTCTCGGGGCACGGTCTCCATCCTGTCGCGGGCCACGCTCAGCTTCGTCACGGCGGCCCTTGCCACCACGGCGGTTGCGGCCACGGCGGCCGGCCCCCTCGCCTTCCACCTCACGCGGCGGGCGCGGCGTCGCCGCAGCACCGGGACCGCCGCCTTCGACCGCTCCCTCCGGGCGCGGTCCGTTGGCCAGGCGACGCAGGTTGCGCAGATCGTGCTCGTCGAGGTCGACCCAGACGCCACGCTTCAGACCCCGCGGCAGCACCACGCTGCCGTAGCGAATGCGGATCAGGCGGCTGACCGCGTGACCCACGGCTTCGAACAGGCGCCGCACCTCGCGGTTGCGGCCCTCGGTGATGACGCAGCGGTACCAGTGGTTCACGCCCTCGCCGCCACCGTCCTCGATGCTCTTGAAGGCGCAGCGCTGGCCGTCGATGTCGACACCTTCCAGCAGCTTGGCCTTGGACTCGGCGCCCAGCACGCCGAGCGAGCGCACGGCGTATTCGCGCTCGACGCCGAAGCGCGGGTGCATCAGCTGGTTGGCCAGCTCGCCCGAGGTCGTGAAGAGCAGCAAGCCTTCGGTGTTGATGTCGAGCCGGCCCACGCTCTGCCACTTGCCTTGCTGCAGACGCGGCAGGCGGCGAAAGACCGTGGGGCGCTGCTGCGGGTCGTCGTGCGTGACGACTTCGCCAGCCGGCTTGTGATAAGCCAGCACACGCGGCGGCGGCGGCGCGATGCGGTAGCGCACCGGCTTGCCGTCGAGCGCGATGCGGTCACCGAAGCTGACGCGCTGGCCGATGTGCGCCGGCTCGTCGTTCACCGTGAAGCGGCCCTCGGCAATCATGTTCTCGAGGTCGCGGCGTGAGCCCACACCGGCCTGCGCCAGCACCTTGTGCAGCTTGGGCGCATCGGCCTCGGCCGCGAGCACACGCTTGGGCGCGTCATCGGCTTCGCTGCCGGCCTCGTCGGCAGCCAGGTCACCTTCAGGTGCCGCGGCTTCCACCGCTTCGGCCGTGTCGGTACCAGGCTCGACGTCGAATGCGCCGGCCAGCACCTGGGCAAACACTTCTTCTGCCACTGGCTGCGGCGCGCGCGCGGGTGCAGCGCCCGCGGCGGCGGCGTCCCCACCTTCACCGGCGACACCGTCGCGCGCACCACCCCGGCGGCCGCGGCGGCGGTTGCGGCCACGCCGACCACGCTCCTCACCGTCGGTGCCGTCCTCGGCACGCCCATCGCCCTGGGCGTCCTGCCCGGCGCCACCCTCGGCGTCAGCCCGAGTTTCCCCCTGAAAATCTACCGCGGCTTCCCCCGCGGGCGCGCCAGGCGCCACCACGTCAGGCAGCGGCAATTTGGACACTGTCGCCACCTCGGCGGCAGTTGCGACGGCAGCGCCAGCAGCGCCAGGCGCTCCATCTTCCGCCGGCACCGCCGCAGCAGCGGCACGCCGACGGCGCGGCGCCGGCGCAGCCACCGGGCTCTCCTCCGCTGCCGCGGGCTCGGCCGCTGTGCTTGTCAAGGGCTGCGCCGCGGCCGCGTCGCCTTCGGCCGCGGTCTTGCGGGGCGCGCGCTTGCGCTTGGGTTTTTCCGCAGCGGCCGTTGGGCCCGCATCGGCGTCGGGAACCTCGGGCAGGTCGGTGTCGGAAGGGTTCATGCGGGCTTGTCGTTGGAAGTGGGGGTTGCGGCTTCAACGGCCGCGGAGGGTGCACCTGCTTCGGGTGCCATCTTGGGAGCAGCGTCGATGCCGTGTTCGGATTTGGGTGCGGGCTCTGCCTGAGCCTCGGCAGCAGGCTCCAGCAACAGACGGCCCTGGCTCTCGTCAGCGAGCAGATCGGGCGCCAGGTTCAACGCTGCCAACGCATCGGCAGACCTTGCGTCGGACTCGGCGCCATCGATGGGGGGCAACTGATCCAGGCTGGCCAGTCCCAGGTCGTCGAGAAACTGCCTGGTGGTGGCATACAGCGCCGGCCGGCCCGGCGCTTCGCGGTAGCCGATGGCGTCGATCCAGCCTCGGTCTTCAAGTTGCTTGACGATCTGGCTGCTGACGGTCACGCCGCGGATGTCTTCGATGTCGCCGCGCGTCACGGGTTGCCGGTAGGCCACGATGGCCAGGGTTTCCATCGCGGCGCGTGAGTACTTGGGCGGCTTCTCGGGGTGCAGCCTGTCGAGGAACGGCCGCAGCTCGGGTCGGCTCTGAAAACGCCAGCCACTGGCCAAGGCCACCAGTTCCACGCCGCGGCCTTCCCAGTCATTCACCAGTTCATCCAGCACGCGGCGCAGGGTGTCGGTGCCAACCTCGCCATCGAACAAGGCCTTCATCTCGGCCAGAGGCAGTGGGGCACTGGCGCAGATCAGCGCCGTTTCGAGGACACGTTTGGCCTCAGCTGTATTCATCGCCTGCGTTGGGTGTGGCCAGGGCCTGGGCCCGTGGTCTCAAGGTTCATCCGAGGATTCGGGGGGCCGCGCAGAGGACGGTGCCTGGGCGCGGGCTGGGCCCGGTGCGGCGTTGCCGGGGGCCGGGTCGGTGCAGCGGGTCAAACAGGCGCGGTACGCTCAGGGCGTGCGGCGGCGCTGCGATTGCTGTGGATTGTAGCCCTGCACCGGCCCGGCGTTGCGAAGCCTGCGTTGCGTGGCAACGTCGTCAGGCCATCACTTGACGCCAGGCCTGCTGAAAATCAGCCGGCGGCGCGCACGAAAAAGCCAAGGGCGCGCGCGTGATCGGGTGAGCAAGGCTCAGCTCGGCGGCGTGCAGGGCCTGGCGCTGCAGGCCCAGCAGCGGCTTGCCGCCATACGTGGCATCGGCCAGCAGCGGATGACCCAGGCTTGCGAGATGCACGCGGATCTGGTGCGTGCGGCCGGTGTGCAGCGCACAGCGCAAAGCCGCCACCGCGCCTGGGCCCGTTCCGTGCGCGGCCAACACCTGCACGTCGGTACGCGCGGGCTTGCCACTGGCCACCACGGCCATGCGCACACGCACGACGGGGTCACGGCCGATGGGTGTTGCAACGCTGAATTCCGCGGTCACCGGCACACCGTGTGCCAGCGCCAGGTAACGACGGCTGACGGTGCGCGCGGCGATGTCGCGCACCAGCGCCGTGACCGCGGGCAGGCTCTTGCCCACCATCATCACGCCCGAGGTGTCCTTGTCGAGCCGGTGCACGATGCCGGCGCGCGGAAGTTGCGCCGCTGCTGCGTGATGAGCGAGCAGGCCGTTGAGCAAGGTACCCGACCAGTTGCCCGGGGCTGGGTGCACCACCAGGCCGGCCGGCTTGTCGATGACCAGCAGGTGATCGTCTTCGAAGAGGATCTGCAGCGCCATGGCCTGGGGCCGGAAGGCGCGGCTCTCGTCAGTGGGCACGAGTTCCAGCTGCAGCACCTGTCCGCCGCGCAGGCGGCGCGATGCGGCGCCGCCGGCCGCGCCGTCCACTTTCACATGGCCTCGCTCCAGCAGCTGCTGCAGGTGGCTGCGCGAGAACTCGGGCGCCAGCGTCACGAGCGCCTTGTCCAGACGTTCTCCGTGCTGCGCACGGCTGACGGTGGCACTGCGGATTTCAGGCCCCGGCTCTGGCCCGAGCAGGGCATCTTCGGCATCAGGGCTGGTGGGGGGTGGCTCTCTATAATCAGGGCCTTCTTGCATGACCGGCACCTTTCCTGATGAGCCTCTTTCCGATGT
The DNA here is from genome assembly GCA_031372905.1 of Betaproteobacteria bacterium. GTDB lineage: Bacteria > Pseudomonadota > Gammaproteobacteria > Burkholderiales > Burkholderiaceae_C > Rubrivivax. Next base: position 4,374 of record JANMMD010000017.1, read on the forward strand.
GGCGCGCGACCTGGCGCATGAGTTGGCGCATGTCTAGCCTGAGGCCTTGGCAGACGGCCTCGCGGCTGGCGCTGTTGGGCGCCGTGGCCGCCACGCTGCAACTGAGCGGCTGCGCCTCGGCGACCAAGGACGAATCGCCGGATACCACTGCCGAAAGATTGTACAAAGAGGCCCGCGACGACATGGCTGCGGGCACCTTCGAGCGCGCCATCAAGACCCTGGAGCGTGTCGAAAGCCTGGCCGCCGGTTCGCTGCTCGGCCAGCAGGCGCTGCTGGACACCGCCTACATCCGCTGGCGCAGCGGCGAGCGCACCGAAGGCCTGGCCGCCGTGGACCGCTTCATCAAGCTCAACCCATCGAGCCCGGCGCTGGACTACGCGCTGTATCTGCGCGGCGTGATCAACTTCAACGACAACCTCGGCTTGTTGGGCAGCCTCGCCAAACAAGACCTGTCGGAGCGCGACCAGAGTGCTTCGCGCGAGTCTTTCCAGTCCTTCAAGCAGCTGGTCGACCAGTTCCCGCAGTCGCGCTACGCCCCTGATTCGAAGGCGCGCATGAACTTCATCATCAACTCGCTGGCCAGCTACGAAGTGCATGTGGCGCGCTACTACTTCCGCCGCGGTGCCTATGTGGCCGCGGCAGCGCGCGCGCAGCAGGCGGTGACGGACTATCAGCAATCGCCGGCGGCCGAAGAAGCGCTGTTCATCATGATGCAGAGCTACGACAAGCTTCAGCTGGCTGGGCTGCGTGACGATGCCGAGCGCGTGCTGCGCACGAACTTCCCGAAGAGCAGCTTTCTCGGGCTGGGCACGGCGCTGACGCCGAAGGCCTGGTGGCGCTTCTGGTGAAGGGCCTCTAGCAGACCGGGCGGTCGCCAAGGCCGGTGGCGGTCAGTGCGCTGCGGCCAGCTCGGCCAGCCATTCCAGCGCCTCGGCCTCTTCCTTCAAGACGCCCATCGGAGGCAGCGCAGCGATCAAGCGCCGGCCATAGCCCATCTGCCGCACACGCGGATCGCACAGCACGAGCAGGCCGCGGTCGCTTTCGGTGCGGATCAGGCGCCCCGCGCCCTGTTTCAGTGACACCGCAGCCTCCGCGACGAAGTAGTCTTCGAAAGGGTTGCGGCCTTGCTCGCGCAGCTGCTTCACGCGCGCCTCAACCAGCGGGTCGCCAGGCGGCGGGAAAGGCAGCTTGTCGATGAGCACGCACTGCAGCGCGTCCCCCGGCATGTCGATGCCTTCCCAGAAACTGGCTGAACCCACCAGCACACACCCGCGGCCGTCGCCGTAGCGCTGCAGCAAGGCGCGGCGCGGCTCGGTGCCCTGCACCAGCACCGTGAGTTCGTGGCCGAGTGCTGCGGCCTGCGCCTTCAGCGCATCGGCCACCAGCGGCAGCACCCGCAGCGTGGTCGTCAGCACGAAGGTGCGGCCGCCCAGGGCCACCGCGCAGCGCGCAGCCAAGGCACCCACCGCAGCCGGATGCCCGGAAGCATTGGGCAACGGCAGGCGCGCCGGCACCCACACCCGCGCATGGGCGGCGTAGTCGAAAGGGCTGCCCACGCGCAGGCGTTCGGCGTCTTCCAGGCCAGTGGTGGCGGTGAACCAGCTCAGGCCTTCGTCATCGCCCAGCGTGGCCGACGTGAAGATCCAGGCCTTGGACGAGGCCGCGCGCTGCTGCGTGAGCATGTCGCGAATGTCCAGCGGCGACTCCACCAGCCGCGCCTGCTGCGGAGTGAGGTCGATCCAGCGCACCTGCCCCGGCGCCGCCTCTTGCGCGAAGCGGCCCGCCAGCTGGGCCAGCGTTCTTGCACGCTGCTCGAGCTTCGGGAACTCGGGCGTTGTCTCGGCCACGGCTGCCGCGGCATCGGCCGCCGCGCGTGCCGCGTCGGCCAGGCCGCGCAGCGGCTCCCACAGCGCCTCGGCGCCTTCGTCCCAACGCAGCTTCAGCGTGCCGCGCACCTCGCGTTGCGAGCCCGCTGCGGCCAGGCGCAGCTCGCGCGCTGCGCGCTCGACACCGGCCTGCAACTCTGCCCACGGTTGCAGGCCACGCGCGTGCTGCAGGCCGGCGGCGAGCAGATCGCGCCCGAAGTCCAGCGCCACGCCGGTGGCCAGCGTGGTGCCGAGGAACTGCACGCCCGCTTCAACCAGCTGGTGGGCTTCGTCGAAGACCGCGGCGTCCACCGTGGGCAGCAATTCGGCCACGCCGCTGTCGCGCAGCGCCAGATCGGCAAAGAAGAGATGGTGGTTGACGACCACGAGGTCGGCCGCCATCGCCTCACGCCGCGCCTGCATCACATGGCAGTTGCGGTGCTCTGGGCACTCGGTGCCGAGGCAGTTCTCGCGGGTGCTGGTGACGAGCGGGATCACCGGCGATCGTTCGTCCAGGCCTTCGATTTCAGCGAGATCACCGCTGCGCGTGCCTTGCGCCCACGTCGCCACTCGGTTCAAGGCGCGCAAGGCGAAACGGTCGGGCAGCTGGCCGCTGGTCTGCGCCTGCTGCAAGCGCCAGCGGCACAGGTAGCTGGCGCGGCCCTTCAGCAGCGCCAGGCGCAGCGGCACCTTCAAGGCCGCTGCCAGGCGCGGCAGGTCGCGCAGGAACAATTGATCCTGCAGGCTCTTTGTGGCTGTGCTCACGAGTGCCCGTTTGCCCGAAAGCAGCAAGGGCACGAGGTAGGCAAAGGTCTTGCCGACGCCGGTGCCGGCTTCGGCCACCAGGCTGCCGCGTTCTTCCACGGCCTGCGCGATGCGCGCAGCCATCTGGTCTTGTTGCGGCCGGGGCAAGAAGCCCGCGTCGGCCTGCGCCAAGAGACCATCTGCCGCGAAGGCCTGCGCCACTGCCAAGGTCAGTGCCGACGTCTCGCTGCGCTCGGGGCTCAAGTGGCCCTCACGCCGGTTCAGGCGGGCTGAGCTGCAATTCCAGCCGCGTGATTTGGTCGCGCAACAACAGCCGGCGTTTCTTCAATCGACGCAGTGTCAGGTCGTCAGACGGCTTGTCGGGCGGGCTGCGGTCGATGAGGTCGTCCAGGTCGGCATGTTCCATGCGCAACTCAATGAGGCGGCGCTGCGGGGAATGCAGGTTCTCGTCCATTGCGGCACGGTAGCGGGCAAGCCCCGAGTTTATATTCGTCGCATGGCTACCCCTGCTGCTTCGTTCCGCTTCAGCGCCGCAACCGGCCTGCACCGAGGCGACCGCGCCTATCAACAAGATCAGGTCGAGATCATTGCTCACCCCAAGGTCGCGGGCGCCGTGCTGGCCCTGGTGGCCGATGGCATGGGCGGCAAGAGCGGCGGGCGCAAGGCGGCTGACCAGGTGCTGATGACAGGCCGCCAGATCTTCGAGCGCTTCGTGCCCGTCAACGACGACGCCGCCGAGATGCTGCGACAGGTGGTGCTGGAGTCTCACCTGATGATCAAGCTGACGGCCATCACTTCCGAAGAAGAACCGCACAGCACCGTGGCCGCCTTCTGCGTGTCTCCCAACTTGGAATGCGATGTGGTTCACGCCGGTGATTCACGCATTTACCACTTCCGCGGCGCCGAAATGATGCGACGCACGGTCGACCATTCCTTCGTGCAACGCCTGGTGGACGAAGGCAAGATCAGCGAAGAGGCTGCCAACACGCACCCGCAGAGCAATTTGCTGACGGGCTGCCTGGGCACCCACGCCGACCCCCCAGTGGCGCTGTGGCACATCGACAAGCTCGAGTTCGGCGACACCATGCTGGCCTGCAGCGACGGCCTGTGGCACTACTTCACCCCGAAAGAGATCGGCGCCATCCTGCATGCGCTGCCGCCGCGTGAAGCCAGCGAGATGCTGATCAGCAAGGCCCGCCAGCGCGCCCGTGGCGGCGGCGACAACCTTTCGCTGGCGCTGGCGCGCATCGATCCTCTGCGCTGAGCGCAGCCGGCGCGCCGTCAGCGCGCAGCAGAGGGAACCGGCAGCGGAGCGGCTGCCTTGCCCTCGCGCAGGCGTTCAGCTTGGCGCGCTAGGATGCGCGCCTGCGTGGCCTCGATCTCGGCCTGCCGTTCACGCGCTGCGCGGCTGCGAGCCTGCGCAGCAGTTTCTGCAGCCGCCGCAGCGTCGCCCGAGTTCTTGCGGCGCTGCGGAGCCGATGCCGCGGACGCCGCCTCGGCACCGGGTCGCACCCGCGCGAACGGCGCCGAGGCCGACAGCGCGGGCGCGCCACCCACAGCCGCCTCTCGCTGCTTGGCCTGCAGCAGTTCGCGGCGGGCCACGGCGCGTTCACGCCGCTCGATGTCGTCCAGCGCCAGGCCTTCAGCGCGCGGCACGGCCAGGGCTTCGCGGCGGCGCTGGCGTGCTTCGTCCATGCAAGCGGTGACGACGAAACGCTGCTGGCATGCAGCCATCTCGGCGTTGAAACGAGACTCGATGCGCGTGCGCTCGGTCTGGATGCGCGCCCGGGCCTGCTCACGCTGGCGTCCTTGCTGGCCTTGCTGCGCTTGACCGGCACCGGCGGCACTGGCAGCAGAAGGCTGCGCCTGCACCGCAGCGGCCAGGGTGGCCCACGTCACACCCACCACAGCAAATTTGAGGGCCTTCATCACGTCAGCGAAGTATCGACCTCGCGGCGCGCGAGCGCCAGGAACTCGGCGCTTTGCATCTCGTGCAGGCGCGAGACCGTGCGCGGGAATTCATGGGCCAGCGGGCCCTCGGTGTACAGCTGATCGGGCGGCACGGCGCAGCTCATCACCAGCTTCACACGGCGGTCGTAGAGCACATCCACCAGCCACGTGAAACGCCGCGCCTCGCTGGCCAGGCGCGGTGGCATCTGCGGCACGTTGGAGAGCAGCACGGTGTGGAAACGCGAGGCGATCTCGAGGTAGTCGTTCTGCGAACGCGGGCCGCCGCACAGCGTCTTGAAGTCGAACCACACCACGCCACCGGCGCGGCGCAGTGCGCGCAGCTCACGGTGTTCGATGTGCATCACTGCGGGCTCGTCGCGCGCTTCGGCCAGCTTGCTGAAAGCACGCTCCATCGCCGCATCGGCTGGCGCGCCCAGCGGGCAGTGCAGCATCTCGATGCCGGCCAGCGTCTGCTGCCGGTAGTCGGTGCCGGCGTCCACGTTCACCACCTCCAGCTGCTGCTTCAGCAACTCGATGGCGGGCAGGATGCGGTCGCGATGCAGGCCGTTGGGGTAAAGCCCATCGGGGTGGAAGTTCGAGGTCGTGATGATGCTGACGCGGTTGTTGAACAGCGCCGCCAGCAGGCGGTGCAGGATCATCGCGTCGGTCACGTCCGCGACGTGGAACTCGTCGAAACAGATGAGCCGGAAGCGCCGCGCGATGCGCGCGCCCAGTTCGTCCAGCGGGTCGGCCGTGCCTTTCAGCTCTTGCAGCTCGCGGTGCACCTCGCGCATGAACTCGTGGAAGTGCAGCCTCGTCTTGCGCTGCAGCGGCACGGCCTGGAAAAAGCAATCCATCAGGAAGCTCTTGCCACGCCCCACCCCGCCGTACATGTAGACGCCGCGCGGGATGGGTGGGCGGCGGATCAGCTTGGTCAGCGCATTGCTGCGCCGCGCCTTGTAATCGGCCCACTCGGTCTCGCAGCGCTCCAGCGCATCCACCGCGCGCAGCTGCGCGGCGTCGCTCTGGTAGCCACGCTGCTGCAGCTCGGCTTGGTAAAGTTCACGGACACCCACGGGCTCAGAAGTTGAGCGTGCGCTTGTCGACGGCCAAGGCCGCTTCCTTGGTGGCTTCGCTCAAGGACGGATGCGCATGGCAGATGCGCGCGATGTCTTCGGCGCTGGCCTTGAACTCCATCGCCACCACGGCTTCGCTGATCAGCTCGCTGGCCATCGGGCCGACGATGTGCACACCGAGGATCTCATCGGTGGTGGCATCGGCGAGGAACTTCACCATCCCCGTGGTGTCGCCCAAGGCCCGCGCGCGGCCATTCGCCAGGAAGGGGAAGGTGCCCGACTTGTAGGCGCGGCCAGCGGCTTTGAGCTGCTGTTCGTTCTGCCCCACCCAGGCGATTTCAGGGCTGGTGTAGATCACCCAGGGCACGGTGTTGAAGTTCACGTGGCCGTGCTGACCGGCGATGCGCTCGGCCACCGCCACGCCTTCTTCTTCGGCCTTGTGCGCGAGCATCGGGCCACGCACCACGTCGCCCACGGCCCAGACGCCAGGCAGGTTGGTGCGGCAGTCGTCGTCGACGACGACGGCGCCCTTCTCGTCCAGCTTCAGGCCCACCGCTTCGGCGTTCAGGCCGATGGTGTTGGGCACGCGGCCGATGCTGATGATCAGCTTGTCGACCTCGAGCTTCTGCGCCTCGCCCTTGGCATTGGCGTAGGCAATGCTCACGCCCTTCTTTCCGGCCTTGATCTCGCCGACCTTCACGCCCAGCTCGATCTTCAAGCCCTGCTTGGTGAAGGCCTTGTGCGCTTCCTTGGCGATCTGCTCGTCCACCGCGCCCAGGAAGGTGGGCAGCCCCTCCAGCACCGTGACCTCGGCGCCGAGGCGGCGCCACACGCTGCCCATTTCCAGGCCGATGACGCCCGAGCCGATGACGCCCAGCGTCTTCGGCGCTTCGCCGATGCGCAAGGCGCCGTCGTTGCTGAGAATCTGCTCCTCGTCGAAGGGCGCGCCCGGCAGCGCACGGGCGTTGGAGCCGGTGGCGATGACGATCTGCTTGCCGACGAGTGCTTCTTCGCCAACGGCGATCTCGTAACCCCCCTCCACCGCCTTCACGAACGAACCGCGGCCGTGGAAAAACGCGATCTTGTTCTTCTTGAAGAGATACAGGATGCCGTCGTTGTTCTGCTTCACCACGGCGTCCTTGCGGGCCAGCATCTTCTTCACGTCGATGCTCAGGTCCTTCAGGTGGATGCCGTGGTCGGCAAAGGCATGGCCGGCATGCTCGAAGTGCTCCGAGCTCTGCAGCAGCGCCTTGCTCGGGATGCAGCCCACGTTCGTGCACGTGCCGCCCGGGGCGGGGCCGCCCTTGGCGTTTTTCCACTCGTCGATGCAGGCCACCTGGAAGCCCAGCTGCGCGGCGCGGATGGCGGCGATGTAGCCGCCCGGGCCACCGCCGATGACGATGACGTCGAAGTTCTTGGTGCTCATGGAAGGTGCCGTCGCGTTCAGATGTCGAACAGCAGGCGGGCCGGGTCTTCCAGCGCGTCCTTCATCGTCACGAGACCCAGCACGGCCTCGCGGCCGTCGATGATGCGGTGGTCGTAGCTCATCGCCAGGTAGTTCATCGGGCGCACGACGACCACGCCGTTCTCCACCACCGCGCGGTCCTTGGTGGCATGCACGCCCAGGATGGCGCTCTGCGGCGGATTGATGATGGGCGTCGAAAGCATGCTGCCAAACGTGCCGCCATTGCTGATGCTGAAGGTGCCGCCGGTGAGCTCTTCGATGCCGAGCTTGCCGTCCTTGGCCTTCTGGCCGTATTCGGCAATCTTCTTCTCGATGTCGGCAAAGCTCATCTGGTCGGCGTTGCGCAGCACCGGCACCACCAGGCCGCGCGGCGAACCCACCGCGATACCGATGTCGAAGTAGCCGTGGTAAACGATGTCGTTGCCGTCGACGCTGGCGTTGACCACCGGATACTTCTTCAGCGCCGCCACGGCCGCCTTCACGAAGAAGCTCATGAAGCCCAGCTTCACGCCATGCTCCTTCTCGAACTTCTCCTGGAAGCGCTTGCGCATCTCCATCAGTGGCGCCATGTTCACTTCATTGAACGTGGTGAGGATGGCGTTGGTGCTCTGGCTCTGCACCAGACGCTCGGCGATGCGGGCGCGCAGGCGCGACATCGGCACGCGCTGCTCGGGGCGGTCGCCGAGGTTCATGCTGCTCGGTGCGGCCACCTGCTGCAATGGCGCGGCCGCTGGCGCAGCGGCCTTGGGTGCCGCTGCCGGTGCAGGCACAGGCGCGGGCGCCGATACCGGTGCCGGTGCAGCCAGCGCGCCGAGCACATCGCCCTTGGTCACTCGGCCGTCCTTGCCACTGCCAGGCACGGAGCCAGCAGCCAGGCTGTGGTCGGCCATCAGCTTGGCCGCGGCGGGCATGGCCACACCGGCCTTGCTGCTGGAGGCTGGCGCGGCGGCGGCCATCGCAACGGGCGCTGCCGCCGGGGCTGCGGGTGCAGCCGGGGCCGCAGCAGGCGCCGAGGCGCCGGCCTTGGCGGTGGTGTCGATGCGGGCGATCAGCTGTTCGGCCGTGACGGTGGCGCCATCGGCCTGCACGATCTCGGCCAGCACACCAGCCGCCGGGGCCGGCACTTCCAGCACCACCTTGTCGGTCTCGACCTCGATGAGGATCTCGTCGATGGCCACCGCATCACCCGGCTTCTTCTTCCACTGCAGCAGGGTGGCTTCCGCCACCGATTCGGAGAGCTGCGGAACCTTCACTTCAACAATTGACATGGTCTATCTCTTTGTTTGTTCTTGTCGGCTTACTTGGTCAGCACGAAGCCCTTGAGCTTGCCGAAAGCCTGGTCGAGCAACGCCTTTTGCTGCTCCTGGTGCAGGTGTGAATAGCCGACGGCGGGCGATGCCGATGCCGGGCGGCCGGCATAACCCAGCTTCTGGCCTTCGAGCATGTTCTCGTGCACGTAGTGCTGCACGTAGAACCAGGCGCCCTGGTTCTGCGGCTCGTCCTGGCACCACACCACGTCGGTGGCGTTCGGGAAGCGCTTCATCTCGGCCGCAAAGGCCTTGTGCGGGAACGGATAGAGCTGCTCCACACGCACGATGGCCACGTCCCAGGCCTTCTTCTCATCGCGCTTCTTGATCAGGTCGTAGGCCACCTTGCCCGAGCAGCAGATGACGCGCTTGACCTTGTCGCCTTCCACCTCGGTGCGCGCCGGGCCGATGACGGTCTTGAACTCGCCCTTGGTGAACTCGGTCAGCGGGCTGGTGGCGTCCTTGGCACGCAGCAGGCTCTTGGGCGTGAAGATGATCAGCGGCTTGCGGAACTGCCGCACCATCTGCCGGCGCAGCAGGTGGAAGATCTGGCTGGCACTGGTGGGCTGCACCACCTGCATGTTGTTGTCAGCGGCCAGCTGCATGAAGCGCTCGAGGCGCGCGCTGCTGTGCTCGGGCCCCTGGCCTTCGTAGCCATGCGGCAGCATGAGGGTGAGGCCATTCACGCGGCCCCACTTCACTTCGCCGCTGGCGATGAACTGGTCGATGACGACCTGCGCGCCGTTGACGAAATCGCCGAACTGCGCCTCCCAGATCGTCAGCGTGTTGGGTTCGGCCGCGGCGTAGCCGTACTCGAAACCCAGCACCGCTTCTTCGGACAGGATGGAGTCGATGACGACGAACGGCGCCTGGTTGTCGGCCACGTTCTGCAGCGGGACGTAGCTGCCTTCGTCGTAGCGCTCGCGGTTCTGGTCGTGCAGCACGGCGTGGCGGTGCACGAAGGTACCGCGGCCGCAGTCTTCGCCACTCAGGCGCACGGCATAGCCGCTGGCCACCAGCGAGGCATACGCCAAGGTCTCGCCCATGCCCCAGTCGACGTTGATCTCGCCCCGGCCCATCGCAGCGCGGTCGGCGATGACCTTCTCCACCAGCGGATGCACCTTGAAGTTGCCGGGGATGGTGGTCAGGCGTTCGCTCAAGCGCTTGATTTCGGCCAGCGGCAGTGCGGTGTCGGCCGCGTCCGTCCACTTCTTGCCGAGGAAGGGCGCCCAGTCCACGGCGTACTTGCTCTTGAAGTTGGTCAGCACCGGGTCCACGGTGTGGCGGCCTTCGTCCATCGCGGCGCGGTAGGCCTTCACCATGTCGTCGGGGCCGCTCTCGGCCAGCACGCCTTGCGCCACAAGCTTCTCGCCGTAGAGCCGGCGCGTACCCGGGTGCTGCGCGATCTTCTTGTACATCAGCGGCTGCGTGAGGCTGGGCGTGTCCTGCTCGTTGTGGCCCAGCTTGCGGAAGCAGATGATGTCGACGACCACGTCCTTCTTGAACTGCTTGCGGTAGTCCATCGCCAGCTGCGTGCACCACACCACGGCCTCCGGGTCGTCGGCGTTCACGTGCAGCAC
>JANMMD010000194.1:0-11668 GCA_031372905.1 Betaproteobacteria bacterium
CTATTTGATCGACAGTCGGCGCATCAAGTCATACAGCGTTGGCCGGCTGACGCCCAGCATCTCGGCGGCCTTGACGATGTTGCCGTTGCTGCGCGCAAGTGCCGCGACGATGGTCTGGCGCTCCGCGGCCTCGCGCGCCATGCGCAGGTCCAGATCGGAGTTTTCGCCTGCGTTGACACCGTTGTCCGGCGTCGGCAGTCCCAGGTCTTCGGGTGTCAGGCGCTCGCCGTCGGCCATGATGGTGGCTCGCTTCAGCGCATTGATGAGTTCGCGCACATTGCCCGGCCAGTTGTGCTGCTCAATGGCTTTCAATGCGTCCTCGGTGAAGCCGAGACCGCTGCGTTTTTCTTCTTGCGAAAAGCGCCGCAGGTAAGCGTGGGCCAGAAGCACGGCATCGCCGGTTCTGGCGCGCAGCGGCGGAATGTTGACGACGATCTCGGCCAGGCGGTAGTAGAGGTCTTCGCGAAAGCGCCCTTCGCCGATCTGCTGCTTGAGATCCTGGTGCGTCGCGCAGACCACGCGCACGTCCACAGGTATTTCACTGCGGCCGCCCAGCCGCTCCACGGTGCGCTGCTGCAGAAAGCGCAGGAGCTTGGCTTGCAGCGTGTGCGGCAGGTCACCGATCTCGTCCAGCATCAAGGTGCCGTTGTGAGCCGTTTCGATCTTGCCCGGCGTGGTCTTCACGGCACCCGTGAAGGCGCCTTTTTCGTAGCCGAAAAGCTCGCTTTCCAGCAGGTTTTCTGGAATCGCCGCGCAGTTGATGGCGATGAAGCGGCCGGCGCGCTTGCTGGCCGCGTGCAGGCCTTGCGCCAGCACTTCCTTGCCGGTGCCGCTTTCGCCCAGCAGCAGCACCGTGGCATTGCTCGAAGACACCCGCTCGATGGTGCGCGCCACCTTTAAGGTATCCGGGTCGCGCGTGATCAGGCCGGCCAGGGCATCCGGGTGTTGCAGCGTCTGCAACCGGCGGTTCTCGGCCTGCAGCTCGGCCAGGCGGAAGGCCCGTTCCACCGTGAGCATCAGCACGTCCGGGTCGACGGGCTTGGCCAGAAAGTCGTAGGCACCCATGGCCACCGCGCGCAGCGCATTGGCCTGGCCGTTCTGCCCCGTGAGCACGATCACCTTGGTGGCTGGTGCGATGTCCAGCATCTGGCTGAGCAGCTGAAAGCCTTCGGAGACGTCGTCGGCGTCTGGCGGCAGGCCCAGGTCCATGGTCACGACCGCCGGTTGGTGCCTGCGCATCTGCAGCAGGGCCGATTCGCGGTCGCTCGCGGTGACAGACTCGAAGCGGTCCAGCGACCACTTGAGCTGCTTTTGCAGCGCCAGGTCGTCCTCGACGATCAACAGCGGTGAGGTCATCGCGCTCATGCAGCATCCAGGGGCATCAGGCCGGACCCGCGGTGCGCGTCCAGCAAGGGCAATTGCACCGTGATCACCGTGCCGACCCCTACTTCGCTTTCCACATCGAGGCTACCGCCAAGCTCTCGAATGTACTGTGCGCTCTCATAGCTGCCGATACCCATGCCGCTCCCTTTGGTCGTGCTGAACGGGCGAAACAGCCGGTTTTGCACGAAGTCTTCAGACATGCCGCAGCCGGTGTCGCCGACCTGCACGGCCACCTGGCTGCCCTGGCGTGCCAGCGCCAGCCAAACCCGCCCTGTGGTCGGGGTCGCGTCCAAGGCGTTTTGCACCAGATGGCCGAGCACGCGTTCCAGGCGGTCTTCGTGCCCCCGCGTGGAGAGTGGCTCATCTTGCGCCACGCTGAGCGTGCGGCCTTGTGAGCGCGCCATTGCCTGCAAACGGGCGGCGATTTCCTGCAAGTTCACGCCGCGGCTGGCCCCTGCAGGCGCCGTGCCCTCGCGCAACTGCAGCATCAGGCGCCGCATCTTCTCCAGCGAGCTCTCGACGGTGAGCAGCATGTCCTCCTGGAACTCGCGGTTGTCGCGCAGGCGCTCGGCGTTCTTCAGCATCAAGGACAGCTGCGTCACGATGTTCTTCAGGTCGTGCACCACGAAGGCCGACATGCGGTTGAAGGCATCGAACTTGCGCGCCTCCAGCAGATCCTCCGTGGCCCGCATCTGGGCCAGATAGCCAGCAGCCTGGCGTCCGGCCGTCTTCAGCAGGTCCAGTACTTCCCAGTTCAGGTCGACTTTCGTGCGCGGCTGCGCCAGCAGCACGAAGCCGGGCATGTCGTCGGCTGAGAGCAGCGGCACCACCAGCCAGGGGTCGGGCGTGCTCAACAGCCAGGTCGGCAGCGCCATGCCCTCATACCGCTTCGGCGATGCGCGGTATTCCCCCAGGTCGATGACCCACCCTTTGTCGCGCAGGACGGCGCAGAACTGCGAATCCACGGGCTCGGTGGATGTCACCTGCGGCATGTTCCAGGCAGCAACCTGGGCATAGGCGCCATCGCTGGCGGTGCGCGTCCACAGGCTGCCGGCCGGGCATTCGATCAGCCGCGCCAGACCTTTGACGATGACGCTGCCGGTTTCCTGCGGGCCATGGGTGGAAGAAAGCAGTGCGGTGAAGCGCAGCCACTCTTCGCGGTAGTCGAAGCGGTAGCTGTAGAAGTGCTTGCTGACGGACACGCGCAGCCAGCTGCGCAGTGAGCCCGATACCGCCAGCGACACCAGGAACACGGCGCCCAGCACCAGCAGGCCCATCTGCAGGGCCTTGCCCCAGCTGCCGCCGAAGTAGCGCACGTAGTAGCCAATGGCCGACATGAACAGCAGGTAGCCGCCCACCAAGGCCAGCGTCGCGGAATAGAAGGCCACGGTGCGCGACACCTGCAGCCGGCGCATCCAGTCCTGGCGGCGCCGGGCCGCGACGAGGAAGAAAGGCAGCGCGATGGCCTGCACCAGGCTGCGCAGGCTCACGGCCTCCGGGTCAGCGCGGCCGAACAGCAGGGCTTCCGAGTAGACGTAGGTATCGAAAGCGAAGATGCAGACCAAGCCGACGCAGATCGGCTTGACGGCCCAGCGGGCGTCTTCGGCAGCGTTGCGATAAACCTGCTCCACCGCCACCAAGCCCAGCAGCGGCAAGGCCAGGCCGGCCACCAGTGCAGACCGCGAGACGCCGGGGTCGGCCCCCGAAACCGCGCCGTAAACCACCAAGGCTGCGGATGCTGCGAGTGTTGCCGCTGCCAGCCCTTGCAGACGTCTGGGCAGCGAGGTCTGGGTTTTCGTGGACTCGACGGCGAACAGCCGCACGAGGAAGCAGATCCACAGACCCATGCGCGTGACGTCGATGAAGGCCGCGGGCCACGCGCCGACTTTGGGCGCCGAAACTTCAGCGGCCAATGCCACCAAGGACCACGCTGCGGTGGCCAGCAGTGCGGCGACGAACAAGGCCCCGGGCCGCTGGCGCTCGGAGGTCGCGTCGCGGCGCAGACCCAGATAGGCCAGCAGCGCCAAGGTGGCGGCCGCAGAAAGACCATGCCCGATGAGCGCGAGATGCTCCAGGCCCGTGCTCATGCGCGGGTCCTGCCGGCTGCAGATGGGTCAGGCGCGCACGCGCCCCTGGCCTGGCTCATGGCGCTCAGCGGGCGCCTTTGCCCGTCAGCACCACGCCCACGGTTTCAAACAGCACCACCAGGTCGAGAAAGAGGGTGTGGTTCTTGACGTAGTAGAGGTCGTACTGCAGCTTCTCCTGCGAGTCTTCCACGGTGGCGCCGTAGGCATAGCGCACCTGGGCCCAGCCCGTGACGCCGGGCTTGACGCTGTGGCGCAGGGCATAGAACGGGATTTCCTGGGTCAGCTGGTCGACGAAGAACTGGCGCTCGGGCCGGGGCCCGACCAGGCTCATCTGGCCACGGAGCACGTTGAAGAGCTGCGGCAGCTCGTCGATGCGCACCCGGCGGATGAATTGCCCGACCTTGGTAATGCGGCTGTCGTTGGCCAGCGCCCACCGCGGCTTGCCGTCTTTCTCGGCGTCGGTGCGCATGCTGCGGAACTTGATGATGCTGAAGCACAGCCCGTCCAGGCCCACCCGCTCCTGGCGGTAGAACGCCGGGCCGGCGCTCTCGAGCTTGATGACGATGGCGGTGACGAGCATCACCGGTGCCGTCAGCAACACCAGGACCGAAGCGCAGACGATGTCGAAGGCGCGCTTGACGCCAGTGCGCCAGGGGCCCTGATTGAAACCGTCCCCGAAGATCAGCCAGCTGGCGTTCAGGTAATCCAGGCGGATCTGCCCGAGCGTCTTCTCAAAGTGGGCGTTCAGGTCGTGCACTTTGATGCCGGACGCCTTGCAGTCCAGCAACTGCCGCATCGGCATGCTGCCTGAGCGACGCTCGGTCAGGGCGACGACGATCTCGTCGACCTCGAGGCGGTGTGCCAACTCGGTCAGCGAGCCCCGCAACTCCAGCAGCTGGTCGGCCGGTACCGAGGCATCCCGTTCATTCGGCCCTGCCACGTAGCCCACGATGTGGATGTTCGGGTCGGCGGCCTTCAGGGTGCTGCCCACCACCACGGCGGCCGGGCCGGCGCCGAAGATCAGCGTGCGTGTTCTCGTCGCTGCCTCCAGCGAGCGAGACACGTAGGCGCGACGGAACACCAGGGCTGCGACGCCGATCATCATCGACATCTGCACCGATGCGCGGCTGGTCAGGCCTGCAGGCAACAGGCCGAAGATCAGGTAGGCCAGCGGCAATGCCACCAGCAACACCAGAACGGCGCGTACCGACGTGCGGGCCAAGGAAGCCGAGGCCGAGTGGTCGTACAGCCCCGACGCGCTGTTGATGACGAACAAGCAGGCCGCGAACGGCATGATGTGCGTGCCCGCGAAAGGCACCGCCTGCGCCAGGTTGTCCACCTGCGAAGCGATGGCGATGCTGGCGAGCAGGCACACCAGCAGCAGGTCGAAGCTCATGCCGCGAAGTGCCGAACTGCGGACGTAGAAGTTGAAGATGCGAACCATGCTTGCCGTGAGATGGAAACCCAGATGGTCGTGCGCGGTAGCGCACCGTCAGGCCTGAGGCCTCGGATGCCAACCCCCTCGATTGGGGGTGAGCGCCCCAAGCCTAACGGCCGAAGCGGCGGATCGACGAGCATACGGACGGCGGCGGCGGCTGCATCGGCCTCGGCAGCACGCGCTGGCCGCTGGCGCCGATTCCTGCACGCCCTGCGCGGCTACGGCAGGCCCGTTGCAGGCTCGTCAGCCCTTGGTGCTGGCCGCAGCGCGGGTGGATTGGTCCAGCCACTCGACGCAACGGTCCCAGGCCGCGTCGGGTCGGTCGACGTGAAAACCGAAGAGCGTGCCCGAGCTGGAAGGGAAATCGCGCACCAGTTCGGCCTCGAAACGTGAAACCACGCCCGCGCCCAGTTCGGCCAGCACCGTGCACCGAGCCCCCCGCGCCACCGGTTTGCCCAGCCGTGCCACGAAGCCAGCCTGAGAGATCTCGACGATCGTGGCTTCTGACCGGCTGGCGTCGTCGGGCTCGTCCAGGCTCGCCGGGCACGTGAAGGTGTAGCGCGGATGTCGGCGTAACTCGGGCCCGTGCACCTTGGCGGGCAGCACGGCATCCCATTCGGGGTCTTCGTAGCAGGCGTGCAGCAGGCCCTTGCGGCGTGCATCGAGCTCGGCGAAAACGGGCACGCGCTCGTTGAAGAAGTAGTTGAGCAGCGCGGGCGTCATCACCGGGTCGTTGCTGAGGTGCCACGGCCGGCTCGGAAACTGGATGGCCTTCAACTGCGTGTGCACGAAGTAGTGGTGCAGGTTCCGGCTTGCGGGCTTGTGGGCGTAGGCGCGTTCGAACAAGGCCGGCGCTTCCTTGAGGTCGAGCGTGGCGCCGACGGCGGGGGCGCCGTTGGCGAAGTCGTACTTGTCGATCTCCTGCGCGTCCAGCCGCTTGAAGAACAGCAAGGACTCGTACATCTCGATCTTGCTCGGGTTCACGGCGATGAGCAGGTGCCGCGTATCGAAGTACCGCGTGCAGTACTCATACATGAACTTCATGAGCGGAAACAGGATCGTGCCGCCCGTCTTGCGGCAGCGCGGATGGATGGCCAAAGCCGAGATTTCGGCAATCTGCCCCGGTTTGGCGCGCACCGCCGAAATGTCGAAGGCGGTCTGCATCGGGAAGCCGAACACGCCGTCGCGCACGATCGACAGGGTGCCCACCACCTCGCCATCGAGCTTGGCACACAGCGTGGTGGTGGTGGGCAACGCGTGGTACGGCGTCACGCGCAGCCCCGAGGGGTGAGGCCTCATGAAGCCGCTGGCCACGTAGGCGTTGTGCAAGAGGGCGAAGCAGGCTTCCAGCTCTTCGCGCGTTTCGGCGATCTTCAGGACGAGGTCGCCGCCGGGTGCTGTCTCGCACTCCACCATGCGCCGATACAGGCCGAAGCGAAGGCTCTCGGGCAACTTGGCGAGGGCCTTGCGGGCAACGAGGTGCCAGGTGCGGCGCAGACGTCGGATCATGGGTTGAGGTTTTGCCAACCGTTCAGCGGTGGCGCTGGTCCGGCCGGAGATGTGGGGTGCTGACGGGCCGCGTGCCCTCGATCCTAGCGGCGTCGCCTCGGTTCACAATGGGTGCACGCCCGACTTGGGTGTGGCCGATCGCATGCTTCGGAGTCTTCATGTGCCTTTCCACCGCAGCCCGCATTCTCGGCTGCTTGCTCTCGCTGGCCTTTTTCTCGGTCACGGCGGCTTCAGCGGAGGACGCGCTGCAACTGGTTCAGCGCGTTCACGACCGCCCGGCCGGCCGGGACGTCACCACGGTCAGCCGCATGGAGTTGACCGACAAGGCCGGCACTCGTCGCACGCGCGAACTGGTCACCTACCGCACCGAGCCCTCCAAAGGTGAGTTCCAGTCGCTGGCGCGTTTCTTGTCCCCCGGCGACATTGCCGGCACGGGCCTGCTCAGCACCGACAAGGCCGATGGCTCCAGCGAGCAGTGGCTCTACTTGCCTGCGCTGGACCGGGTGCGCCGCGTCGCGAGCGACCGCAAGGGCGGCCGCTTCGTGGGCTCGGACTTGTACTTCGAGGACCTGCAGACGCGCAAGCCCGACAGCGACCGGCATCGCACGGTGGGGCGCGAGGTCTTGGACGGCGTGAGCTGCGAAATCGTCGAGAGCGTGCCGGTGGACCCCGGCAACTCGGTCTACAAGCGGCGCTTGCTGTGGATAGACCCGGCCTTGGCACTGGTGATGCGCATCGACTTCTTCGAGAAAGACGAGGCCAAGCCTTCCAAGCGCTGGGTGCTGCTGACCAAGCAGCGTGTCCAGGGCTACTGGGCGGCCGTGGACAGCAAGACCACAGACTTGGTCTCGGGCAACGAAACACGCCTGATCGCCAGCACCATCAAGTTCGACCGCATGTTGCCGAGCAAGCTGTTCACCAGCCGTGCCTTGTCCGACGAAACCATCGAAGCGGGCTACCGACCATGAAGCATTCTTCGCCTCCGCGTCACACCAGCCGCCCCTGGAGCGCCTGGCTGGCACTCACGCTGCTGGCCCTGGGGGCCCTGGCGATGACGCACAGCGCCCAGGCCGCCGACGACGATGCGGCTGGCGCGCCCGTTGGGGCGCGCAAGGGCGGCCCGGCCGGCAGTGGCCTGCGCTGGGGCGCCGAGTCGCTGCGCGTAGAGGGCATGCACCTGGCGAATCACCCGCAAGCTGAATCGGCCCTTGCGCTTCGCGCGAGCTGGTTCGCCACGATGAAGCTGTCCAAGGCCCTCGAATGGCGCTTGGGCGTGCGCACCGACGCCGATGGCCAGGACGGCAGCAGCCAGCGCTACAGCGATGTCGAGGTCGCCTGGGCCGACAGCTGGCTGCGTTGGCGCGGTGGCGATGCCCGCGTCACGGCCGGCCTGCAGACCGTGCTGTGGGGGCGGGTCGACGCCGTCTCGCTGATTGACAGGGTCAGCCGCGTCGACCTGCGCCGCTTCGCGCTTGATGAGCTGAAAGACCGCCGGCTGCCCTTGCCAGCCCTGCGCTGGGAACAGGATTGGGGCGCGTTTGCGTCCGATCTCGTCGTTCTGGGCGGCTTTCAGTCGACCTTGCTGCCCGACCGGCGCAGCGTTTGGAACCCGATCAACGTGAGCAAGGCCCAGGTGATCGGCACGCCGCGGCAGCCGGCGCTGGCGGCTTTTTATGCCGGCGCGCCCCTGCAGCAGGTCGATCACCGTTCAGGCGGCGCTGCGTTGCGGCTGACCCACACCGGCGACGGCTTCGACCACGGTTTCACCATCGGCCGCACGCGCCAGCCCCTGCCTTTCTTCCAGCTCGACCTGGCGGGCAATCGCATCCTGGCGGCGCAACCGTTTGTGCGCCATGTGGCGGTGGATGCCGAGTTGGTCACGAAGGCGGCCACCTGGCGCGCCGAGCTGTCGCGCAGCCTGGATGTGCCGATGACGGCGTTGACAGGCAACCGGCTCAAGGCCAAGTCGACCGAGTTCGCCGGAGGCCTGGAAGTCTTCCCTGGCGGCCGCGACACGCGCGTCAACCTTCAGTTGCTGCTGCGCGAAGTCGATACCGATCAAACACCCACCGTGGAGCTGCGCCGCTATGCGTCCATCACGGGCGAGGTCGAGAGCAGTTTTCGGCAAGGCGCGTGGAAGGCCGGGCTGCGGTTTGCATCCGCGCTCAACATCCAGGATCTGTACCTCTCGCCGCGGCTTTCCTACGTGGGCTGGGAGCCACACGAACTCTACGTGGCAGGGCACTATTTCAAAGGCGAACAACGTGGATTCGGCGGTTTTTTCCGAGACAACAACGCCGTGGCGTTGGGGGTCAAGACGCGGTTCTGACCGATGTTCCGCGTGTTTTTGACACCGCAGCGGGCGGGCCGCCCGCCGATGAAGATGCCCATCCTGCGGTGGCAAATGGCGCTGCTGCTGGTGGTGTTGATCCACCTCGCTTCGGCACTGATGCTGCCGCAGCTGCGCATCGACAACGCACCCGACGTCTACTACACCCCCGGTTCGCCGGCCGTGGTGATCAGAGACAAGCTTCGCGCCTCTTTTCCCACCGACGAATTGATGATCGTGGCCTTCCAGGGCGACGATCTCTACGAAGCCGACTTCCTGCGCCGCCTGCATGACTTCGGCGAGCAGCTGCAGAAGCAGGCCTTGATCGAGCGGGTGTCGTCGATCACCTCGATCGAGCGCATCTCCGCCACCTCGGACGGCTTCAGCGTTGGCCCGCTGGTGGACGTGACGAAGCTCGGCAAGCGCACGCCCAAGGATGTCTTCGCCACGGTGATGGCAGACCGCTTTGCGCCCGGCTCGCTGGCCTCCAAGGACGGCACGTTGCTCGCCGTGGTGGTGCAGCCCAAACAGCTGGCCGACAGCAGCCAGCGCAGGGCGGTTCGCGATGCCATGCTCGGCGCGGTCGACAGCGCGGGCTTGCGCAGCCACTTTGCCGGTGATGCCGGCCCCATCACGCTGGATGTCGCGCAGCTGCAGTCGGTCATCGACGACACCCTGCGCTTCGTACCCATCACCATGCTGCTGGCCATGGGGCTGATGTGGTGGGTGGTCGGGCGCTGGCGGCCGATGGTGATCGGCGCCGTCGCGATGTCCACGGTGATCATGCCCACGCTGGCCCTCATTGCGTGGTCGGGCCGGCCCTACACGATGGTGGCGGCGATGCTGCCATCGCTGCTGGCGGCCTACACCTCGGCCACCTTGATCCATCTCTACGCGGCCATCCAGCGCGGGCACGCGGCCGGGCTCTCACGCGGCCGCAGCCTGGACGATGCCTTGGCGGGCAGCTTCAAGCCCGGCCTCTTCAATGTGCTGACAACCTCGGCCGGCTTGCTGAGCCTGGTGTTCGTGCCGATGCCGCCCATCCAGATGTTCGGCGTGGCCGGCGCGGTGGGCACGCTGTTCGTCTTCGTGACGGTCTTCTTCCTGGTGCCGCCGTTCCTGCGGCACTGGGATCAGCATCGCTGGCCCGCCGAGGGTTCGGGCCTGGGCAAGTTCGGGCAGCTGGCGCCCCGCATCGCCACTTTCAGCATGCGCCATGCGCGCGTGGTGATCATCGGCTTCGGGGTGTTGACCTTGGCGGCTGTGCCCGTGGTGCTGAAGGTGCAGGCCGAGTCCGACATCCTGGCCTTCTTCAAGCCCAGCCACCCTGCGAGCCAGGCCACGCGGCTGATCGAATCGCGGCTTTCGGGCGTCAGCACGCTGGAGATCCTGATGCAGGGCGAGGGGCCGGACGCCTTGATCGACCTGAACAAGCTGCGTGCCATCCGCGAGTTGCAGCAATGGCTGGAGACGCTGCCCGAGGTCGATCGCAGCGTGTCCTACGCAGACCACGTGGAGGAAATGCACTTCGCGATGAACGGGAACAAGCCCTCGTTTCGCACGCTGCCGCAGAACCGCCAGCTGTTGCAGCAGTATCTGCTGGTCTACGACGGGCGCGACCTCTACGACCTGGTGGACCGCTCGATGACCCAGGGGCGCATCCTGTTGTCGCTGAACGTGCATGGTGCCCAGGCGCTGGGTGAGGTTGTCAAGCGCATCCAGGAGCGTTTGGTGGCGAATCCCTTGCCAGGCTTGAAGACGGAAGTCGGTGGTTACGGACGGCTGTTTGCCGACCAGTCATCACTGCTCCTGGGCGGGCAGGTCATGAGTTTCGGCAGCGCCTTCGCACAGATCTTCATCTTCATGTGGTTCCTGTGGCGCTCGGTATCGGCGGCCGCCATCTGCATGGTGCCCAATGTCGCACCGCTCTTCTTCGTCTTCGTGCTCATGGGCGCCCTGGGCATCCACCTCGACACGGCCACGGTGCTCATCGCCGGTATCGTGCTGGGCATCACGGTGGACGACACCATCCACCTGTACCACGGCTGGCGGCACCGGCGAGAGCAAGGCATGTCCGCCACCTGGGCGGTGGCGCGGACCTTCAAGTCCACCGGCTCTGCGGTGATGGCGATCTCGGTCTTGCTGGTCAGCCAGTTCCTGCTGCTCGCCAGCTCGAACTTCCAGCCCACCGCCAATTTCGGACTGATGACTGCCGTCGGTTTGCTCTCGGGCCAGGTGTTCGAGCTGATACTGACACCCGCGCTGCTGCTGGCCTGGGCCCGGTGGGGCAGCCGCGGCAGCCAGCTGCAGCGTCATTTCGGCGAGCCGACGATGCTGATGAAGGACTGGGACCGGCCGGGCGACCTCGGCGCTGGCGCCAAGGATCCGCCGTGATGCGGCCGCCGCCCGCGATGAAGATGCTGAAGATGAAAGGGCTCTGACGTGCTACCCATCCACAAACTGATCTGGCACGAGTGGCGAGAAACCCGGACACCGGTGCGTGTGCCGGAGCCTGAGGCGATGGTGGACCCGGAGCAGATCCGCGCCTATGTGAAGGCCTACGAGTGGGGCGGGCCCACTTCAGCGCTGCAGCTGTACCACCTGACGCAGCTGGCGCGCATGATCCGGCCGGGCGATACGGTCGTCGACTTGGCCTGCGGGCCCGGGCCGCTGTTGCTGGAGTTGGCGCCACTGTTCCCCGACTGTCGCTTCATCGGCGCAGACCTGTCGCAGCCGATGCTGGATGCGTTGAAGGAGGCCGCCGCACAGCGCGGGCTGCGCAACATCGAGACGCTGTGTGAAGACATCCGCGAGCTTCCGAGCCTGTTGCCGGGGTCGGTGGACATGGTGATCACGACCTCGGCTCTGCATCACTTGCCGGATCTGGAGTGTCTGGAGCAGGTCTTGGAGCGCGTCGAGCTC
>JANMMD010000195.1:0-2695 GCA_031372905.1 Betaproteobacteria bacterium
AAAAGCGAGAAGGCTGCCGTGGTCACGGATGTGTCGGCGCAAGCCGCACGTTCGCAGACGCTGGCGTTGGCCGAGTACCGTGGCCTCACCGTGGAAAGCCTGAACAAGCTGCGCGTCGATGCGCGGTCCAAGGGTGTGTACCTTCACGTGCTGAAGAACACCCTGGCCCGTCGTGCCGTCGCCGGTACCCAGTTCGAGGTGGCCCAAGGTGCCATGGTCGGTCCGCTGATCTACGGCTTTTCCGAGGATGCCGTGGCTGCGGCGAAAGTCATCGCTGACTTCGCCAAGACCAACGACAAGCTCGTCATCAAGGGCGGCGCCTACGCCGGCAAGGCACTCACGGTCGACGGCGTCAAAGCCCTGGCCGCGATCCCGAGCCGCGAAGTGCTCATCGCCCAGGTGGCCGGCCTGCTGAAGTCGCCGATCCAGCGCATGGCTGGCGTGCTGGCGGCAGTGGCCGAAAAGCGCGGTGGCGGTGTTGCAAATGACGCCGCGGCCGAAGTGGCGAACGACGCCGCGGCCGAAGCACCTGCTGCGGCAGCTTGATCCAGCATCCCCAATTTCAGAATCAAACGTTTCGAGGAACCCCAAATGGCATTCGATAAAGACGCTTTCCTGTCGGCCATGGACAGCATGTCCGTGATGGAACTCAATGACCTGGTCAAGGCCATTGAAGAGAAGTTCGGCGTGTCCGCTGCAGCCATGGCAGCCCCGGCTGCTGGTGGTGGTGGCGCCGCTGCCGCCGTCGCTGAAGAGAAGACCGAATTCAACGTGATCCTGCTGGACGCTGGCGCCCAGAAGGTCTCGGTCATCAAGGCCGTGCGCGAACTGACGGGCCTGGGCCTGAAGGAAGCTAAGGACCTGGTGGACGGCGCGCCGAAGCCCGTCAAGGAAGCCATCCCCAAGGCTGACGCTGACGCCGCGCTGAAGAAACTGCTCGACGCCGGCGCCAAGGCCGAGATCAAGTAAGTCAAGTCGCTTTCTGTGGCACTTCGGTGCCGCAGGGAGCACTTCTGAGGGCGGCGTGCCGCCTTGAGAAGTGTTCTCTGATCCGACTGCAGAGAACGGGTTTGGTCGGGCTGAGGTGCAATGCCTCGGTTGTCCGCCAGCGACGGGTAGTGGCCCGTCACCAGACCTCGAGCGCAAGGCTCGAGTCGCCAGTCGCCGCAGAGCGCGCCCCTAGGCCAGGGGTGCGTTCTCGACACGGAGAGTTCAATGGCGCAAGCAACCCCCTACACCTACACCGAGCGCAAGCGTATTCGCAAGAGCTTCGGCAAGCGTGAGAGTGTCCTCAAGGTTCCCTATCTGCTCACCATGCAGAGCGACAGTTATGTCGCCTTCCTGCAAAAGGATGTGCCACCGCTGAAACGCAAGCCCGAAGGCTTGCAGGCGGCGTTCATCTCCGCGTTCCCCATCGTCTCCCACAACGGTTTTGTGGAGATGAAGTTCACCGAATACAACATCGCGAAACCGCCCTTCGACGTGCGCGAGTGCCAGCAGCGGGGCCTGACCTACGCCGCGGCCGTGCGCGCGAAGCTGCAGATGATCATCTACGACCGCGAGTCGCATCCGCAGAAGCTGGTCAAGGAAATCAAGGAGCAAGAGGTCTACATGGGCGAAGTGCCCCTGATGACCGACTACGGCTCCTTCATCGTCAACGGCACCGAGCGTGTCATCGTGTCGCAGCTGCACCGCAGCCCCGGCGTGTTCTTCGAGCACGACAAGGGCAAGACGCACAGCAGCGGCAAGCTGCTCTTCAGCGCGCGCATCATTCCTTACCGTGGTTCGTGGCTCGACTTCGAGTTCGACCCGAAAGACATCCTGTACTTCCGCGTCGACCGCCGCCGCAAGATGCCGGTCACCATCCTGCTCAAGGCCATCGGCCTGACGCCGGAAACCATCCTCGCGCACTTCTTCCAGAACGACCATTTCCGCCTGATGGACACGGGCGCACAGATGGAGTTCGTGCCTGACCGCCTGAAGGGCGAAGTGGCGCGTTTCGACCTCACCGACAAAAGCGGCAACGTCGTCGTCGAGAAAGACAAGCGCATCACCGCGCGCCATGTGCGCCAGCTCGAACAGGCCGGAACCGGCTTCGTCAGCGTGCCGGAAGACTTCCTCGTCGGCCGAGTGATCAGCAAGAACATGGTCGATGGCGACACCGGCGAGATCGTGGCCAAGGCCAACGAAGAGCTCACCGAAGCGCTGCTGAAGAAGCTGCGCACGGCCGGCATCAAGGACATCCAGTGCCTGTACACGAACGAGCTCAACCAGGGCGCGTTCATCAGCCAGACCCTGGCCTCTGACGAAACCGCCGACCAGCTGGCCGCGCGTGTGGCCATCTACCGCATGATGCGCCCCGGCGAGCCGCCGACCGAAGACGCCGTCGAAGCGCTGTTCCACCGCCTGTTCTACAGCGAGGACACCTACGACCTCAGCCGTGTCGGCCGCATGAAGTTCAACGCCCGCGTGGGCCGCGACACGCCGGAAGGCAAGATGACGCTGAGCAACGACGACATCCTGGATGTCGTCAAGATCCTCGTCGACTTGCGCAACGGCAACGGCGACGTGGTGATGCCGCTGAAGGCCGGCGTCATCACCGAGGCCCACGTCCTCGGTGACCTCTACGACCTCTCGCGCGGCACCGCGCCGCTGCGTCGATCGCCCGGCGAGATCACCATGTTCAAGTCCGTCG
>JANMMD010000224.1:0-5398 GCA_031372905.1 Betaproteobacteria bacterium
AGCGGCCGCGTCTGGCAGCCCAGGTGGCGCTTGCGCTCGCGGTCTTTGGCGCTCAAGCCGGGTGCTTCGGCCCACGCCGTTTCAACATCACCTTCGATCAACTCGAACTTGCAGTTGCCGCAAGAGCCGACATTGCATTCGTAG
This sequence comes from Betaproteobacteria bacterium, assembly GCA_031372905.1. Lineage (GTDB taxonomy): Bacteria > Pseudomonadota > Gammaproteobacteria > Burkholderiales > Burkholderiaceae_C > Rubrivivax. The sequence goes on from JANMMD010000224.1 coordinate 145, forward strand.
GGAAAGCCGATGCCGGCGCGCTGCGCGGCGCGCAGCAGCGTGTCGTCCGCCTCGCAGGCAAAGGCGGTGTCTGCACCGGCCAGGCGCACCAGATGGGAAGAAGACATCAGCGCGCCCGCCAGCCCAGACGAACGGACACCGCCTCACCGGTGGCCACCACTTCGGGTGCCATGGCGCGCAGGTCTTTCTTCGTCAGCCGCTGCGTGGGCCCGGCCAGACCCACGGCAGCGATCACCTTGCCAGAGATGTCGCGCACCGGCGCGGCCAGCACGCGCATGCCGTCTTCGCTTTCTTCGTCGTCGATGGCAAAGCCCGCCATGCGCACTTCGTCCAGCGCCCGCTTCAACGCTGCGGCATTGGTGATGGTCTTGGCGGTGCGCGGGCTCAGGCCTTCCTTCAGCACTTCGGCCAGCACGGTGGGCGGGCTAAAGGCCAGCAGCACACGGCCTTCGGCGGTGCAGTGCGCGGGCTTCAAGTCGCCGATGTGAGCGCGGATGCCGATGGCCTGGCCGCTTTACAGGTTGTGCAGGTACATGATGGACGGGCCCGAGAGGATGGCCAGCGTGGCCGCTTCCTGGAACTTGTCGCGCAGCACGCCGAGCAGCGGGCGTGAGACGTTGGAGACATCCATGCGCCGGCGCGCCAGCGCCCCCAGCGTGAACAGGCTCAGGCCCAGCCGGTAACGTCCGGTGTCGGGGTTCTGCTCGAGAAAGCCTTCGGCGGCCAGCGTCACCGCCAGGCGGTGCACGGTGCTCTTGGCCAGGCCCAGGCGCTTGGCGAGGCTGCTGATGCCGATCTCTGCTTCTTCCGCAGAAAATGCCTTCATCACCAGCAAGGCGGAAGTGACGGATGACAGCCGGCCTGAGCCGCTTTCGGTGCCCTCTTTGACGGCCGGGACAGCCTCGCTCATGTTCATGCCGCGATGCTACCGAGGATTTCTTTCATACGGAACCATGTTCTGTTCAGAAGAACATCAAACCGAGACCGTCGACGCGGCCCCGCGCGGCATGGCCAGGATGAAAAGGTTGGCACAGACGATGGTGGCGGCCAGGAAATAGAAGGTGGCGGAGAGCCCCCAATGGTCGGCGATCAAGCCGCCCAGCAGCGGCGCCACCGAGGCACCCAGCGACTGCGCACCGAACAGCAAGCCGATGGCGCTGCCGCCCATGTGCTTGGGCGTGGCCTCCAGCGTCCAGGCCTGGATGACGGGCCGAATGGCGTAGAGAAAGAAACCCAGCGCGGCGATGAAAAACACGAAGGCCGTGCTCTTGCCGGCGACGGCCATGAACAGCAGCACCACGGCCGTCATCGCCATGCTGCCCATCAGCACGCTGCGGCGGCCGAGCTTGTCGGACAAATGGCCAGCGATCGGCGATGCGGCCAGGCCAGCGGCCTGCAAGGCGAACATGCCCGTGCCCACCGCCACCATGCTCCAGCCCATCTCGCGCGCGAGGAACAACGGCAGGAAGGTCAGCAGCGCGTTCTGCGTCATCGAGCGGAAGGCGCCGCTCGTGGACAGCAGCAGCAGGCTGCGGTTGCGCAGGAGTTGCCGCAGCCCGGCCAAGTAGCTGGCAAAGGACTGCCCGTGATCGGCCTGCGCAGCCCGGCTCGCTGCGGCGGAGGCTTTGGCTTTCTTGGGCCCCAGCTGCAGCGTGCCCAGGAACACCAGGATCAGCAGCGACATCACCAAGCCCGGCACGACGTTGAGCACCACCACCTCGCGCCAGCTCATGAAGGCCAGCAGCGCGCCCACCACCAGCGGCGCGATGGCGTCACCCGCGTTGCCGCCCATGCCGTGCAGGCTGAGCACGAAGCCCTTGCGGTCGGGGTAACGCCGCGCCAGCGTGGGGATGGCCGTGGGGTGCCACAGGCTGTTGCCCGCGCCCACCAGCGCCACGCAGCCCAGCAACATCAGATAGCTGTGGCTGAAGCTCATCAGCAGGTAGGGAAAGCCCACCCAGAACAGGCTCACGCCCATCAGCAGGCCCTTGCGGCCGACGGTGTCGACCAGCACGCCGCCGGGCACGTTGGCCACCGCGCCGGCCAGGTACTGGCAGGTCATGATCAAGCCGATCTGGCTGAAGCTCAGGCCCAGCTCGTTGCCGATGATGGGCAGCAGCAGGTAGAAGGTGGCCGGGTACCAGTGCGTCAGCGCGTGGCCCAGCGTGATGAGCCACAACTCGCGCGAAGAGCGGCCGGGCGGCACCTCGGCGTCGCCAGCGGTCAGTGTCGTGCTCATCGAGGTTTCCGAGAAGTAGCAGCGCGCGCCGGCATCAACGCGCGCGGTTGATCACGGTGTCGTCGAAGAGCTTCTCCCACTTCGCTGCGTCGTCCAGCGAGCGGATGGGGTCGGTGATGACGATCTTCACGCCCTTCAGCGGCGAATCCACCTTGGTGTTGGTCGGCACGTAATCGATGCCCACCAGCAGCGGCTGCGCGTCGGTCAGCATGTATTCGTGGAACAACAGCGCGGCATTCGGGTGCTTCGCACGCGCCGCCACACCCACGGCGTTGGAGCGGGCCACCGCAGGTTCGAGCACGAACCAGTCGATCGGCGCGCCCTTCTTCTTGGCCTGCTCGGGCATGTAGTTGTAGACCGTCAGCGCCAGCGGCACCTCGCCCGAGACCACCATGTTGTTCAGCAGCGTGTGGCCCTTGCGCGGCGAGATGCCGTTGGTGGCCACCAGGTCGTTGAAGAACTTCATGCCCTTGTCGCCGCCACCCATGATCTCGACCATGGTCTGGAACCAGTCCTGGTTCTTGGCTTCCAGGCCGAGCTTGCCCTTCCATTTCGGGTTCAGCAGATCGGCGTAGGTCTTGGGCAGCTCGTCCTTCTTGATGAGGTTGGTGTTGTAGGCCTGCACCCACACCGACAGCAGCGTCGCGGCCCATTGCTGATGCGCCGGTACCGAGCCCGGCGTGAGGTCTTTGTAGGTGGGCGACTTCACCGCCATCAGCACCTTCTCGCGCGACAGCGCCTCCATCTCGGGGCTGCCGAAGTGCACCGCATCGACCTCGTCACGCTTGGCTGCCGCCTCGGCCAGCGTGCGCTGCAGCACCTTGTCGGTGCCGCTGCGCCAGACGTTGACCTTGATGCCGTACTTGGCCTCGAAGGGCTTGATGACCGCGGGGAGGTCTTTCTCGGCGATGGTGGTGTAGAGGGTCAGCGTGCCTTCCTTCTTGGCCGCCTCGATGAGGCGCGGCATGCGGTCGGCGCCTTCGTAGGTGGCCAGTGAGGTCTGAGCCGCAGCCGCCATGGCCATCATCGCGCCGGCCACCGCCAGCAAGGTCTTGAGGGAGCACTTCATCGCCGGCCTCAGCTGGTCTTGCCCGCGAAGATCTCGGTGTACAGCTTCAGCCACTTGTCGCCCTCGTCCAGCATCTTGCCCGAGTCGACGAAACGCAAACCGTTCTTGAACGGGTTCTCGACCTTGGTACTGGTGGGCACGAAGTCGCGTGTGGCCAGGATCTTCTGCCCTTCCTCGCTGATCTCGAAGTCATAGAAGAGCACCGCCGAATGCGGGTTGGGCGCGGCCTTGGCCATGCCGACGCCGTTGGCGCGCGCGATGGGCGTGCCGATGGCCATCCAGTCGATGGGCGCGCCCTTTTCCTTCAGCTGCTCGGCCTTGTAGTTGTAGACCGTCAGCGAGAAGGGAATCTCGCCCGACACCACCAGTTGCGTCAGCAGCGTGTGGCCCTTGCGCACAGAGATGCCGTTGGCCGCGACGATGTCCTTGAAGAGCTTGATGCCCTTGGCCTCGCCGAGTTCGGCGCACACGCCCGAGAGCCAATCCTGGTCTTCGGCTTCGATACCCAGACGGCCCTTCCAGCGTGGGTTCAAGAGGTCTTCCCAGGTCTTGGGCAGCTCTTCCTTCTTCACGAGCTTGGTGTTCCAGGCCTGCACGAAGACGTTCAGGCGCGTGCCCACCCATTCGCCGTGCGGGCGCAGCGCCTGCGGGATGAGCTGCGGCAGGTTGGGCGACTTCACGGCCACGAGGATCTTCTCGCGGCTCATCGACTCCAGCTCGGGGCCGTTGGTTTCGATGATGTCGACGGTGTGGCGGTTGCCGCGTGCCTCGGTCACGGCGCGCTGCAGCACCTTCTCGCTTCCGGCACGCCAGACGGTGGTCTTCAGGCCGTACTTCTTCTCGAAGCCGGCCACCAGCGCGCCCATGTCATCGCTTTGCGCCGAGGTGTAGATGGACAGGGGGCCTTCCTTCTTGGCCCCTTCCAGCAGGCGGGCCTGGCGGTCCGCGCCGGTGTAGCCGGCCAGTTCGACGGCGCTGCCCTTGGCCTGTGCAAAGGCGCGCGGCAAGGCCAGAGAGGCGGCCGCACCGGCCACCAGTTGGGTGAATTGGCGCTTGTTGATCATGATGTCTCCTACTCGGTTTCTTTCTGGACCTTCTGCCCCTTGAGGAACAGTTCGGACCAAAGCTTGTCCCACTTGTCGGACTCGTCCAGCGTGATCACTGGGTCGATCATCTCGAAGGGGAACTTGTTCAAGGGCGAATCAACCGCAATGCTGGACGGCACACGGTTGCGTTCCTTCAGCAGCTGCTGCCCTTCACGCGACAGCATGAAGTCGGTGAACAGCAGCGCCGCATGCGGGTGCTGCGCGCGCGGCACCACACCAATGGCATTGGGCCGGCCGAAGGTGGGGTTCAACGCTTTCCACTTCACCGGCGCGCCGCGAACGGCCAGGCGCTCGATGTTGTGGTTGTAGATGGTGGCGGTGATGGGCACTTCGCCCGAGCTCACCAGCTCGGCCAGCAAGGTGTGGCCGGTGCGCATTTGCGGTTTTGCCTCTGCCAGCTTGCGGAAGAAGGCCAGGCCTTCTTTCTCGCCCATGTGCTTGACGATGGCACCGAACCAGTCGGTGTCACCCGATTCGAGCGCCAGCTTGCCGGCAAAGCGCGGGTGCGCGAGGTCCAGGTAGCTGTTGGGCACCTCTTCCGGCTTGATGAGGTTGGTGTTGTAGCCAATGGTGAAGAAATTGAAGCGGTCGGCGACGTAGTGCCGGTGCTTCGGAAAGGCCGCCGGCGGCAAGTCCTTGAAATGCGGGCTATGGAATTCGGTCAGCAGCTTCTCGCGGTACAGCGCTTCCATCTCCGGGCCGTTGGTCTCGAGCACGTCGCAGGCAAAGCGGCCGGCACGCGCTTCCGTCACCGCGCGCTGCAGTACTTTCTCTGAACTGCTGCGCCACAGCAGCACCTTGACACCCGTCTTCTTCTCGAAGGCCTCGGTGATGGGGCCG
>JANMMD010000268.1:0-19233 GCA_031372905.1 Betaproteobacteria bacterium
ACGCCGCAAGTCGCACCCGACCTCGCATTCGTCCGCAGCAACGCCACCGCAGGCGCGGCGATGCAGCCGGCCGCTACGTGGATAGGCCACGCCACGGTGCTGCTGCAGGCGGGCGGCCTGAACGTACTCACCGACCCCATCTTTTCCGAGCGCGCTGCGCCCGTGCAGTGGGCAGGCCCGAAGCGGGCGCAGCCCCCAGGGGTGGCACTCGCCGACCTGCCGCGCATCGACGCCGTGGTCATCTCGCACAACCATTACGACCACTGCGATGTCGCCAGCCTACAGGCACTGAACCAGCAAGCCGGCGGCCCACCGCTTTTTCTCGTGCCGCTGGGCCTGAAAGCCTGGTTCGCCGATCTCGGCATCAGCAACGCGGTCGAGCTCGACTGGTGGCAGACCCACACGCTGAACGGCGTGGAGTTCGTGTTCACGCCCGTGCAGCACTGGTCGGCGCGCGGCATCACCGACCGCCTCAAGACGCTGTGGGGCGGCTGGGCCCTCTTCGCGCCGGATTTCCACGCCTACTTTGCGGGCGACACTGGCTATTCGAAGGACTTCGCCGATGTCCGCGCGCGCTTCGCGCCACGTCAATCAGCGGGTGGCTTCGACCTGGCCTTGATTCCGGTGGGGGCCTACGAGCCGCGCTGGTTCATGACAGAACAGCACGTCAACCCCGACGAATCCGTTCGCATGCATCTCGACCTGGGCGCGCGGCGTTCCCTGGGCATCCACTGGGGCACCTTCGAGCTGACGGACGAATCGCTGGACGAGCCGCCGCGGGCGCTGGCGGCGGCACGCCGCCAGCGCGGCATTGCCGAAGCCGACTTCAGCGTCACGGCCATCGGCCAGACCCTGCGCCTGCCGCGCCGTGGCGGCGGACAATCCGCCACCGCCACGGAACCGATCACGGCGCTCAGCGTCCTACCTCCGCTGCCGGCCCCCGGCGGCCGTGAATTGCCCGCCCGATGAAGATCTTCAAGCCCTTGTTCCCGCCCGCACTGGCGATGTTGTTGACCTTGGCCGCTGCGCTGCTGGCGCCCGGCATGGCCATCGCCCAGGGTGCCGTCGTCACCACGCCGCAGGTCAAGGCCGAGTTGCTGGCCCATGCGCCCGAGGGCGTCTCGGCCGGCAAGCCAATGTGGCTGGGCCTGAAGATCCAGCACGCACCGCACTGGCACACGTACTGGAAGAACCCGGGCGACTCCGGCCTGCCCACCACGATGGAATGGCAGCTGCCCGCCGGTGTGACGGCCGGTGACATCGAATGGCCGACGCCCGCGAAGCTGCCGCTGGGCCCGCTGCTCAACTTCGGCTACGAAGGCACACTGCTGCTGCCGGTGGCCATCACCGTGCCGGCCGGCTTCAGCGGCAACACGCTCGACGTCAAGCTGCGCGCCGACTGGCTGGTGTGCAAGGACGTGTGCATCCCCGAAGGCGGTGACTTCAGCCTGCGCGTGCCCGTGCAAGCCGCCACGGCTGGCGATGCCGCGCTGTTCAGCGCTGCCCGCGCGGCGCTGCCGCAGCCCGCGGCCGGCAGCCAGGCCAGCGCGACGGTGGAAAACGGCGTGCTGGTGGTCAAGGTCAGCGGCCTGCCCACAGCGTGGCAGGGCAAGACGCTCAGCTACTTCCCCGAGACCCCGGGCGTCATCAACAACGCTGCGAAGCCGGCAACACGTTGGGACGGCGGCACCTGGACCGCGCGCGTGCCGCTCGACCCGCAGCGCAGCGCATCGCCCGCCACGCTGCCCAGCGTGCTGGTGGCCGAAGGCGTGCCCACGGGCGCGCTGGTGCAGGTGGCGGTCAGCGGCACCTGGCCTGCGGCGGCGGCCCCGGCCACTGCACTGCCCCCCTTGGTGGAAGGCGCCGGCCCGGCCGCCGCCAGCAGCGCGCCGCCCGCCACCAGCCTGGGCTGGGCACTGCTCGCGGCACTCGTAGGCGGGGCGCTCCTGAACCTGATGCCCTGCGTCTTCCCGGTGCTGTCGCTCAAGGTGATGGGCTTCGCCGGCCACGCCCACGACCGCCGCGCGCTGCTCGCCGGCGGCCTGGCCTACACGGCCGGCGTGGTGGTGTCTTTCGTCGCACTGGCCGGGTTGCTGCTGGCCTTGCGCGCCGGCGGTGAACAGCTCGGGTGGGGCTTCCAGCTGCAGTCGCCAGCGGTGGTCGCGGGTCTTGCCGCGCTGTTCACGCTGATCGGCCTGAACCTGGCCGGCGTCTTCGAGCTCGGCTCGGTGCTGCCCAGCTCGTTGGCGGCGGCGCGGGCGCGCCACCCGGTGGTGGATTCGGCGCTCACCGGGGTGCTGGCCGTGGCGGTGGCCTCGCCGTGCACCGCGCCTTTCATGGGCGCCTCGCTGGGCCTGGCGGTCACGCTGCCCACCGCTGAAGCGCTGAGTGTCTTCGCCGCCTTGGGCTTCGGCATGGCCCTGCCCTACCTGGCCGCCAGCGCGTGGCCGCGCGTGGCGCGCGCCATGCCGCGGCCGGGGGTGTGGATGTCGCACTTCAAGACGCTGATGGCCTTCCCGATGTTTGCCACCGTGGTGTGGCTGGTATGGGTGCTGGGCCAGCAGACAGGCATCGACGGCGCCGCGGCCTTGCTGCTGCTGCTGGTGGCGCTGGCCTTCGCGGCCTGGGCGCTGGGCTCGCCCGGGCTGGGCACCGCCGCGCGCCGCGGCTTCGGTACCGTGGCCGTGCTGCTGATGGCGGCGGTTCTGTTCTGGGCCGGCCCCAGCCTGCGCCAGGAAGCCGTGGCCGCGCCGGGCCCGGCCAGCGCGGCAGCGGGCGACCCCTCCTCCCCAGCCGAGCGCTGGCAGCCCTGGTCCGCCGAGCGCGTGGCGCAGGCGCGCGCCGAGGGCCGGCCGGTATTCGTCGATTTCACTGCCGCGTGGTGCGTGAGCTGCCAGTTCAACAAGCGCGCGACCCTGTCGCGAACCGAAGTGATGAAGGCCTTCGACGAGCGCAAGGTGCTGTTGCTGCGCGCCGACTGGACGCGGCGCGACGCCGCCATCACCGCCGAGCTCGCCCGCCTGGGCCGCAGCGGCGTGCCGGTGTACGCGCTCTATGCCCCCGGCACGGCAGGGCCGCAGCTTCTGAGCGAAATTCTGTCCGTCGACGAAGTGCGCACCGCACTTCTCTCCCTGCCCTCGCCTTGACTCAGGAGATGCACCGATGAAGACCTTGTTGATGGCCAGCGCCTTGGCACTGCTGAGCGCCTCGGCCCTGGCCAATGCCACGGCCACCGTGGGCCAGCCCGCGCCGGCCTTCACCGTCAACGACGCCACGGGCAAGCCCGTCTCGCTGGCCGACTTCAAGGGCAAGCACGTGGTGCTGGAGTGGGTGAACCCAGGCTGTCCCTTCGTGATGAAGCACTACAGCAGCACCAACATGCAAGGCACCCAGAAAGAAGCCACCGCCAAGGGCGTGGTCTGGTTGGCCGTGAGCTCGACCGCGCCCGATGCCTCCGACTACAAGAAGCCGGCCGAGCTGGCGCGCTGGATGCAGGGCCAGAAGGCCGCCGCCACGGCCACGCTGATGGACGACGACGGCAAGGTCGGCAAGGCCTACGGCGCGCGCACCACGCCGCACATGTACATCGTCGACCCCGCCGGCACGCTGGTCTATGCCGGTGGCATCGACGACAAGCCGAGCTCGAAGGCGTCGGACATCCCGACCTCCAAGAACTACGTCAAGGCAGCGCTGGCCGAAACGCTCGCCGGCAAGCCGGTGACGCAGGCTTCGACGAAACCTTACGGCTGCTCGGTGAAGTACAGCGGCATGTGACGAGACACCACGGGCTCGTCAGGGCTCAGGGCATCAAGGCAGGCGCTGGTACTGCGCAGCCAACGCCTCGAAGGCCGTGATGTCGACCGGCCGGCCGAGCTCGTCGGCCACGATGCCGGCCACCGCTGGGGCCACACGCGCGGCTTCGGCGGCATCCAGAAACAGCAGCCGGCAGCGCCGCGCCAGCACGTCTTCGACGCTGCGTGCGAGCTCGAAGCGCACGGCAAAACGCACCATCGCTTCGCTCAGCGCACCGCGCCCGGTCTCGGCGTCGCGCCACAGCCAGTTCGTGGCGCCAGGCAGCTGGCGCAGGGCCGCGGCTTCGCTGCCGTAGAGGTGTTCACCCGGCGGCTCGCTCAGCGGCCGCCCGGGGGCCGCCCCCCGCAGCGGCAGCTTCGCCGCCATGCCGGCGGGCTTGTGCGGCAGCAGGCCGCGCGCCATCGCGCGCGCCAGCACGTCTTCGGCCATCGAACGGTAGGTGGTCCACTTGCCGCCGGTCACCGTCACCAGGCCCGAGGGCGCGACGAGCACGGTGTGTTCCCGCGACAAGGCCTTGGTGTCGAGGCTCTCGCCCTGCGCCTTCACCAGCGGGCGCAGGCCCACCCAGACCGAGCGCACGTCGCTGCGCTGCGGCGCGCGTGCCAGGTAGCGCGCCGATTCGCCCAGGATGAAGGCCACCTCTTCGGCGAAGGGCTGGGGCTCACGGGCCAGGTCCTGGCGCGGCGTGTCGGTGGTGCCCAGGATGGTCTTGCCCAGCCAGGGCACGGCGAAAAGCACGCGGCCATCGGCCGTCTTGGGCACCAGCAAGGCGTGATCGCCGGGCAGGAAGGCGCGGTCGACGACGAGGTGCACGCCCTGGCTGGGCGCCACCAGCGGCATGACTGGCGCAGCCGCGGCTGCGTCCGCTGATGCGCCGCTGCGATCCATGGCCCGCACTGCATCGACCCACACGCCAGTGGCGTTGACCACGCAGCGCGCACGCAGCGTGGCGCTGGCGCCGGTTTCGCCGTCTTGCACCTGCAGGCCACGCACCTGGGCGTTTTCATGCAGCAAGCCAGTGACGGCGCAATGGTTCAGCACCAGCGCGCCGCGCGCGAGGGCCGTGCGCGCCAGCAGCAAGGCCAGCCTTGCGTCGTCGAACTGGCCGTCCCAGTAGCGCACGCCGCCCTGCAGGCGCCCGAGCGGGCCGTGGGCATTCACGCCCGGCAGCAGCGCCTGCGTGCGCGCGGCACTCAACCATTCCGTGCCGCCCAGGCCCTGGCGGCCGGCCAGCGCGTCGTACATCTTCAGGCCGGCGCCGTAAAAGCCGCGCTCCCACCACTGGTAGGCGGGCATCACGAAGGGCAGGCGCTGCGCCGCGTGCGGCGCGTTGTGCAGCAGTGCCGTGCGCTCGTGCAGTGCCTCGCGCACGAGGCCGATGTCGCCTTGCGCCAGGTAGCGCACGCCGCCGTGCGCCAGCTTGGTGGCGCGCGACGAGGTGCCCGAGGCGAAATCGTGCGACTCCACCAGCACCACACTGAAGCCACGCACCGCGGCGTCCAGCGCCACGCCCAGGCCCACCGCACCGCCGCCGATGACGGCCAGGTCCCAGTCGCGCGTTTCGTGCAGACGGGTGAGGAGCGCGGCGCGGTCGGTCATCAGTGCCAGCGCTGCGCGCCTAGCCGCGGGCGAAGTTCACCGGCAGGCCGGGCACGGCCACGCGCAGGCTCAAGACGCAGCCCGCCAGTGGCTGCGCCGCGAGTTCGTCCGCGGGGCGGTTCAGCCGCGCGCTGGTGACGAAGAGCGTGCGCAGATCGGGCCCGCCGAAACAGGGCATCGTCGGGCAGCGCACCGGCAGCGGCAGCTCGGCCAGCAGTTCACCCGCCGCCGACAAACGCAGCAGACGCTGGCCCTCGAACATTGCGCACCAATAGGCGCCCTCCACGTCCACCGCAGCGCCGTCGGGCCGGCCGCCATAGCCGGCCAAGTCCTGCCCGGCCACCTTCTGCGGGAACTCGGCGAACACGCGTTCGCGCGAGAGGCTGCCGTCGTGGCCATCGAAATCGCACGCGAAGACACGATGGCTCGTGGTGTCGCTGCGGTAAAGCGTGCGGCCGTCGGGGCTGAACGCCAGGCCGTTGCTGACGGTGATGCCCCGCACCACCTTGTCCAGCCGCGCGCCGGCCCAGCGGTACAGCGCGGCATCGGCGGGCGTGCGCGGCTCGTAGATCGTGCCCACCCAGAAGCGGCCCTGCGGGTCGGCCTTGCCGTCGTTGAAGCGTTCACTGGCGGTGTCGTAGGGCGGCGCCGCCACCCGCTGGCGTGTGCCGCTGGCCGGGTTGAAGCGCCACAGGCCATCGCGGCAAGCGAGCATCAAGCCGCCGCCCGGCAAGGGCGCGCAGCAGCCGGGCTCGCTGTCCAGGGGCCACGGGGTGTGCGTGCGCGTCGCCGGCACCCAGCGGTTCAGCAGCCGGCCCGGAATGTCACACCAGTACAGCGCCGCTTCATCGGGATGCCAGAAAGGCGATTCGCCCAGCAGTGAAGCCGGCACCGGCAAGGCCTGCCAATCGGCCACTGCGGCCGCTGCGGCCGGCGCTGCCAGGCCCGCCATGTCCGTCATGCCGGTCATGCGTGCGCCACCTCCAGCTTCATCCACGCGGCCGATGTGGCGCCGGGCGCCACGCTGCGCAGTCCGTGCGCTGCAGGGCCGGCCATCTGGATGGCGTTGCTGACGTGGCTGACGGGCTCGACGCAGTAATAAGGCTTGGTGCCCTGCGTGAAGACCACCAAGTAGGGCAGCGACGAGCTCATCCGCATCGAGAGCTTGTCGTCGTCGATGCGCGCCGGGCCACGCCAGCCTTCGAAGCAATGGTCGAACGCCAGCTGCGCCACGTCGGCAGCGATGCTCGGCTGTGGCACGCGGTGGGTCGACAGGCCGCTGGCGTCGCTGTCCCAGCGCTCGCTCACCTCGATATGCAGACGGCTGTGCGGGCGCTTCGGAAAGTAGGGGTGCCAGCCCAGCCCCACCGGTTGTGCGGTGGCTGCCTCGTTGGTGAAGGCGAGGTGCACCTCCAGAGCAGCGGGCGTGAGCACGAAGCGCTGGCGCAGCGAGAAGGCAAAGGGCCAGTGCGCATCGGGCCTGTGCGCGTAGACCAGTTCGGCCTCGGCAGCGCTGCGTGCGTCCACGGTCCAAGGCCGCTGCCAGGCCACGCCGTGCACCGAATGCGGGTTGTCGTCGAAATTGGCGGAGGTCGTGTGCGCCTGCCCGAGCCAAGTGAAACGCCGGTAACCCAGGCGGCCGCTGTAGGGCACCAGCGGGTAGCAGCCGGACAGACGCGAGGTGGTGAGTGCGGCCGGCTCGGTGCTGCGCAGCACCGCATCCTGGCCGAGCCACAGCCCGGCGATGCAGCCACCCAGATCCGGGCGCAGGGCCAGGCGAAGGTCGCCGGCATGCAGTTCTAGCGAGGTGGTGATGGCGGTCTCCGCGCACTGGATGTCGAGCCTCGATGATGCCCCAGGCACTGGGCGCCACGGCGCGAACGCGGGCTACCAGCGCGAGCCCGGTTGATCGAGCTCCACCTTCAGGTAATGCGCCCCGGGCAGCGGGTTGAAGTAGTAGGGCGGAATCTCCTCGAAGCCCAGGCTGGCGTAGAGGCCGCGGGCGGCTTCCATGTCGTCCAGCGTGTCCAGCAGCAGCGTGCTGTAGCCGGCGCGGGTGGCCAGGTCCAGCAACTGCTGCGCCAGCAGCCGGCCCAGGCCGAAGCGGCGAAAGGCGCGGCGCACGAACAGGCGCTTCATCTCGCAGGCGTTGGGATAGTCGGCGTCGGGCAAGGGGCGCAGGGCGCCGCAGCCTGCGGGCTGGCCGTCCACGAAGGCCACGAGCAGCGCGCCGCCGGGCTCGGCATAGGGGCCGGGCAGCGCGGCCAGCTCTTCGTCGAAATTCTGGAAGCACAGGTCGACGCTCAGGCCGTCGGCGTATTCGCGGAACAGCTCGCGCGCGCTGGCCAGCAAATCCGGCGCCTCGGCTTGCAGCAGTTGAATTTGCGGGCCTTCGCTCATCGTCGTGCCTGAATGTTGCGTTCCTAGAGGCCCGCCTGCGCCGAGACCCACCACGCCAGGCCCACGCACAGCACCAGCAGCACGGCTGCCAGCAGGCGCTGCGGCCAGGCATCGGCGCTGGCCGGCGTGCTGGCGGGCAAGGTCTTGTCGCCGCTGAGCATGGGCGTCACGAGGTTGATGCGCTTCTTCACGAGGTAGAAGACGATGGCCGCGATGTGCAGGGCGACCAGGCCGAGCACCGTCCACTGGCCCCAGGTCTTGTGCCAGCTGGTGGCCAGCAGCGCGTTCTCGCTGCTGACATGGCGGATCAGCGGGCCCTGGTTGGCAATCTCGTCATCCGCCACGAGCCCGGTGCTCAACTGCAGCGCGAGGATGGCCAGCAACGCAAACACCGAAAGCGCCGCGGTGGGGCTGTGGCCCACATCCAGCGCCTCCTGGGCACGGCCCTGCCCGCGCAGGTAGCGCCACAGCGTGGCCGGCGCGTAGACGAAGCTCGCAAAGCGCGACCAACGCCCGCCCATCAGCCCCCACAGCACGCGAAAGCTGACGAGGACCAGCACCACGTAACCGAAGCGAAAGTGCCAGGCCATGGCGGCACCACCGACCTTGGCGCTGATGAGCGAGCCAGTCACCGCCCCTGCCAGCAGCCAGTGGAAAAGGCGCGTGGGCAGATCCCAGACGCGAACCAAGGTCACGGCAGCGGCATGTTGGGGCTCGGGCATGGAGGCAGGCCAAGAGGTTGAAGCCGCAACCATATCAAGGCCGGGCGCGAAAGGGGCGAAGGGGCGCGGCGCGGCAGGCTTCACGGGAATGCGCGCCGCTCCGTACACTGCGCGGCGGCGCGGGCCTGCAAGCCGGGCCGCGCCCCACCCGTTCTGCAGCCCACGCCCCCAACGCACGGAGTCCTACCGCATGCAACGTCTTGCTTTCACCATCGCGGCCATCGCCGGCCTGGCCACCGCCCTGCCCGCCGCCGCGCAGTTTCAGAAGCCGGAAGACGCGGTCAAGTACCGCAAGGCCGCCTTCACCGTGATGGGCACGCACTTCGGGCGTCTGGGCGCGATGGCCCAGGGCCGTGTGCCCTTCGATGCCGCCGCCGCGACGGCCAATGCCGAGATCGTGGCCGACATGGCCAAGCTGCCCTTCGCCGGTTTCGTCGAAGGCACGGCCGGCACCGAGAAAGGCACACCCAAGGCGAATGTCTGGACCGACCGCGCCAAGTTCGACGCTGGCGCGAAGAAGCTGCAGGAAGAATCGGCCAAGCTGGCTGCCGGCGCGAAGACGCTGGACGGCTTGAAGGCCGCGTTCACCGCCACCGCAGGCACCTGCAAGGCCTGCCACGACGACTTCAGGAATCCCTGACTTCGCTCAAGCCCGTGGTGGCTCGGCGAAGCCGAGCACCACACGGCGCGTCATCGCGCTTTTCTTTTCGATCTTCGTCACGATGACGGCGCCCACCTCGGCCGTGTTGCCGACGTGGGTGCCGCCGCAGGGCTGAAGATCCACGCCCTCGATGTCCAGCACGCGCACGCGGCCCAGGCCCGATGCCGTTCTCGGCGGTTGCACGCTCATGCTGCGCACGAGCTGCGGGTTGGCATCCAGTTCGGCCTCGCTGATCCAGCGGTGGCTCACGGGGTGGGCCCCCGCCACCAGGCGCGCGATGCCGGCGCTGAGCACGTCCTTGTCCAGCGGCTCCGCGGTGTGGAAGTCGAGCCGGGCATGGGCCTCGGTGATGCTGCAGCCGTCCACCGGATGGGGCACCAGCGCGCACAGCAGGTGCGTGGCGGTGTGGAAGCGGCGGTGCGCCTGGCGGCGTGCGGCGTTGACCTGCGCCGTGACCATGGCGCCGGGCTTGAAAAGGGCCAGCAGCGACGGGTCGGCACCCGCTGCGGGCACGTGCGCGATGGCGCCGGTGAAGCTGCCGTCCTGGGCCTTGTGCTTGCGCGTATCGGCGATGGCCAGCACCGCGCCGCTGGCCGTGGCGAGCGTGCCGGTGTCCCCAGCCTGGCCGCCGCCGAGCGGGTAGAAGACCGTGCGGTCCAGCATCACGCCCATCTCGTCGACGGCCAGCACCCTGGCCGTGCACTGCAGCAGCGCGGCGTCTTCGCGGAAGAGTTCTTCTGTCGTCAAGCCGGTCGTCGCGATCGTCGTCGTCATGCGGCGCTTTCCAGCATCACGTCGCCCCGGGGCGTGTTGAGCACGGCACGCAAGGCGGGGCCGCTGTCGCGGTGCTCCACGCCACGCAGGCGCAGCACCTCGCGCGAGCGCATCGGCAGGCCCTGCAGCGACAACGACTGCAGCGCCACGCCAGCCGGCGCCATCGCAGCCGTGGGGTGCGGGCCGGCCCACTGAATGAGCGTGGGCAAGGCGCCGCCGCACAGCAAGGCGCCGTCATCGCGCAGCAGGATCTGCCAGTCCAGGCGGCCTTGTGGCGTGTCGCGCCCCAGCATCACCGGGTTGCCGGGCTGATGGCCCACCGTGATGAGACCCCAGCGGTGCATGTCCAGCATCGCGCTGCGCGCCACCACATGCACCAGCCGCGGGGCCTGCGCGATGCGGGCCTGCAGTGCGGGGTCGTCGAGCCCGAACCAGCGCGCGCGGCCCGGTGCGGCGGCGGCCGGGTCGATGGCGATGATTTCCAGGTAGCTGTTCGGAAAAGCCGGCGAAGGCGCCGGCCCGTCGATGCGGCAAAGCCGGTTGTGCGTGCCCATCAACGCATGCTGGCCGCCCGGGCCGGGCGTGATGCCCAGCGTGGCCTCGCACCAGGCCACGCCTTGTTCCAGCGTGGCGGCGGCGACCACGAGATGGTCCACCGCGGTGGCAGCGCCAGTGATGATGGGTGCGGGGTCGGCGGTGGCGCTCACAGCTGCACTTCACCTTCGATACAGGGCGCGATGTCTCCGCCCACCCAGATGTCGCCGCCGTCGTCACGCTGCACGAACACGCGGCCGTCGCGGCCGAGCGCCGTGCCCTGCACGGCAATGTAGGCCGGTGGTGCGAGGCCTGCGCCGATGAGCCACTGCGCCAGGCCGGCATTCAGGCTGCCGGTGACGGGGTCTTCGGGCACACCCAGCGCCGGCACGAAGGCACGCACCTCGAAGAGCGCCTCGTGTCCGGGCGGCTGCGCGCCGACCAGGCCGAGCTTCACGTCGCCCAGCAGCGCCCAGTCGGGCCGCACCGCCAGCACCTGCGCCGCGCTCTTCAACATCACGGCGCACCAGCCGGGGCCGTTGTCGATCCACTGGTGGTGCAGCATGTCGTCTGCCGCCACGCCCAGGCCGGCAGCGATGCGCTGCAGCAGATCGGCCTCGATCGGGCCCGTGCGGCGCAGCGGTGGCGCGGCAAAGGCCAGGCGTTGGGAGTGCTCGGCATCGCGCTTGACACGCACCAGGCCCACGCCGCATTCCTGCACCACCACGCCGGCATTCTTCGCCTGCCCGCCGGCGGCCAGCCAGGCCCAGCAGCTGCCGAGGGTGGGGTGGCCGGCGAAGGGCAACTCGCCGCCCGGCGTGAAGATGCGCACGCGGTAGTCGGCCGCCGGGTTATGCGGCGGCAGCAGGAAGGTGGTCTCGGACAGGTTCGTCCAGCGCGCGAAGGCCGCCATCGCGGCCTCGCTCAAGCCGTCTGCCGCGTGCACCACGGCCAGCGGGTTGCCCTTCAGCGGCACGGCGGTGAACACATCCACCTGATGGAAAAGTCTGCGCATGGGTTCAGGGATCAACGGTGATGTCAGGCCGCGGCCATTGCCTGCGCCAAGACCTGCGCCAGCGCGGCCACGGCGGTGTGGATCTGCGCCGGCGTGGCCGTCACGAAGCTCAGGCGCAGCGTGTTGGCGTGGCCGCCGTGCGGGAAGAAGGTGCTGCCGGGCACGAAGGCCATGCCCGCTTCCACGGCCTGGGGCAGCAGCGCGGTGGCGTCGATGTGCGCTGGCAGCTGCAACCAGAAGAACATGCCGCCGACGGGCACCTGCCAGCTCGTGCCGGCCGGCATGTGGGCGGTCAGCGCCGCGCTCATCGCGTCACGCTGCCGCTGGTAGCGGGCGCGGATGGTGGGCACGTGGTCGCGCAGGAAGCCGTCCTTGATGACCTCGTAGACGATGCGCTGGTTGAAGCCCGGCGTGTGCAGGTCGGCGGCCTGCTTGGCCTGCAGCAGCTTGGGGTAGAGGGCTTTCGGCGCGACGAGATAGCCCAGGCGCAGGCCCGGCGCCAGCACCTTGGAGAACGAGCCCAGGTAGACGGCACCGCCCCCCTCGCCCACCCCGGCGCGCGCGCTCTGCGGCGGCGGTGGCGGCGTGTCGAACCACAGGTCGCCATAAGGGTTGTCTTCGACGATGGGCAGGCCGGCCGCCGCGGCCGCATCCACCAGCGCCTCACGCCGCGCGGCGCTGACGCAGCGGCCGCTCGGGTTCTGGAAGTTGGGCAGCAGGTAGACGAAGCGGGCGCCACGCGCGGCGCGCACCGCATCGGGCAGCGGGCCTTCGTCGTCACCAGCCAGTGCTTTGAACTCGGGCTCGTAGGGCGCGAAGGCCTGCAAGGCGCCGAGGTAGGTGGGCGACTCCACCGCCACCACGCTGCCGGGGTCGATGAGCACCTTGCCCACCAGATCCAGCCCCTGCTGCGAGCCGGTGGTGATGAGCACCTGGCCGGCATCGCACTGCAGGCCCTGCGTGCCCAGCTCGGCCGCCACCCATTCGCGCAGCGGGCCCAGGCCTTCGCTGGCCGCGTATTGCAGCGCCTCGCGAGGCTGCTCACGCAGCACACGCTCGGTGGCCACGCGCATCGCTTCCACCGGGAAGGTGTCGGCCGATGGCAGCCCGCCGGCCAGCGAGACGATGCCCGGCCGCTCGGTGAGCTTCAGGATCTCGCGGATGGTGGAGGGGTTCAGCCGGTCGGCGCGGCGCGCCAGTTGCCATGCGGTCATGGGGAGCTTTCGCCAGACAAGGACAGGAAGGTTAACGCGGGGTGCGCACCGGCAGGCGCCGGCCGATGAAGACCACGGCCATCACCGCCAGCGCGAAGAACAAGGTCACGGGCTCCAGCTTCTCGCCCAGCACCGGCACCGCGAACAGCAGGGCCAGGAAAGGCTGCAGCAGCTGCACCTGGCTGACGCGCACCACACCGCCCAGCGCCAGGCCGCGGTACCAGGCGAAGAAGCCCAGCCACATCGAGAACACGCTGACGTAGACGAAGCCGCCCCAGGCCGCGGCACTGGCCGCTTGCGTGGGCCGCAGCCAGAGCGCCGCCGGCAGCGTCAAGGGCAAGGACGCCACCAGCACCCAGCCGATGACGTGTTCGGCCGGCATCACCGCCGCGGCGCGTGCGCCGGCCACATAGGCCACCGCGCCGCACAGCACGGCGCCCAGCAGCAGGCCGTCAGCGGCCGAGAGAGCGCCGCCACCCTGCCACGCCGCGAAGCCCAGCACGAGGCCGCAGCCGGCCAGCGCGCAGGCCCAGAAGGCCAGCGACGGCCGCTGGCGCAGCACCAGCGCCGCCACCCCCGCGGTGGCCAGCGGCAGCACGCCCGTCACCACCGCGGCGTGCATGGCATCCACCTCGCGCAGCGCCAGCGCCAGGAAGAGCGGAAAGCCCAGCACCGTGCCGGCCGCACTGAGCGCGAGCGTGGCCCACAGTGCACGCGGCGGCCGGGGCGCGCGCACCACCCGCAGGTAGGCGATGCTGAGCAAACCCGCCAGCGCCGCACGCCCGGCCGTGACGAAGGCCGGCGGCAGCTGCGGCGCGCTGAGGTCGCCGACGGCCAGGCGCGTCATCGGCAGCGTCATCGCGAAGATCACCACACCCAGGGCGCCGAGCAGAAAGCCGCGGCGCGCGTCACTGGCGGAGGCCATGGCTGAGCTTGAGGCAGAAGGCAAGGCGGCCGTGGCGGTGTTCGACATGGCGCCAGTCTAGGCGCCCAGAACAGTACAGACACCATACACTTCAACGCACAGACCGCAATACTGTATTGCTCATGCCCACGACACAGACGCCCCCGGCCCGCGCGCCCGCCAGCCCGCTGGCACGTGCCGCCAGCATCACGCTGCCCGAGCAGCTGGCCGAGCGCTTTGCCGAACGCATCCAGCAGCGTCTGCTGGCCGCCGGCGCGCGCCTGCCTTCCGTGCGCAGCTGCGCGCTGCGGCACGCCGTCAGCCCCAGCACGGTGGTGGCCGCCTACGACCTGCTGCAGGCGCGCGGCCTGGTGGAAGCGCGGCCGCAGCGCGGGCACTTCGTGCGCGACCTCCGCGAGCCGCCTGAATTGCGCAGCCCGGGCAACACCGGCACCGCTGCCCGGGCCCAGGGCGCCGAGGCCCCCGGCGCGCGCCGACACCGCCCGGCGCCGGTGGATGCCACGGCGCTCATCCGCAGCATGTTCCAGGCGCAAGGCGGCTTGCCGGCACCCGGCATGGGCACGCTGCCCGAGGCGTGGCTGGACGCACCCCTGCTGCAGCGCGCGTTGCGCCGCGTCTGCGCCGAGCCCGAGGCCTGGCTTCGCTATGGCGAGCCCGCAGGCAGCCCGCGCCTGCGCGCCGCGCTGTCGCAGCGGCTGGCCGATCTGGGCGTGGCCGCCGGCAGCGCGCAGATCGTCACCACCCTGGGCGCCACGCACGCGCTGGACCTCATCAGCCGCACGCTGCTGCAAGCCGGTGATGCTGTGCTGGTGGACGAGCCCGGCTGGGCGGTGGAGTACGCACGGCTCACACGCATGGGCATGCGCCTGCTGCCCGTCCCGCGTGGCACCACCGCGGACGGCGGCCCCGACCTGGCCGTGATGGAAGCGCTGCTGAAGGCCCACAAACCGCGCCTGTACGTCACCGTCTCGGTGCTGCACAACCCCACGGGCGCGAGCCTCACGCCCGCTGCCGCCCACCAGGTGCTGCGCCTGGCCGAGGCGCACGACCTCACCATCGTCGAGGACGACACCTACGCCTGGCTGGCGCCGTCGCACGCCACGCGGCTGGCGCAGCTGGACGGGCTCCAGCGCACGGTCTATGTCTCGGGCTTCAGCAAGATCCTGGTGCCGCAGTGGCGCGTGGGTTTTGTCGCCGCCGCACCGGCGCTGGCCGAACGCCTGGTGGACAGCAAGCTCGTGGCCTCGCTGGGCACGCCCGGCCCGCTGGAAGAGGCGGTGGCGTTGTGCCTGGAGCAAGGCAGCCTGCGCCGCCACGCCGAACGTGTGGGCTCGCTGCTGGCCGCAGCACGTGTGCGCACGGTGAAGCTGGCGCGCGAGGCCGGCTTTGAGTTCGTCGCACCGCCAGCGGGCCTTTTCGGCTGGGTGGACGTGGGCGCCGACACCGAAGGCCTGGCCCAGACGCTGCTGGACCAAGGCTGGCTGACGGCCCCAGGCTCGCTGTTCCACGCCACACCCCGGCCCACCACGCTGATGCGGGTGAACTTTGCGACCTCGCAGGACTCACGCTTCTGGCGCGTGCTGCGGCAGTGCGTGGCCGCGGCGACGGCGACGCACGCCGCCCACAGTACGTCCAGACACAGTTGAAACACGGCCGCCTGCGGCCGCGTGTGTTCTGGCGCTTCCAATCCAGGTGTGAACGAGCTACCCAGACCCATGTTCCAGACCACGCAGCCGCACAGCGGCCACCCCCAGCGCCGCGTGGGCGACCAGCAGCGCATCGCGGCGCGCCGCGGCATGCGCCGTGACAGCGACGCCGGCACCACCCACCTGGCCTCGCTGAACCCTTCCTTGATGCAGGACCTGCAGCGTTTTGCCGCCGACCACCGGCCCGGCGACGGCCTGGACCTGCTGGAAGTGCTGGCCGCGTCACTGCGCCACAACAGCGTGCTGCAGCTGCACCTGCAGGATGACCAAGGGCACGTGCTGGAGATGGCGGTGCTGCCGGCCCAACGCCGCGTGCGCTGCCCTCTGACCACCCCGCCCTGGCAAGCCCTGGGCCTGCTGACCCTGCGCGTGCTGCGCGTGGCCTCGCTGAACAACGACAGCAGCGAAGCCGACGCGGCCAACAGCGACGCCGCCGGCACGCCCTACGACCTGGGCCCGCTGCTGTGGCACCTGGCGCTGCATGGCGCGCGCGGTGCGCTGTTGCCGGAAATTGCCGGTATCGCCACCTACCGCGTCACCCCCGGTGCCAGCCTGGACGTGGCCGAGCCGGTGGGCGCCCTGGCCGAGGCGGTGCAGCGCCTGCAGGGGCAGACGACGCCGCTGCGCGAGATCGCCAGATGGCCCGGCTTCGACCGCGACCGCGCCGAGCGACTGCTCAACGCGCTGTACCTGCAGTCGGCGCTGATCGTCACGCGCTCGCACCCCGGGGCGCTCAGCGGCCTGTAGATCGGGCGCGAGGCGGGGCTGCAGAATGCAGGCCATGGACAGCCCCACCGCTGCGGCCCTGGCACGCGCCGAGTTCACGGTGCAGGGCGAAGGTTTCAGCCTCAGCCTGCAGGCCACGGTGCCCGCGGGGCCGGTCCATCGCACCGACCTGCTGCCGCTGGCCCGCGCCATCGCCGACAGCGTGGTGGCGCAAACGCAGCAGGCGGTGGAAGCCGCCGGCGCGCGCATCAGCTGCCGCGCCGGCTGCGGCGCCTGCTGCCGCAGCCTGGTGGCCATTTCCGAGGTCGAAGCGCGGCGCCTGCACACCCACATCGCCGCCCTGCCCGCGGCACGGCGCGACGCACTGCACGCGCGCTTCGACGAGGCCTTGGCTGCGCTGGACCGTGCCGGACTGCTGGCCCCGCTGCAGCAATGGGCCGGCTGGAGCGAGGCCGAATACCGCCGCCAGCTCACCGCCTACTTCGCCGCCGGCGTGCCCTGCCCCTTGCTGGAGCACGAGTCTTGCGGCCTCTATGCCGAGCGGCCCATCACCTGCCGCGAGTTTCTCGTCACCTCGCCGCCGCGCCATTGCGGCGAGCTGGGCTCGGACCAGATACGCCGCGTGGCCCTGCCCGTGCGCATGTTCAATGCCGTCGCGCGCTGGCAGCCGCCCACCACGGCCGAAGGCAGCGACGTGCAGGAACGCTGGGTGCCGCTCGTACTGGCGCTGGACTGGGCTGCCGCCCACCCCGACGACACACCGGCCCAGCCCGGGCCTGAGCTGTTGCGCGAGTTGCTGGGTGCCCTTGACGAATGAGCCGGCCCGGCCGGCGCTGCCAGCTTCAGCGCGCGCCCAGAATCTCCCAGCGCTCCAGCGCCGCCAGCAGCTCGGTCTCGATGCTGTCGTGACGCGCCTGCAGCGCCGGCACACGCTGCGGCTCCTTGGCGTAAAGGTCGGCGCTGGCCAGCTCGGCGGCGATGCGCGCCTGTTCGACCTCCAGCGCCTCGATGCGCGCCGGCAAGCCGTCGAGTTCACGCTGTTCCTTGTAGCTGAGCTTGGCCTTGGGGGCGTCACCGCGCGTGGCCGCGGCGGGCTTGGACGCAGGCGCGGCCAAGGGGGCCGCCGCCGGCTGCAGCGCCGCCACGCGCCCGCGCTCGCGCTGCTGCTTCCAGTCTTCGTAGCCGCCTTCGTATTCACGCCAGAAGCCCGTCTTGCCGCCGTAGACCGGGTCGCCCTCCCAGGCGATGGTGCTGGTGACGACGTTGTCGAGAAAACGCCGGTCGTGGCTGACCAGGAACACCGTGCCCGGGTAGCTCTGCAAGAGCTCTTCCAAGAGTTCCAGCGTGTCGATGTCGAGGTCGTTGGTGGGCTCGTCGAGCACCAGCACGTTGGCCGGCAAGGCGAACAGCCGCGCCAGCAGCACGCGGTTGCGTTCACCGCCAGAGAGGGTGCGCACCGGCGAGTTCGCGCGTTCGGGGCTGAAGAGGAAGTCGGTGAGGTAGCTCATCACGTGTTTGCGTGAAGTGCCGGTCTCTATCCACTCGCTGCCCGGGCTGATGGTGTCGGCCAGCGTGGCGTCGAGGTCCAGGCCGGCGCGCATCTGGTCGAAGTAGGCCACCTGCAGGCGCGTGCCCTGGCGCACGCTGCCCTTGGTGGGCTGCAGTTCACCGAGAATGAGCTTCAGCAGCGTGGTCTTGCCGACGCCGTTGGGGCCGATCAAGCCCACCTTGTCCCCACGCAGGATGGTGCCGCTGAAGTTTTCGATGAGCACGCGCTCGCCGTACTGCATGCCGACGTGTTTCAGCTCGGCGACGATCTTGCCCGGCGGCAGGCCGGCGTCGAGCTCCAGCTTCACGCGGCCCAGCTGCTCGCGCCGCGCGACGCGCTGCTCACGCAGCTTCACCAGGCGCTGCACACGGCCCACGCTGCGCGTGCGGCGCGCCTCGACGCCCTTCCTCACCCACACCTCTTCCTGGGCCAGCAGCTTGTCGGCGCGCGCACGTTCCAGCGCTTCGTCTTCGAGTTCACGCGCCTTGGTCTTCTCGAAGGTGGCAAAGCTGCCCGGATAACTCCTCAGCACGCCGCGGTCGAGCTCGACGATGCGCGTGGCCACGGCGTCGATGAAGGCGCGGTCGTGCGAGACCAGCACCAGCGCGCCCTGGCGCTCGGTCAACAGGGTCTGCAGCCATTCGATGGCGTCGATGTCGAGGTGGTTGGTGGGCTCGTCCAGCAGCAGCAAGTCGGGCGCGGCCACCAGCGCCTGCGCCAGCGCCACGCGCTTCTTGGTGCCGCCGCTGAGCGCATCCACCTGCATGCTGCCGGAAAGGCGCAGGCGTTGCAGCGCTTCGTCGACACGCTGCTCCCAGGTCCAGCCTTCCAGGTGCTCCAGGCGCGTCATCAGGTCGTCCAGATCGTCCGCCGGGTCGTGGCGTTCGAACTGCTCGCGCAGCGCACGCGCTTCGGCCACGCCCACGCTGACGGCGTCGAAGACGCTGACGCCGGGCTCGAACAGCGGCTCTTGCGCCACGTAGACGCGGCGCAGGCCGGTCTGCAGCTGCAGGATGCCTTCGTCGGGCTTTTCGAGCCCGGCCAGGATCTTCAGCAGGCTGGATTTGCCAGCGCCGTTGCGGCCGATGAGCGCGATGCGCTCGCCGGCTTCGAGAGAAAGGGCGGTTCCATCGAGCAGGGGCACATGGCCGTAAGCGAGGTGGGCGTTGGAGAGAGTGAGCAGGGCCATACCGCGATTGTCGCGGGCCTGGCCACGTCGCTCACTTCCAAGGTCTGCCTCTGGCTCAGCCGGCGGCCTGCACCACGCGTGACGCCGCGCGGCGCCACACGTCGCCACCATAGGCCTGTTGCTGCTCACGGCAGCTGTCCACCAGCTTGGCGCTGTGGTCGTCATCGGCCGCAATGGCGGTTGCCACGATGCGCGCCCAGGGCTGCAAAGCCACGGTGCCGCGGTCGCGCGCGCTGCTGGCAGCCCAGGCGGCGGCGTAGGCGCGCCAGTAAGCCTGCACAGCCGTGAGCGCGGCTGCCGGCTCCAGCACCGGCAGCAGCACACGCAAGGCATGGGCGCTGGTCAGCATGTGCAGCACGGTGAAGTTGCCGCTGGCGGCATACATCTCGGCAGCGCCGCGGGCCAG
>JANMMD010000273.1:0-26941 GCA_031372905.1 Betaproteobacteria bacterium
GCGCCGCAAGACCTGCGTTGCTGGCGTGCCGGCACCGGCCATGCGCTGGCCGACTGGCTGCGCGGCCGCGGCATCGAGCCGCAGTTCATCGAACTCCCACCCAGGACCTGACCCCATGGACACCATCAAGGAACTCGACACCCGCGGCCTGAACTGCCCGCTGCCCATCCTGAAGACCAAGAAGGCGCTGGCCGACATGGCCAGCGGCGACGTGTTGCGTGTGGTGAGCACCGACCCGGGCTCGACGCGAGATTTTCAAGCCTTCGCGCGCCAGACCGGCAACGAGCTGGTGGAGCAGACGAGCGAGGGCGACGTCTTCGTGCACCTGCTGCGCCGGCGCTGACGCGCCGGACGCGGGTTCAGAGCTCCAGGCTCTTGAGGTAGCTGCGGAAGCCCGGCCCCAGGGCCGGGTGCGCCAGGGCGAGTTCGACGTTGGCTTCCAGAAAGCCTTCCTTGCTGCCGCAGTCGTAGCGCTTGCCTTCATAGCGGTAGGCAAAGACTTTCTCGCGCCGCAGCAGGCTGGCGATGCCGTCGGTGAGCTGGATTTCGCCGCCGACGCCGCGCTGCTGCGTCGCGATCTCGTGGAAGACGCCCGGCGTCAGGATGTAGCGGCCCGCCACGCCCAGGCGCGAGGGCGCGTCTTCGGGTGCGGGCTTCTCGACGATGCGCGTCACGTCCATCACGCGGTCGTTCACGGCCGTGCCGGCGACGATGCCGTAGCGCCGTGTGTGCTCGGCCGGCACTTCCTGCACCGCCAGGATGGAGGCGCGCCATTCGCCGAATTGCTCGACCATCTGCGCCAGCACCGGGGGTGAGCCCACCATCAGGTCATCGGCCAGCAGCACCGCGAAAGGCTGGTTGCCCACCAGGCGCTGGCCGCACAGCACTGCGTGGCCCAGGCCCAGGGCCTGTGGCTGGCGCACGTAGATGCATTCCATGTCGTCGGGCTTGACGCTGCGCACCACTTCCAGCAGCTCGTCCTTGCCTGATTTTTCCAGCGCCACTTCGAGCTCGTAGGTCATGTCGAAGTGGTCTTCGATGGGCCGCTTGTGGCGCCCGGTGACGAAGATCATCTCGCGCACGCCGGCGGCATAGGCTTCCTCCACGGCGTACTGGATCAGCGGCTTGTCCACCACCGGCAGCATCTCCTTGGGCTGCGCCTTGGTGGCGGGCAGGAAACGGGTGCCGAGGCCGGCAACGGGGAAGATGGCCTTGGAGATGATCATAGGGAGCCTTGTTTCAGACGGGCGAGTTGTTCTTCCAGCCGCGCCAGGGCTTGCCTGAAGTCGGCGAGCCGGGCGCGTTCCTGCTCGACCACCGCGGCCGGGGCGCGGGCGACGAAGCTCTCATTGCCGAGCTTGGCGTCGGCCTTGGTGATTTCGCCCTGCAGCCGGGCCACTTCCTTGCTCTGGCGCGTGATCTCCGCTTCGACATCGATCTGCACGTGCAGCGCCAGGCGCAGCTCGCCGTTCACGGCCACGGGTGCGGCCTGCGTGGCGGCGGCGAAGGCGGCTTCGTCGGCCAGCGCTTGCACATCGGCCAGGCGCGCCAGCGCCTTCAGCACCGGTGTGGCGCTTTGCACGAAGGCTTCGTCGCCCACCGTCAGCAGCGGTACCCGCTCACCGGGCTGCAGCCCCATCTCGCTGCGCAGCCGTCGCACTTCGGCGGCCACGGCCTTCAGGCGCGCCACCCAGGCATCGGCTGCGGGGTCGATCTTCTGCAGCTGCGCTTCGGGGTAGCGCGCGGTGACGATGCTCTCGGTCTTCTTCACGCCGGCCACGGGCGCCACCACGTCCCAGAGCTCGGCGGTGATGAAGGGCGCCAGCGGGTGCAGCAGGCGCAGCACCGTTTCCAGCGTGCGGATGAGCGTGCGGCGCGTGGCACGCTGTTCCGCCTCGGACCCTGCACTCTTGGCTTCGGCGATCTGCACCTTGGCGATCTCAAGGTACCAGTCGCAGTACTCGTCCCACACGAAGGCGTAGATCGCGTTGGCGACGTTGTCGAGCCGGTAGTCGGCAAAGCCCTGCGCCACCGCGGCTTCCACGCGCTGCAGTTCGCCGCTGATCCAACGGTCGGCCTGGCTGAAGACCATGTAGCGGTGGAAGGGTTGGCCCGGCGCGCATTCGGCCTTGGTGTGCTCCTTCAGGCCGCAGTCCTGGCCCTCGCAATTCATCAGCACGAACTTGGTGGCGTTCCAGAGCTTGTTGCAGAAGTTGCGGTAGCCCTCGCAGCGCTTGCTGTCGAAGTTGATGTTGCGGCCCAGCGTGGCATAGCTGGCCATCGTGAAGCGCAAGGCATCGGCCCCGAAGGCCGGTATGCCGTCGGGAAATTCCTTTTCGGTCTGCTTGCGCACGCGCGGCGCGGTCTCGGGCCGGCGCAGGCCGGTGCTGCGCTTTTCCAGCAATGGCGCCAGTGCAATGCCGTCGATCAGGTCCACCGGGTCGAGCACATTGCCTTCGCTCTTGCTCATCTTCTGGCCTTGCGCATCGCGCACCAGGCCGTGGATGTACACATCCTTGAACGGCACTTGGCCAGTGAAGTGCGTCGTCATCATGATCATCCGGGCGACCCAGAAGAAGATGATGTCGAAGCCCGTCACCAGCACCGTGCTGGGCAGAAAGAGTTCGAGCTCCTTTGTCTTCTCGGGCCAGCCCAGCGAGGAGAACGGGACGAGCGCGCTGCTGTACCAGGTGTCGAGCACGTCTTCGTCGCGCTTGAGCTCACCGGTGTAACCGGCCGCGGCGGCGCGCTGGCGTGCTTCGTCTTCGCTGCGTGCGACGAAAAGTTCACCGCCCGTGCCGTACCAGGCCGGGATCTGGTGGCCCCACCAGAGCTGGCGGCTGATGCACCAGTCCTGGATGTTGTCCATCCAGTGGTTGTAGGTGTTGACCCATTGCTCGGGTACGAAACGCACCTCGCCCGACGACACGGCGCGGCGAGCCTTCTCGGCAATGCTCACCCCGTCATGGCCGGTCTTGTTGACGGCCACGAACCACTGGTCGGTGAGCATGGGCTCCACCACCTGGCCCGTGCGTTCGCAACGTGGCACCTGCAGCTTGTGCTTCTTGGTTTCGACCAGCAGGCCCAGGGCATCGAGATCAGCCACGATCTTCTTGCGCGCAACAAAACGGTCCAGGCCGCGGTAGGCCTCGGGCGCGTGGTGGTTGAGCTTGGCGTCCAGGTCCAGCACGCCGATGATGGCCAAGCCATGCCGCTGGCCCACCGCGTAGTCGTTGGCGTCGTGGGCGGGCGTCACCTTCACCACGCCAGTGCCGAATTCACGATCGACATAGGCGTCGGCGATCACCGGTATCAGCCTGTCCGTCAGCGGCAGCTGGACCTGCTTGCCGACGACGGCGGCGTAGCGTTCGTCTTCCGGATGCACCATCACCGCGGTGTCGCCCAGCAGTGTTTCCGGGCGCGTGGTGGCCACCACCAGTTGCCCGCTCCCGTCGGCCAGGGGGTAGGCGATGTGCCACAGAAAACCGTCTTCCTCCTCGCTGACCACTTCCAGATCGGACACCGCGCTCTTCAGCTGCGGGTCCCAACTCACCAGGCGCTGGCCGCGGTAGATCAGGCCGTCGTCGAACAGGCGCACGAAGGTGTCGGTGACGACGGTCGAGAGCTTCTCGTCCATCGTGAAGTACTCGCGGCCCCAGTCGACGCTGTCGCCCAGGCGGCGCATCTGGTTGGTGATGGTGGCGCCGCTGGTGGCCTTCCAGTCCCACACCTGGGCGACGAAGTTCTTGCGGCCCAGGTCGTGGCGGCTGAGTCCGCTTTCCTGCAGCTGGCGTTCGACCACGATCTGCGTGGCGATGCCTGCATGGTCGGTGCCCGGCACCCACAGCGTGTTGTGGCCGCGCATGCGGTGGTAGCGCGTCAACGCGTCCATGATGGTCTGGTTGAACGCATGGCCCATGTGCAGCGTGCCCGTCACATTGGGCGGCGGCAGCTGAATGCTGAACGAGGGCTTGCCCGCATCCAGCGTGGGCGCATGCTCGGCGTTGTGGGCCCACACCGAGCCCCAGCGGGCCTCGATGGCAGCGGGTTCGAACGACTTGGCGAGTTCGGTCATGGGGACGGGCGACGAAACGATACAGGCCGGTGTGCCGCGCGTGTCAACGTGGGCCACCTGGAACGAGTTCTTATTCTAGGTGGCGTGTTTTGGCCGTTGGCGCGGTGCGCGCGCGGCGGCCGTGCACCGCTTCGTTGGCTCAGGAGCACTCTCGATGTTCAGAAATTTCGGTGTTGTTCGTTCGATGTCTGTGCTGTGCGCCACGTGGGCGCTTGCTGCCTGTGGAGGTGGCGGCGGTGACGATGGCCGCGAAGGCCCCGCCGCGCCGGCCACCGACTGCAGCGTGGCAGGCCAGCAGGCCTGGCTCGGCAATTACATGGACGACTGGTACTTCTGGTACCGCATCTCGCCGCGGCCCAGCGCCGCGAGCTACAGCACGGTGGAGAGCTACTTCGATGCGCTGCTCTACACCGGCACCAGCTCGGCCTTCCCCGCAGACCGCTGGAGCTACAGCCAGAGCACCGAAAGCTTCAACCGATTTTTCGGCGACGGCGCCACGCTGGGTTACGGCGTAGCCGTCAATGGCATCGAGGTCGATGGTGTGGCGGGCCGGCCGCTGTACGTGCGCTATGTCGAACCCGCATCGCCAGCGGTGGCCGCAGGAGTGCGCCGCGGCGATCAGATCATCAGCGTGAACGGCCGCAGCGCCGACAGCGTCGTGGCCGCCAACGACTACAGCGCGCTGACGCCGGCGCAGGCGGGCGACACGCTGCGCCTGGTGCTGCGCCGCAGTGGTGTCGAGCGCAGCATCAACCTCACTGCAGCCGTTTTCAGCCTCACGCCCGTTCAGGGCGCTTCGATCGGCACCACGCCGCGCGGCCGCAGGCTGGCCTACCTGCAGGTGAAGGACATGGTCAGCCAGGCGCTTGCGCCCATGGACGCCGCGTTCGTGCAGTTCAAGGCCGCTGGTGTGCAAGACCTGGTGCTGGACCTGCGCTACAACGGCGGCGGCCTGGTCAGCACCGGCGGCACCTTGGCCTCCTACATCGCAGGCGCACGCGGCAGCGGTTTGAACTACGCAACGCTGCTCTACAACGACAAGCGCGCCGCCAGCAACAACCAGAACTTCGCCTTCAGCCAGCCTGCCGCCGCGCTGGGCCTGCCGCGTGTCTACGTGTTGAGTGGCCCGCGCACCTGCTCGGCCAGCGAACAGCTCATCAACGGCCTGCGCGGTGCCGGCGTCGATGTCGTGAGCATCGGCGACACCACCTGTGGCAAGCCCGTGGGCTTTCTGCCGAGCAGCAGTTGCGGGCGCACTTACAGCGCTGTCAATTTCGAAAGCGTGAACCAGCGCAACGAGGGCCGCTACTTCGATGGCTTCAAAGCCAGCTGCAGCGTGCCCGAAGACTTCACCGCGGGGCAAGGCGACGCCACCGATCCCTTGATGGCCGCTGCAGCCACGCTGGCCGATGGCGGGGTCTGTGCGACAGCACACACACCAACCGGCGCGCAGACGAGCGAACGCGCCACAGCCTTGGCGCAGAGGCGCGCTGAAGGCGCACGGCGCGTGCGCGAGCCCGATGAATCACAAGGCATGGTGGCGCGATGAGTTTGAGCCCGAGTGCCGAAACGCGGGGCTCGTGTCAACGACAAGCACAGAGGCCCCGTTGTGAGTGGGCTGGCAGATCGAACCTGATCCACCACAACCACAAACCTGCTGAGGATCCCCATGAACAAGCTGCTCGCCGCCCTGATCGTCACTTCCTTCGCCTCCGTGGCGATGGCTCAAACCCCCGCACCGGCGATGCCGGCGACTCCGGCCGTGCCCGCCACGCCGGCTGTCGTCAAGGCCCAGGCCAGCGCCGACAAGAACACCGCCAAGGCGATGGACGCTGAAGCCAAGACCGGTGCCAAGGCCGATGCCAAGATGATGAAGGCCGACAAGAAGGCCGCTGCCAAGAAGAACGAAGCCAATGCCGACGCCGCCAACGACAAGGCCGCTGCGAAGGCCAAGGTCGCCAAGGCGGCTCCGCAAGACAAGGCCAAGGCTGATGCCAAGGCCGACATGGTGGGCGCCAAGGCCGATGCCTCGGCCACCAAGACCGCCATCAAGGCCGATGCCTCTGCTGACAAGGCCAAGGTCGAAGCCGGTGCCGACAAGTCGCTGGCCAAGGCCAACACCGCCGGCGTGAAGGCCGAAGGCAAGGCCGAGGTCAAGGCCGCGGTCACGAAGTAATCCGGCTGCATCAAGCCTGCGGCGTGCCTGCGCGCCGCCCATGAAGAAGGGACCGCTGTTGCGGTCCCTTTTTTCTTGCCGCAGCGTTCTGTGCGGGCTCTACATGAAGAGATGCTCGCCGGCGTTTTCGCCGCCGAGCACCACGTAATTCACTTTCTTCAGGTCTTGCAGCACACGCCCGCCGGCGTAGCTGATGCTGCTTTGCAGGTCTTCGCGCATCTCGCGCAGCGTGTCCGGCAGCCGGCCCTTGATGGGCTCGAGGATGCGTTTGCCCTCGACGTGCTTGTACTCGCCCTTGTTGAAGTCGCTGGCCGAGCCGTAGTACTCCTTGTAGCGCTTGCCATCCACTTCCACCGTGGCACCCGGGCTCTCTTCGTGGCCGGCGAAAAGTGAACCCACCATCACCATGCTGGCGCCGAAGCGGATGCTTTTGGCAATGTCACCGTGGTGGCGTATGCCGCCGTCGGCCACGATGGGTTTGGTGGCCACACGGGCACACCACTTCAGCGCGCTGAGCTGCCAGCCGCCGGTGCCGAAGCCCGTCTTTAACTTGGTGATGCACACCTTGCCCGGGCCCACGCCCACCTTGGTGGCGTCGGCGCCCCAGTTCTCCAGGTCGATCACGGCCTCGGGCGTGGCCACGTTGCCGGCGATGACGAAGGTCTTCGGCAACTTCGCCTTGATGTGCTCGATGGTCGCCTTGACGCTGTCGGCGTGGCCGTGCGCGATGTCGATGGTGATGTAGTCGGCGCCCACGCCTTCGGCTGCCAGGCGGTCTATCACCGCGAAGTCGGCGGTTCTCACGCCCGAACTCAGGCTCACGAACAGGCCGAGCTCGCGCATGCGTGTTGCGAAGGCCACGTTGTCGAGATCGAAGCGGTGCATCACGTAGAAGTGCCCGCTTCGGGCCAGCATCTCGGCGATGGGCCCATCGACCACGGTCTTCATGTTGCTGGGCACCACCGGCAGCGTGAAACGCCGGCCGCCAAATTCGATGGCCGTGTCGCATTCGCTGCGGCTGTTCACGCGGCATTTGCGCGGCAGCAGCAGGATGTTGTCGTAGTCGAAGATTTCCATGCGGGGACCTCGCAATCGGCGCCTCATTCTAGGTGGCGGCCCCGGTGTTACCCTTCGCCGCCGCTGCCCCGCCGATGACCGAAACCACTGCCGATTTGACCCGCCGCAACCGACGCGAACGTGCGTGGTGGGCTGCAGCTTCCGCGTTGCTGCTGTTGTGGCTGGTGGCCAGCCGCGTGCAGCGTCTGGAAGAGATCGAGGCCACCGAAGCCGACCGCATGCAGGTGCAGGTGCGTGCGATCTCGCAGAACCTTGAACGCCAGCTCGACGGTGTCGCTGCGGCGCTGCGCGGCCTGCGCACCGACCTGCCCGAGTGGCAGGGTGCGGAGTTGCCGCGTCGAGCCGCATTGCGCATGCAGGCGCTGCGCGCTGCGCTGCCGGGCGTGCGCGGCATGGTTCTGGTGGATGCCGATGGCCTGCGTGTGGCCGATGCACATCCTGAAGATGGCCCGGGCGCGCCTCTCGGCGCCGCCTGGTTGCAGCGCCTGCGCGGCCAGCCCGACAGTGCGGTGTTGTATGTCTCGCCGCCGTTTCTCACGCCGCAGGGCGAGCGCGCGGTCAACATGGCGGTGGCCTTGCTTCGGCCCGACCGCTCTTTCGACGGTGCCATCGTCGCCACGCTGGACGGCAAGTACTTCGAGACCCTGCTGAGCTCGGTGCTGTATGCGCCCGACATGACCGCGCGCATCGTGCACGCCGACCTCAGCGTGCTCGTGGCCGTGCCTGCCGAAGCGCGCGACGACGCGCTCATCGCCGAGCGCGTGGCCGGGGTCTTCGGCCGCCACCTCGCCAGCGGCAAGCCGGCCACCGTGCTGCGCGCGCCCAGCGCCTATGGGGGCGAACGCCTCGCTGCGCTGCGCACCTTGAGCCTGCCTCGCCTGGGCATGGACCAGCCACTGCTGCTGGGCGTGGGCCGCAGCCAGCGTGCGCTGCGGCTGCCGTGGCGCCAGCAGACCGAGCTCATCGCCGCGGCCGCCTTGGGTGCCTTCCTCGCCAGTGGCCTGGGCCTGCTGGCGTTCCAGCGCCGCCGCAGCGAGCGCGAGGCGGCTGCGGCCGAGCGCCTGGCGCAAGAGCAGCGTGATGCAGAGCGCTTGCGTCTGGCGCTGCACGGCGCCGACCTGGCGCTGTGGGACGTGGACCTGCAGAGCGGCCAGTCGACCGTGAACGAGCGCTGGTCGACGATGCTGGGCTATGCACCGGGTGATCCCGGCGAGTCGGGCGGCGGCAAGGGCAGCGAATGGGAGGCCCTGCTGCACCCCGACGACAGCGCCCGCGTGCTGGCCGCGCAGCAAGATCATCTGGACGGGCGCAGCGATCAGTTCGAGGCCACGTACCGCCTGCGCCACCGCGCGGGCCATTGGGTGTGGGTGCTGGACCGCGGCCGCGTCGTGCAGCGCGATGCCGCGGGACGACCCCTGCGCATGGTGGGCACGCATCTGGACATCACCGACCGTGTGCAGGCCGAGGACGAGCTGAGGCGCAGCGAACAGAAATCGCGCGCGCTGCTGGCGGCGCTGCATTCGGGCGTGGTGCAGCACGGGCCCGATGCGCGTGTGCTCGACGCCAACCCGGCGGCCTGCCGCATCCTCGGGCTGACGGTGGAGCAGATGCGCAGCAAGCTCGCCATGGACCCGGGCTGGGCCTTCCTGGAAGAAGACGGTGAGCCGATGGCGCGCGAGCGCCACCCGGTGCGCCAGGTGCTGGCCACCGGCGCTGCCGTGCAGAACCTGGTGCTGGGGTTGCGCCACCCGCATCGGCAGGCGACGGTGTGGACCTTGTGCGCGGCCTTTCCGCTGCGCGGTCCGGATGGCGCGCTGCAGGAAATCGTCGTCACCTTCTTCGACATCACCGAGCGCCAGCACGGCGAGATGGAGCGCCGGGCGCTGGAGCGCCAGCTGCGTGAGGCGCAGAAGATCGAGTCGATAGGCACGCTGGCCGGTGGCATCGCGCACGACTTCAACAACATACTGCCGGCCATCCTGGGCAATGTGAAGCTGGCGCAGCAGGACCTGCAGACCCTGCCACCCGGCCACCCGGCCGTGGCCAGCC
Organism: Betaproteobacteria bacterium; assembly: GCA_031372905.1. Classification (GTDB taxonomy): domain Bacteria; phylum Pseudomonadota; class Gammaproteobacteria; order Burkholderiales; family Burkholderiaceae_C; genus Rubrivivax. The sequence continues at coordinate 9,378 of JANMMD010000273.1, forward strand.
TGGAGCAGATTCACACCGCCGCGCTGCGCGCGCGCACGCTGGTGCAGCAGATCCTCACCTTCAGCCGCCGCCAGCCCCAGGCGCTGGTGGTGCAGCCGTTGCGGCCGGTGATCGAAGAAACGCTGGGTCTGTTGCGCGCCACCCTGCCCGCAGCGGTGAAGCTGGACATCGTGACCACAGAGCAGAGGCTGCTGGTGGAAGCCGATGCCACGCAGTTGCAGCAGGTGGTGATGAACCTGTGCACCAACGCCTGGCAGGCCTTGCCCGAGGGCCGTGGGCGCATCGAGGTCGGGCTCGCCAGGCGTGATTCCGGCACCGCCACCGCCGAAGGCGGCGGCGATGGCCCGCACGCGCTGCTGTGGGTGGCCGACAACGGGGCCGGCATGGCTGCGGACGTGGTCGAGCGCATCTTCGACCCCTTCTTCACCACCAAACCGGTGGGGCAGGGCACCGGGCTGGGCCTGTCGGTGGTGCACGGCATCGTGCGCGGGCTGCGCGGCAGCATCGGCGTGCACAGCACGCCGGGGCAGGGCACGCGTTTCGATGTGCTGCTGCCGCTCGCGGTGGCGGATGCGGTGGCCGACTTGGCGGACGTCACGGCGGACGTCACGGCTGACGGCACGGCACGCGCGTCCGAGCCTGGACAGGGCCTCGGCGCGACAGGCGGCGGCGGACGCCTGCTGTACGTGGACGACGACGAGGTCATGGGCCTGATGGTGCAGCGCTTGCTCCAGCGCGAGGGCTACGACGTCACCGCTCTGGTGTCGCCGCTGCAGGCCTGGGCCTTGCTGCAAGCAGACCCGGCGGCCTTCGATCTCGTCATCAGCGACTTCAACATGCCCGAGATGTCGGGCACCGAACTGGCCGCGCGGCTGCGCACGCTGCGCCCGGCCCTGCCGGTGCTGATCAGCTCGGGCTACATCACCGACGAGCTTCGCGTGCAGGCGGCAGCACAGGGCGTGCGCGCCTTGCTGCAGAAAGAGCAGACGCTGGAGGCCTTGCCGGCCCTGGTGCGCCAGGTGCTGTCCATCGCCTGAGCGGCCGCGTCTGAGGCCGGCCGCGCGCCTGCCGTCTGCTGCCTGCCGCCTGCCTGGCTCCACACCGGCTCAAGCCGTGCCAAGGGTGGCCGATATCCCCGGCAATGCCCAATGTCTCGGGCGTCCGCCCCCATGACCCGAAGAAGTTTGATCTCGCGCGCGAAGGCGGCCCTGGCCGCAGCAACGGCGGCCTGGCAGGGCCAGCCGCCGGCGGGAGCGCGTGTCGCACCGGCGGCGGTGGCCACGACGGTGCCACGCCCCAGTTCCACGGCCGGGCTGGAACAGTTGCTGCGCCTCTTCAAACACTCGGACAGCGGCTTGCTGGTGTGCCGGCGTGATGACCGTCTGGTGCTGGGCAGCCCCGTGGCGGCGCGGATGTTCGGCGTCGAGCCACCGGCCATGCGCGACACGCCCGTCACGCAGTGGCTGGAGCCGCTGGTGGCTGCGCGCAGCGACAAGACCGGCAGCAGCAAGCCGGGCGAACGTGCCGCCGCCGGCGATGTCGGTTCAGCCTTTTTCTCGGGCCAGTGGGAAACCACCGCGCGCCGCGCCGACGGCTCTTCCTTTCCCGCCGAAGTGACCGTCACCGAGACCCAGCTCGACGGCCGCGCGCAGCGCGTGATGATCGTGCGCGACATCACCGACCGCCGCCTGACGCAGGAACGGCTGATGCAGCTGGCCAACTACGACAGCCTGACCGGCCTTCCGAACCGCACGCTCTTCCGTGATCGCCTGGCCCAGGCCATGAGCCGCGCCCGGCGCAGCGGTGTGCCGATGGTGTTGATGTTCCTGGATCTCGACAACTTCAAGGTCATCAACGACAGCCTGGGCCACGAGGTGGGCGACCAGCTGCTGCGTCACGTGGCGAACATGCTGGAGAGCTGCCTGCGCGACACCGACACCGTGGCCCACCGCGTTGACAACAATTGGGGCCCCGATGCCATCACGGTTTCGCGCCTGGGTGGCGACGAGTTCACCGTCATCGCCGAGCAGGTGGCCAGCGCGGAAGATGCCGCGCTGCTTGCGCGGCGGGTGCTGGATGCGCTGGCCACGCCGCTGCAGCTGCTGGAGCACGAGCTGCATGTCTCGGCCAGCATCGGCATCTCGATGTACCCGGTGGACGACACCGACCTCGACGGCCTGGTTCGCCACACCGACATGGCGATGTACCGCAGCAAGGCCATGGGCCGTGGCGTCTACAGCTTCTACAGCCACGAGCTCAGCGCGGAGGTGGCGGCGCGGCTGAGCATGGAAAACGACCTGCGCCGCGCGCTGGAACGCCATGAGTTTGCGCTGCACTACCAACCCAAGTTCCACCTCGGCACGGGCCAGGTGAGCGGTGTCGAGGCCCTCATACGCTGGCACAGCCCCGGCCGCGGCCTGGTGCCGCCCGATCGTTTCATCGGCGTGCTGGAAGACAGCGGTCTGATCCTGCCCGTGGGCGCCTGGGCCATACGAACGGCCTGCCACGAACTGGCCGCCTGGGACGCAGCCGGCGCGCCGCGCCTGACGATGGCGGTGAACCTCTCGGCACGCCAGTTCCGCCAGCCCTTCCTGGCGCGCTTCGTCGCCGACACGCTGGCCGAGGCCGGCATCGCGCCGCACCGCCTGGAGCTGGAGCTGACCGAAAGCCTGCTGCTGGACGACAGCGAAGGCAACCGCAGCGTGCTGGGCTCGCTCGCCGAGATGGGCGTGCGCGTGGCCATCGACGACTTCGGCACCGGGCATTCGTCGCTGAGCTACCTGAAGCGCTTCGACATCGACACCCTGAAGATCGACCGCAGCTTCGTCAGCGAGCTGCCGCACGACAGCGAAGACGCGGCCATTGCCACCGCCATCGTCGCGATGGGCCACAGCCTGCACATGAAGGTGGTGGCCGAGGGCGTGGAGACCATCGAGCAGGCCGAGTTTCTGTACGGGCTGGGCTGCGACGAGATCCAGGGCTACCTGATCAGCCGTGCCCTGCCGGCGCCGCAACTGCTGGAGTGGCTGCATGAACGCGCCGGGCGCGATGGCGGCGTGACCCCCATGCACCCGATGCAGCTGGTGGCGGCCGATGCACCCGACACCCTGTGCAGCACCGAGGATCTGGCCCTGCCGCGCTGAACCGCACGGGCAGCGCTGGTGCGCGGGCGCGCTCCTAGAATGCCTGCATGAACGATGTGCATGGTGAGGCCCAACCCCGTCTGCTGCAGGGCCTGAACGCCGAACAACTGGCGGCCGTGACCTTGCCGGCGGTGCCGGCCCTGGTGCTGGCGGGCGCCGGTTCTGGCAAGACCCGCGTGCTCACCACGCGCATCGCCTGGCTCTTGAACACCGGCCAGGCCAGCCCGGGCGGCGTGCTCGCGGTCACCTTCACGAACAAGGCCGCGAAGGAGATGCTCACCAGGCTCTCCGCCATGCTGCCGGTGGCGATACGCGGCATGTGGATAGGCACCTTCCACGGCCTGTGCAACCGCTTCCTGCGCGCGCACTGGAAGCTGGCGGGCCTGGCGCAAGGCTTCCAGATCCTCGACAGCAGCGACCAGCTGAGCGCCGTGAAGCGCGTCATCAAGGCCATGAAGCTGGACGAAGAGCGCTTCGTGCCCAAGCAGACGACCTGGTTCATCGCCGGCCGCAAGGAAGAAGGCGAACGCCCGAAGGACGTGGAAGTGCGCGACGAACAGACGCGCACGCTGGTGCAGATCTACCAGGCCTACCAGGACCAGTGCGAACGCGAAGGCGTGGTCGATTTCGGCGAGCTGATGCTGCGCAGCTACGAGCTGCTGCGCGACAACGAAAGCCTGCGTGAACACTACCGCCGCCGCTTCACGCATGTGCTGGTCGACGAGTTCCAGGACACCAACAAGCTGCAGTACGCGTGGCTGAAGATGTTTGCGCCGCCGGGCAGCCTGCATCAGAGCGTGATCGCTGTGGGCGACGACGACCAGAGCATCTACGCCTTTCGCGGTGCGCGTGTCGGCAACATGGCCGACTTCGAGCGCGAGTACCGCGTGCCGCGTGTCATCAAACTGGAGCAGAACTACCGCAGCTTCGGCAACATCCTCGATGCCGCCAACGGCCTGATCAGCCACAACGCGCAGCGCCTGGGCAAGAACCTGCGCACGGAAGCGGGTGCCGGCGAGCCGGTGCGGGTGTTCGAGAGCACCAGCGACTACGCCGAGGCGCAGTGGCTGCTGGAAGAAGCGCAACAGCTGCACCGCAGCGGCACGCCGCGCAGCGAGATTGCACTGCTCTACCGCAGCAACGCGCAGAGCCGCGTGCTGGAAAGTGCGCTCTTCAATGCCGGCGTGCCTTACCGCGTGTATGGCGGCTTGCGCTTCTTCGAGCGTGCCGAGGTCAAGCATGCGCTGGCTTATCTGCGGCTGCTGGAGAACGCCAACGACGACACCAGCTTTCTGCGCGTCGTGAACTTTCCGGCGCGCGGCATCGGTGCGCGCAGCGTCGAGCAGCTGCAGGACGCCGCCAAGACCAGCGGCCGCAGCCTGGCGCAGAGCGTCGGCGCGGTGCCTGGCAAAGCCGGCGAGAAGCTGCGCGGCTTCGTCGAATTGATCGACGGCATGCGTCGCGCCACCCAGGGCCTGACGCTGCGCGAGATCATCGACCACATGCTGGCGCAGACGCAGCTGATCGAGTTCTACAAGACCGACAAGGAAGGCCAGGACCGCATCGAGAACCTCGAGGAGCTCGTCAACGCGGCAGAGAGCTTCGTCACGCAGGAAGGCTTCGGCAAGGACGCGGTGGCGCTGCCCGTGGACGAGCAGGTGGCCCTGCCCACCGCGCCTGCGACGGCGCCGGCCATGACGAGCGGCGCGCCGGCCGCGCCCGACACCGAAACCGGCGAGATCATGAGCCCGCTGGCGGCCTTTCTCACCCACGCCAGCCTGGAGGCCGGCGACAACCAGGCCCAGGCCGGCGCCGACGCCGTGCAGCTGATGACGGTGCACAGCGCCAAGGGCCTGGAGTTCGACGCCGTCTTCATCACCGGCATCGAGGAAGGCCTGTTCCCGCACGAGCAGAGCCTCTCCGATGCCGATGGCGTGGAGGAAGAGCGCCGGCTGATGTACGTGGCCATCACGCGTGCGCGCAAGCGGCTCTACCTCAGCTTCAGCCAGACGCGCTTGCTGCACGGCCAGACGCGCTACAACGTGAAGAGCCGCTTCTTCGACGAACTGCCCGAGCACACGCTGAAATGGATCACGCCGCGCCAGCAAGGCTTCGGCTCGGGCTATGCGCGTGAGTACCAGCAGGCCTGGCAGCGTGGCAGCGGTTTGAGCGGCATCGTGGGTGCGGGGCGCGTCGAACCGGCGGCGCCGCCGCCACCTTCTTTCGTCGCGGCAGCGGCGGGCCAGGCGGCCGGGCTGCGTGTCGGCCAGACCGTCTTCCACACCAAGTTTGGTGAAGGCGTGGTCAGCACGCTGGAAGGCCGCGGCGCCGATGCGCGCGCGCAGGTGCAGTTCGGGCGCCATGGCAGCAAGTGGCTGTCGCTGGCGATTGCGAAGCTGACACCGGTGGACTGAGGCTTGCGGGCAGACCCGCATCGCCAGCGTGGCGCGCCGTGGTTATCGTGGTGCGCCACACTGCCAAGATCGGAACTGCCCATGAAGCGCCGCACCCTGCTCGCCGCGACGGCCGCCTCGTCCCTGCTGCCGCACTGGGCCTCGGCCCAGGACAAGTACCCCAGCAAGCTGATCACGTGGATCTGCCCCTACGCTGCTGGCGGCAACGCCGACAGTCGCAGCCGTCAGGTGGCGCGGGTGATGCAGCAGGTGCTGGGCCAGACCATCATCGTCGACAACAAGGCCGGTGGCGGCGGCAACATCGGCACCGATTACATCGCCAAGGCCAAACCCGACGGCTACACCATCGGCATGGGCAATTTCGCCCCGTTGGCCGTGAACCACGCGCTGTTCAAGAAGCTGAGCTTCGACCCCTTCAACGACCTCGTGCCCATCATGTTGATCGAGCGCGGGCCGCTGATCCTGATGGTGCGGAGCGATTCGCCCTACAAGAGCGTGCAGGACGTGGTGGCCGCGGCCAAGGCCAAGCCGGGCCTGCTGAGCTATGCCTCGGGCGGCATCGGCGGCACCCACCACCTCAGCGGTGCGCTGTTCGAGCACGCGGCCGGCATCGACATGATCCACGCGCCCTACAAGAGCGGCAGCGCCGGCGCTCAAGATCTCATGGGTGGCCAGGTCGACATGATGTTCGAGCAGATGTACACCGCCATGCCGTCCATCAAGGGCGGGCGCCTGCGCGCGTTGGCCATCACCAGCAAGGCGCGCAGCCCGCTGGCGCCCGACATTCCGACCATGGGCGAAGCCGGCTTTCCGACGGTGGAGGTGCTGAACTGGCAGGGCATCGTCGGGCCCAGGGGGCTGCCGGCGGAGATCGTGAAGACACTCAATGCCGCCGGCAACAAGGCGCTGCAGGACCCGGAGGTGCGCCAGAAAATGCTCGAGCAGGGCAACGAGATCGCTGGCGGCACGCCCGAGCAGTTTGCCGCCTTGATCAAGACCGAAGCGCCACGTTGGGGCAAGGTGGTGAAGGACGCGAAGATCGAGCCCGAGTGATGCCAAGCCGCGCTGGATAGCGGCGCCAGGCCCCGCCCCGTCACGTCACGTCACGCTGACCTGAGGGCCGACGCATCCTCGCCACGCGGAACCCGGGGCCTGTGGCGCTGTCACGGCACTGACAAGTTGCGGCGTCATGCTGGGGAGTTCGGTCAACCGGGCTTGCCGCCATGCGCCTTCTGCCGTTCGCCCCGCCCCTGGCCCTGGCGGTCATCGTGAGCTTGCCCGCACCGCCTGCGCAGGCGGCCGACGCCGGACGGGGCTCCGCGCTCTACCTGCGCCTGCCCGGCGGTCTGAACAGTTGCGTCAGCTGCCATGGCCCCGATCCGGCTGCCAACCGCAACAACCTGCTGCGTGCCGCCAGCCAGCCGGACGTGCTGCTGAAGGCGCTGAATGCGGTGGGCGTGATGGGTTACCTGAAGCCTGAGTTGCAGGACACCGATCTGGCCGACCTGGCCGCCTACCTCGACACCGTAGCGCGTGCTGCTGCTGACGACACGCGCGCCGTCTGGCCGCGCACCATCGAGTTCGGCAGCTTCGCCCCGGGAACGGTGTCGCCGGTGCACGAGGTCTGGTTGCGCAACCGCAGCGCTGCCGCGATGGCGCTCGTGCCACCACGCCTGACGCGAGGCCTCTTCATGCTTTCGCACGACTGCCCGCCGGTGCTGGCCGCAGGCACCGCCTGCCGCGCCAGCCTGAGTGCCGCCGCCGCAGCACCCATGGCACCAGGCGACTTCACCGATGCGCTGGTGTGGCCGGCAGCCACCCCCGTGGTGGTGGGCCTTTCGGCCACGGCCTCGGCGAACACCGCCGCGGCGCTGGCCACCGACCGCACGGTGCTGGACTTCGGCGAGGTCAAGGTCGGCGACCCGGCCTTGCAGCGTCTGAGCTTGCGAAATACGGGCGCAGCCGACATCACGCTGGGCGTGTCGACGCTCACCGGCCCCGGTGCCGCCGGCTATGCGCTGGATGGCGACTGCGGCAGCGGCCGGCTGCTGGCGGCGGGAGCAGGCTGCACGCTGGAGATCAGCTTTCGGCCCGGCGCCGGCGTGCCGTACGAGGCAGCGTTGCAGTGGCGCAGCAGTGGCACCAACCCGGCGCCCGTTCGGCTTGAGGGACGCGGGCTGACAACGCCACTCAGTGCGCCGCCGACCGCACCCACGGCGGCCGCGCCGGGTGACGGCGGCGCGGGCGGCGGTGGCGGCTGCGCCGCCCTCCCGCCTGCCGCGCGCGGCGATGCCAGCCTGCTGCTGTGGCTGGCCGCCGCAGCCACCGCACTCGCCGTACGACACCGGCTCCGTCGTGTGACAGCGTTGTCACGCCGTCTTCAATAAAGCTTCATGGGCGCGCTCTAGCCTTTCGGGCTTTGTCGCACTGCCCAATGGAGAGAACCTGAATGAATCGTCCCCTGGACCTGCCGCCCTCCGTCATCGACGCCGAGAACTGCAACGTCAGCCACAACCCGAGTTTCGATACCGTGCTGCAGGCGCGCCTGAGCCGCCGTTCGCTGCTGCGAGGGGGTTTCGGCACCGCCGCCACGGCCGTGCTGGGCAGCTTCGGCGTGGCGGCCTGCGGCGGCAGTGATGATGTCGACGTGGCGCCGGCGTCCACCACCGTCACGCGCTTGTCGTTCACGGCGGTGGCCAAGTCGACCGCCGATGTGGTCAGCGTGCCGGCGGGCTACACCGCCAACGTGATCTTCGCGCTGGGCGACCCGTTGACCGCCGCCACGCCGACCTTCAAGAACGACGGCACCGACACCGACTACGACAACCGTGCCGGCGACCACCACGACGGCATGGAGTACTTCGGCCTCAGCGACGACGGCTCGCGCGCCGACCCCAAGGGCTCGAACCGTGGCCTGCTGGTCATGAACCACGAAGCGCTGACGGACCACTTCCTGCACGTGGCCGGAGCCAGCCCGCGCCCGCGCCCGGCGGCGGAGTCGGACAAGGAAATCCCGGCCCACGGCATCAGCATCGTCGAGGTCAACAAGACGGCGGGCCGCTTCGGCTATGTGCAGGCCTCGGCCTACAACCGCCGCGTCACGCCATTGACGCCGATGGAGATCGGCGGCCCGGCGCGCGGCAACGCGCTGATGAAAACCAGGTACGCCACCGCCGGCACCGCCTGCCGCGGCACCATCAACAACTGCGGCACGGGCTACACCCCGTGGGGCACCTACCTCAGCGGCGAGGAAAACTGGGTCGGCTACTTCACCCGCGGCGCCACCGACAACGCCGCGCGCGGCGACAAGAGCGTGGCGGCGCTGGCCCGCTACGGCAGCGCTGCGGGCGGCGCCAGCCGCCACGGCTGGGAAACCAGCGGCGGCGACGACAAGTTCGCGCGCTGGAACATCTCCAAGCTGGGCACCTCCACCGATGGCAGCGACGACTACCGCAACGAGCTGAACACCTTCGGCTACATCGTCGAAGTCGACCCGTACAGCAAGACCTCGGCAATCAAGAAGCGCACCGCTCTCGGCCGCTTCGCGCATGAGAGCGCGGCCTTCAGCAAGCGCGTGGCCGGCAAGCCGCTGGCCGTGTACATGGGCGACGACTCGCGCGGCGAGTACATCTACAAGTTCGTGTCTACCGCCGTGTGGGCGGACGCCGACGCCAGCAGCGCCAATCGCGTGGCCACGGGCGACAAGTACCTCGACAGCGGCAAGCTGTATGTCGCGAAGTTCAACGCCGACGGCAGCGGCACCTGGGTCGAGCTGAGCATCGGCAACCCGGCCATCAGCGGCTATGCCAGCTACGCCTTTGCCGACCAGGCCGACGTGCTGATCCATGCCCGCCTGGCTGCCGACGCGGTGGGCGCGACCAAGATGGACCGCCCCGAGTGGTGCGCCGTGCACCCCGAGACCGGCGAGATCTACTACACGCTGACCAACAACAGCAACCGCAAGGTCGAGCCCGTGGGCAGCGGCCAGCAGGGGCTGGATGCCGCCAACCCGCGCGCCTACAGCGATGTGCGCGGCACTGCGGCGCCCAGCGCGCCGGGCAACGTCAACGGCCACATCATCCGCATGGCCGAGACGGGCGGAGAGAGCGCAGCCACCACCTTTGCGTGGGACGTCTACCTGTTCGGTGCGCAGGCGGATGCGGACGTGTCGCGCGTCAACCTGTCTTCGCTCACGGCCGAGCAGGACTTCTCCAGCCCCGACGGCCTGTGGTTCAGCCCCAGCACCAAGCTGGCGTGGATACAGACCGACGACGGCGCCTACACCGACGTGACGAACTGCATGATGCTGGTGGGCATCCCCGGCACGGTGGGCGATGGCGGTGCGAAGACGCTGAACTACACGAAGACCGACGGCAGCACGATGACCATCACCACGCGTGCCGGCAAGGCGCCGACCACCGACACGCTGAAGCGCTTCCTGGTCGGCCCGGTGGATTGTGAAATCACCGGGGCGGCAGAAACGCCTGACGGCAAGACGCTGTTCATCAACATCCAGCATCCCGGCGAGACCATCACCGCGGCCAACGTGGCCGACCCCGCGCGTTACCTCAGCCACTGGCCGGGCAATGCCGGCTACGGGGCTGGCGGTGCGCTGGCCCGGCCGCGCTCGGCCACCATCGCGGTGACCAAGAACGACAACGGCATCGTCGGCGCCTGAGGGCCTATTCGGCGGTTTCGGCGGGCTCGACCGTCGGCTTCGGTGGCACGCCGCCACCGAAGCTGTCGTTGAAGGTGAACAGCACCGACAGATAGAACACCGCCGAAAACACCAGGCCGGCGGGCACGCCCAGCACGCCGGCCATCTGGGGCACGCCGAGCACGGCAAACAGCACCGCCACCACCACGACGAAGAGCAGCACCACGCCCAGCCAGCCCGCGGCGTAGGTGAGAAAGGCGCCCTTGCTGCGCCACATCGCCACCGTGCTGCTGAAGAGAGCCTGCTGCGCGCCCTGGCCACCCCAATACACCAGCGCCGGTGCGTGCCAGAAAGGGATGGACAGCAGGGTGCCCAGCGTCACGGCGAGGATCACCGCGGTGCCGACGCCGGGCTCGGCCAGCAGCGCATCGATGGCGGGCTGCGCTGCTTCGCCCTTCGGCAGCAGCACCTGCAAGCGCCCCCAGGCGCTGCCGGACACGGCATCGGCCAGCATCAGGATGCACATCGCCAGCACGCCGTAGGCCACGCACAGCGTCAGCAGCGCGCGGCGGCGCGTCGCGTCGCCGCGCAGCGGTTCGATGAACTGGCGCGGATGCACGGGGCCATCGAGCAAGGCCGACTGGCCGGCCACCATGAAGCCCAGCGACAGCAGCGGCAGCGACATCATCTGCACGACGCCCCCGAGCAGTGGCACCAGCGACACCACCATCGCCGCGAACAGGAACACCCCGAACAGCGCCGTGAAGGCCAGCGGCTTGCGCGCGAAGAGGCGAAAGGCATCGCCGATCCAGCGTGTTCCGCGCGAGGCTTCGACGGGTTTCAGCAGCAAGGGCATGGGGAAGAGGAGACCAGAGGTGTCAACGCGGCGGATGCCAGGGGGTGAGGATGCGGTGGCGCAGCACACGCTCGAAGAAGCCAGGGTCTTTGGGGCTGAGCATTGCGGCGCTGCGCGGCAGGTGCCAGTCCCACAGGCGGCTGATCCAGAAGCGCAGGGCCGCAGCGCGCATCAGCGCCGGCAGCGCGCGCACTTCACCGTGCGTGAGCGTGCGCTCGGCTTCATAGGCGTGCATGAAGGCCGCGGCGCGGGCTTCATCGAGCTCACCGCTGTGCAGGTCGCTGCACCAGTCGTTCAGACATACCGCGACATCGAAGAGCCAGGTGTCGGTGCCGGCGAAGTAGAAGTCGAAGAAGCCGCAGAGCGTGTCGGGCCCGGCGGTGTCGTCGAACATCACGTTGTCGCGGAAAAGATCCGCGTGGATGGGCCCGCGCGGCAGGGCCTGGCCGGCCGGTGACGCCGCCAGCGCCTGCTGGAACACCAGCTCCTCCTGCAGCAGCGCGGCTTGCTCGCCGTGCAGGAAGGGCAGCACCACGGGCACCGTTTCTTCCCACCACGCCAGGCCGCGGAGATGGGGCTGCGCACCGGCGAAATCAGCGCCGGCCAGGTGCATGCGCGCCAGCATGCCGCCCACCTGTGCGCAGTGCTCGGCTTCCGGGCGCAGGCGGTGGCTGCCCGGCAGGCGCGTCACCACGCTGGCGGGCTTGCCGGCCACGTTATGCACCAGGCTGCCATCCGGCCCGGGCTGCGGTGCCGGCACCGGGATGCCACGTGCCGCCAGGTGCTGCATCAGTTGCAGGTAGTAGGGCAGTTGCTCGGTGCCCAGACGCTCGAACAAGGTCAGCACCCACTGGCCGCGCACGGTGGTGGCGTAGTAGTTGGTGTTTTCGATGCCGGAATGGATGCCGCGCAGCTCGGTCAATGCACCCAGGCCGAGGTGCTGGCACAAGGCGTCGGCTTCGGCAGGGCCGACCTCGGTGTAGACGGCCATACGCGACGGGGCTGCGAAAAAAGGAGGGCGCGAAAGGCCGGGCTAGAAATCGAACAGCGACCAGGCGCGCTGGCCGGCGGTGCCGCGCGGCTGCGACGGGTCTTGCCCCGCGGGGCCGACGATGATTTCGTAGGTGGTGGTGCCGGTCTTGCTGCGCACCGTGATGCGCTGCAACTGGCCGCGTTGGCCGCGCGATTCTTCGATGCGCACTTCTTCGTCTTCGATGACGCGCGTGTTCGAAGGCACGGCCGAAGCGGCGCGTGCCGGGCCGCGTGCCTGCGTGGGAGCGGGCGTCTGGTTCGATGCCAGTGCAGACGCCGATGCCGCGCGTGCAGGTGCGGCCGCTTCTGCCAGCCGAGGTGGGGGCGGCACGTCGGCCAGCGGCTGCGCCAGCACGGCCGGGCACATCACGGCCGCAGCCAGGGCGAAGCGAGCAGGTACGAAGCGACGAAACATCCTTGCGATTCTACGCAGCGCCCGGCCCGGGAAAATGCCGCGCCACAATGGCCGGCATGAGTGAAAAACTAATGCTGCTGGTGGACGGTTCGAGCTACCTCTACCGCGCCTACCACGCCATGCCCGACCTGCGCGGCCCCGACGGTTTTCCCACCGGCGCCATTCACGGCTTCGTGGCCATGATGCGCTGGTTGCGCGAGCGTTACCCCGCCGAGCACGCCGTGTGCGTGTTCGACGCCAAGGGCAAGACCTTCCGCGACGACTGGTACCCCGAGTACAAGGCCCAGCGCGCGCCCATGCCCGACCCGCTGCGCCAGCAGATCGAGCCCATCCACGAGGTGGTGCGCCTGATGGGCTGGCCGGTGCTGGAGGTGCCCGGCATCGAGGCCGACGACGCCATCGGCACGCTGGCCCGCGTGGCCGCAGCCAGCGGCCACCAGGTGCTCATCAGCACCGGCGACAAGGATCTGGCGCAGCTGGTGACCGAGCGCGTGACGCTGATGAACACCATGGCCAAGCCGCCCGAGAAGCTGGACATCCCCGGCGTGGTGGCCAAGTTCGGCGTGCCTCCCGAGCGCATCGTCGACTACCTCACATTGATCGGCGACACCGTGGACAACGTTCCCGGTGTCGAGAAAGTGGGCCCGAAGACGGCGGCGAAATGGATCGCCGATTTCGGCAACCTCGACGGCGTGGTGGCCGCGGCCGACAGCATCAAGGGCGTGGCCGGCGAGAACCTGCGCAAGGCGCTGGACTGGCTGCCGACGGGCCGCAAGCTCATCACCGTGCTGACCGACTGCGACCTGGCCGCCCACGTGGACGGCTGGCCCGGGCTGGATGCGCTGGCGCTGCGCGGGGTGAACAAGCCCGGCCTGCACGACTTCTATCAACGTTACGGCTTTCGCACCTGGTTGCGCGAGATGGACGCCGTGCCGGCGGCCGCGCTCGACGCCACCGAGCCGGCGCCCGCAGCCCCGCAGGCCGAGCTGCCGCGCGACTACCAGACCATCACCACCTGGGAACACTTCGACAGCTGGCTGGCGCAGCTGATGGCGGCGCCGCTGGCTGCGGTGGACACCGAGACCGACAGCCTGGACGGCATGCGTGCGCGCATCGTCGGCATCAGCTTCGCCACCGAGCCCGGGCGCGCGGCCTACGTGCCGCTGGCGCACAACTATGGCGACGCACCTGCGCAGCTGGCTATCGATGCAGTGCTGGCCAAACTGCGCCCATGGCTGGAAGACCCGAGCAAGGCCAAGGTCGGCCAGAACATCAAGTACGACCTGCACGTGTTTGCCAACGCCGGCATCACGGTGAAGGGTTATCGGCACGACACGATGTTGCAGAGTTATGTGCTCGAGGCACACAAGCCGCACGGCCTGGAAAGCCTGGCCGACCGCCATCTCGGCCGGAAAGGTTTGAGCTATGAAGATGTCTGCGGCAAAGGCGTGAACCAGATTCCGTTCGCGCAGGTGGACGTGGCGCGCGCCACCACCTATTCCGGCGAAGACAGCGAGATGACGCTGCAGGTGCACCAGCGCCTGTGGCCGCAGGTGGAGAAGGACGCCGGCCTGCGCTACGTCTACGAACACATCGAGCTGCCGGTGAGCGTGGTGTTGGAACGTGTCGAGCGCCACGGCGTGCTGATCGATGCGGCCGTGCTGGCGCGCCAGAGCCACGAACTTGGTGAACGTTTGCTGGCGCTGGAGCAAGAGGCTTACGACGTCGCCGGCCAGCCGTTCAACATGGGGTCACCGAAGCAGATCGGCGAGATCCTCTTCACCAAGCTGGGCTTGCCGGTGAAGAAGAAAACCGCCACCGGCGCACCCAGCACCGACGAAGAAGTGCTGGCCGAACTGGCGGCCGATTACCCGCTGCCGGCGAAGATCCTCGAGCACCGCAGCCTGTCCAAGCTGAAGGGCACCTACACCGACAAGCTGCCGCTGATGGTGAACCCGGACACCGGCCGCGTGCACACCAACTACGCGCAGGCGGTCGCGGTGACGGGGCGGCTTTCCAGCAACGACCCGAACCTGCAGAACATCCCGATCCGCACGCCCGAAGGCCGGCGTGTGCGCGAGGCCTTCATCGCACCGCCGGGCCACGTGCTGATGAGCGCCGACTACAGCCAGATCGAGCTGCGCATCATGGCTCACATCTCCGAAGACCCGGCCTTGCTGCGCGCGTTTGCCGAAGGCATCGACGTGCACCGCGCCACCGCCAGCGAGGTGTTCAACGTGCCGGTGCCCGAGGTCAGCTCAGAGCAGCGGCGTTACGCCAAGGTCATCAACTTCGGCCTCATCTACGGCATGGGCGCCTTCGGGCTGGCCAGCAACCTGGGCATCGAGCAGAAGGCCGCCAAGGACTACATTGACCGTTACTTCGCGCGCTTCGCGGGCGTGAAGCGCTACATGGACGACACGCGCGCCAGTGCCAAGGCCAAGGGTTATGTCGAAACCGTGTTTGGCCGCCGTTTGTGGCTGCCCGAGATCAACAGCGGCAACGGCCCGCGCAAGGCCGGTGCCGAGCGCCAGGCCATCAATGCGCCGATGCAGGGCACGGCGGCCGACCTCATCAAGCTGGCGATGATTGCGGTGCAGAAGACGCTGGATGACGAGGGCCGCGCCACGCGCATGGTGATGCAGGTGCACGACGAACTCGTGCTGGAAGTGCCTGAAGCCGAGCTGGGCTGGGCCAAAGAAGCGGTGCCGCGTCTGATGGCCGGCGTGGCGCAGCTGAAGGTGCCGCTGCTGGCCGAGGTGGGCGTCGGGCCCAACTGGGACCAGGCGCACTGAGCCTGAAAGGGCGCCTCAACGGCAGTTCAGCCTCCGGCGCGCGCGAGGCGGAAACTGTCGCCCTGCACGCGCACGGCGGCACCCGGCTGGGGCGGTGTGGCGCTGCCGAAGTGCCGCAGCGTGCCATCGTCCATGCGCACCTGCACCTGGTAGGCACTACCGGCCTTGCTGCTTGCAGTGGCCACGGTGGCGACCACCGCCTCCACGGTGCCGCAGCTCAGGCACACCGACGCCGACCGCGCCAGCAGCGGCGTGACCTCGGTGCTGCGCATGGCCGGCTTCTGCGACGGCTCAGCCAGCGCCGCGACGGGCTCGGTGATGGAATCGGGTGTGGACTCGGCCGTCATCCGTGCCGGCAAGGCACCGGCAGGTCGCAGCATCAAGGCCGCGCCGATGCCGGCGGCTGCCAGCACGAGCGACCCGAGCACGAGCAGGCCGTAGCGCGGCCGGCGGTGGCTGCTGGTGGCGATGATGGGGTAGGGCGGTGGCGGCATGCGGCACTCCTGGCTTGTTGTGTTCTGCCAGGATGGACGGCCCTGCCGCGCCCGGGTTCCGTCGGTGCTGTTACGGGCTGTGCCGGCCCGTTTCAGGTTCAGGCACGCTTGCGGTAGCGCCACCAGGGCAGGGCGCGGGTCAGCGACAACACCTCACCCGCCTGCTGCGGCCCATAGCCCGGCAGCGTTTGCAGCGTGGTCGCCCACGCTGGGCTGGCCAGGGCCAGCCGCAGCGCCTGCACGGCGGGTGTCTCCAGGGCCGCTTTCAGGCAGACGAGGTAGTAGTCCTCTTCCGCCAAGGGCACGAAGGCCAGGCCGAATTCGTGCGCGGCCGCCGCCACGCCCAGGCCCAGCTCGGCCGCGCCGGCGGCCACCGCGGCGGCCACCGCGACATGGGTTTCCTCGACATGGCTGTCGTAGCCCTGGATGCCGGCGGTGTTCAGCCCCAGATCTGCAAGCAGGTGTTCCAGCAGCAGGCGCGTGCCCGAGCCCGGCTGGCGGTTGACGAAGCGCCAGCGGCCTGCGGCCAGTGTCTGCAGCAAGGCGGTGCCGCTCAAGCCCTCTTTTGCCACGTCCGCACCCAGCATCAGGCCCTGGCGCCGCGTGTGGCTGCCTATCAGCTTGTGCGTGCCGGGCCGCAGCAAGGGCCGCAGCGCACGCGCAAACACCGAGCGGCTGCCGGCCCCGCGCGGCACATGAAAACCAGCCACCGTGCAGCGGCCCGCCATCAGGCAGCGCAGCGCTTCCTGGCTGCCGGCAAAACGCAGGCTCAGGTGCAGCGCATGGCGGTCTTCAGCCAGGCCTTGCAGCAGCGGCAGGCCGAGGTCGTGGCTGGCAAACACCTCCAGCAACTGCAGGGCCTGGTCATCGGCCATCGCAAACACGCGGCTGAGCTCGGCGCGCAGGGCCTCCACGTGCGGTCGCATGCGCGTGCGCGCCTGGCGCTCGGCCCACACCAGGCGTTCGGCGAAAGGCGTCAGCCGCGCCGGCTGGCCCTTGGCCCACACCACCAGCGGGTTGCCCAGCACCTCTTCCCAGCGCTTCAGCGAGCCCCAGACATGGCGGTAGCTCTGCTGCAGCTGCCGCGCGGCGTGGCTGATGGAGCCGGCCTGCTGCACCGCGGACAGCAGTTCGAACAGCGGGTTGTCGATCTGCGCGCCGCTCTGGCCCAGGGCCTCGAAGCTGTACTGCAGGTGCACGCCGCGCGGCTTCACGACACTGTGCTCCAGCCGCCGCTCAACTTGGGGTGTAGGCCAGGCGCACGTAGATGGGCGCGAAGGCCTCGGCCTGCGTCACCTGCAGCAGGCCTTCCTTGGCCAGTTCCAGCATCGCGATGAAAGTCACCACCAGCACCGGCATGCCGCGCGTGGTGTCGAAGAGGTCTTCGAACTCGACGAAGCGCCGGCCCTGCAAACGGCGCAGCACGATGCTCATGTGCTCGCGCACGCTGAGCTGCTCGCGACTGATGGTGTGGTGCTGGTTGAGCCTGGCGCGCTGCAGGATCTCGCGCCAGGCCTGGCGCAGGTCGTCGGCGTTGACGTCGGGCCAGCGCGGCGCCAGGCTCTGTTCGATGTGCACCTGGGCGCGCAGGAAGTCGCGGCCCAGCTGCGGCAGGGCATCGAGCTTGGCGGCGCCGAGCTTGATCTGCTCGTACTCCACCAGCCGGCGCACGAGTTCCGCACGCGGGTCTTCGGGTTCGGCGCCGTCGGCGGTCTTCTTCGGTGGCAGCAGCATGCGGCTCTTGATCTCGATCAGCAT
>JANMMD010000276.1:0-5522 GCA_031372905.1 Betaproteobacteria bacterium
AACGTGTGCGGAGTGTGCGGGCTCAGGAGGTCGGAACGATGACCTTCAGGCCCTTGAAGTAATCGCGGAAGAAACCGGCGTCGAAGGTGATGAGGCCGTCGCACTGCAGCAGGGCATGAGCGCCGACGAGGAAGTCGGGGATCGTGCGCTCGCGCCGGCCACCGCGCTGGCGGTAGCGCCTTTGCATCTCGCCCGCGCGCAGCGCGGCCTTGGCCTCGATCGGCAGGTAGACGAGGCCGGCGTCCTCCAGGAACTGCAGCACGTCGCTGCCGTGCTTGAGCGCTGTGCAGACCTCGGCCAGCACCACGTCGCACAGCACCACCGGGCCGGCGTGCAACGCGTCCCGCAGCGCATCGGCCGAGGCCGGTGTGCGCGGGCCGTCGCCCAGCAGCTCGATGAGTGTGGAGGAGTCGACAGCGATCAAGCCGGCTCGTCCTCGGGTGGGAGATAGGGGTCACCCGGCGCACGGCCGCGGATAGCGCGCATGGCCTCGTCGGTGTTGGCAAAGCCATCGAGCTTGAAGCGGCCGCGCAGGCGCGAGATGGCGTCGTCGACGTTCTTGCGCAGGATGATGCGGCTGCCGTCGAGCTCGACCTTCAGCTGCGTGCCCTTGGTCAGGCCCAGTGCATCACGCACGGCCTTGGGCAAGGTGATCTGCCCGCGTTCGGCTACGGTGGCTTCCATGGTGCTCCTGGGGTCTGCAATCGAAATCTGCATGGTGCAGTATGCATGAATCATACATACTGGCGCCAACGCGCTTCAGTCGTCGCCCGGGGCGGCCCGCAACATGCGATCGATCAGCGCGTCGAAGCTGGCCAGGTCCAGCGGCTTGGCCAGGTAGCCGTCGAAGCCGGCGGCCAACACCCGTTTCACGTCGTCGGGCATGGCTTGGGCGGTGACGGCCACCACCGGGATGCGGCGCGTCTGCGCATCGGCCCGCAGCCGCGCCAGCACCTGGAAACCATCGATATCGGGCAGGTGGATGTCCAGCAGCAGCAGGTCGGGCCGGTGCGAACGGGCCAGATCCAGGCCCAGGCCGCCCGAAGGCGCCATCAACAGCTCCACGTTGGGATGGCGCAGCACGATCTGTTCCACCAGCTTGAGGTTGGCCGGGTTGTCTTCGACGTAGAGCACGCGTGCAGAACGGCCCGGACGTGGCGGTGGCGCGGCGGCCACGTCGGGCTGCGCGATGCGTGGCGGCGGTGGGTCGGCGAGGCGGTCGCTGGGCAGTTCGATCCAGAACTCGCTGCCCACGCCGGGTGTGCTGTTGACGCCGATGCGCCCGCCCATCATCGCCACCAGGCGCTGGCTGATGCTCAGGCCGATGCCGGTGCCCTCGGTGGTGGTGCCGCTGACGCGGCTGAAGGGCTGGAAGAGCTGCGGCAGGTTCTGCGCGGTGATGCCGATGCCACTGTCGTGCACGCGGATGCGCACCGTGAACATGTCCTGCGCCAGCGCTTCCACCTGCACGGTGCCGCCGGGCCGGTTGTATTTGACCGCGTTGCTCAGCAGGTTCAGCAGGACCTGCTTCAGGCGCAGGCGGTCGGCGCGCACGATCAGGTCGGAACCCGGGCCCGGCAGGGTTGCCACGCTCAGGGTCACCTCGCGCTGCTGCGCCAGCGGCAGCACCAGGTTCTGGGCCTCGCGCACCAGCTCTGCCAGCGGCAGCGCTTCGGGCGACAGGCTCAGCCGGCCCGATTCGATGCGCGCGAGGTCGAGCACCTCGTTGATCAGCGCCAGCAGGTGGTGGCCGGCGCGCAGGATCTCGTGCACATACCCTGCACTGCGGGCATCCAGCGTGCGGTCCAGCTGCAGCAGCTGTGAAAAGCCGAGGATGGCATTCATCGGCGTGCGCAGCTCGTGGCTCATGCTGCTCAAGAACTCGCCCTTGGCGCGGCTGGCCTGCTCGGCCTGGTCGCGCGCGGCGATGAGCTCGTGGGTGCGCTCTTCGACCAGACGCTCAAGGTGGTCGCGGTGGCGCTGCAATTCCTGTTCGGCGGCCACGCGCTCGGTCACGTCGAGCAGAGTGCCCACCATCGTCAGGGCCTGCTGGGTGTTCGGGTCGCGCACGAGCTCGGCACGCGCGTGCAGGATCAGCGTGCTGCCATCGGCACGCAACGCGCGGTACTCGACGTCGTAGGGGCGGTTGCCGGCCAGCGCGTCGAGGTGCGCGCGCATCACGCGTTCGGCATCTTCGGGGTGCACGAAGCGCATGAAGTCTTCGTCGGCCACGAGGTTTTGCGCCGGGTCGACGCCAAAGAGCCGGCAGGTTTCCTCAGACCACACGCTGCGGCGCTCGGCACTGCTCCAGCGCCAGCTGCCCAGCTTGGCCAGGCGTTGCGCCTGCAGCAGCACGGTGTCGCGTTCACGCAGCAGCTGCTCGGCCTGCTTGCGCTCGGTGATGTCGCTGATGAAGCCGTGCCAGACCGTGCCGCCGTCGGGCAGGCGCTCGGGCAATGCGCGCCCCTGCAGCCAGCGCACGGGCTTGCCTGGAATGCAGATGCGGTATTCGCTGTCCCACAAGGTCAGGCCCTGGGCCGATGTCTCGATGGCCTGCATCACGCGTGGCAGGTCGTCGGGATGGCCCAAGGCAAAGGCGGCTGACGCGTCTTCGCGCACGCTTTCCGGCGTCAGGTCGTAGATCTCTTGCATGCCTTCGCTGGCATATGGAAAACAAGAACTGCCGTCGAGCCGCCGGATGAACTGGAACACCATGCCCGGCACCTGCGCCGCGATGCGCGCCAGACGCTGTTCACGCTCGGCCAGCGCATCGCGCAGCAGACGCTGGGCCGCGAGGTCGGCGTTGCGTTGCGTCACCGTCACCAGCAGCTCCTGGCGCTGGCGCAGCAGTTCGAGCTGCGCCATCACCTGGCGCGAGAGTGTGGACAGCGTTTGCTGCTGCACCCCGTCGAGTTCGCGTGGCCGCACGTCCAGCACGCACAAGGCCCCGATCGCGTGTCCCTCGGGCGTGATCAGCGGTGCGCCCGCATAAAAGCGCAGGTGCGGTGGGCCAGTGACGAAGGGGTGGTTCGTGAAGCGCGCGTCTTGCGTCAGGTCGGGCACCACCATCAGGCCGCTGGAACGGCGGATGGTGTGGTCGCAGATGGACATGCTGCGCGGCAGCTCGACGATGTCGGTGCCCAGCGTGGACTTGGCCCACTGGCGGTCGCTGTCGATCAGCGTGACCAGCGCAATCGGGGTGTCGCACAGCGTCGCGGCCAGTGCGACGATGTCATCAAAGGCCGAGTCATTGCCGGTGTCCAGCACACCGTAACGGTAAAGCGCGGAAAGCCTTGCGGATTCGCTGCT
Source organism: Betaproteobacteria bacterium (assembly GCA_031372905.1). GTDB lineage: Bacteria > Pseudomonadota > Gammaproteobacteria > Burkholderiales > Burkholderiaceae_C > Rubrivivax. The sequence continues at coordinate 3,310 of JANMMD010000276.1, forward strand.
GGCGTCGACTGGGTTGGGCGGGTTCACGTCGGGGTGTTCAAGGCGTGCGGCAATGTACCCGACGGCGTTGACTTTCAGCCTGGCCAGAGTTGACGCATCACCGCTGCAAAGCGTGCGGTTGCCGCGCCTTGCACTGCACCCCCGGCGACCCAGCGCCCTGCCGCCAGCGTGCGCAGAAAGGGGCTCTGAGGCGCCGCGAAAACCACGCCATCCAGCAGGCGCCCGATGGGCAGGCCCACCAGCGCGGCATCTTGCGGGTTCAGCACCAGCAGGTCGGCACGCGCTCCGTTCTGCAGGCCCCCATGCGCAAGGCCTGCCGCGCTGCCGCCTCCGCGGTGCGCGGCCTCGAACAGCCGCGCGGCGGTAGACGCTTCGCGGCCCGGCGCGGCGGCCACATTGCGCCGGCGCTGCTGCAGGCGCTGGCCATACTCCAGCCAGCGCAGTTCTTCCGGCCAGCTGCGTGTGACGTGGCTGTCGCTGCCCAGCGCCAGCGGCACACCCGCCGTCAGCCAGCCCGGCAGATCGCACAGGCCGTCCCCCAAGTTCGCTTCGGTGCCAGGGCACAGCACCACGCCGGCGCCGCTGGCCGCGACGGCATCGATTTCCTGTGGCGTGGCATGCGTGGCATGCACCAGCTGCCAGCGCTCATCCATCAGGCCTTGCTGCGCCAGCCACTCAATGGGGCGGGCACCCGTGGCGGCCACGCAGTCATCGACCTCGGCCGTCTGCTCGGCGACGTGGATATGCACCGGGCCGGCGTCACCGCGCAGCGCCAGCGCCAGCTCACGCAGCGATTCGGGCCGCGCCGCCCGCAGCGAATGCACGGCGACGCCGGCTGTCACCTGCGGCAGGTGCCAGGCGCGAATGGCATCGCGCAGGCTCAGCACACTTTCCACGTTCGTTGCGAAACGGCGCTGGTTGTCGCGCAACGCGGGCTGATCGAATCCGGCGCGTTCGTACAGCACGGGCAGCAGCGTCAGGCCCATGCCGGTGGCCATCGCAGCTTCAGCCAGGGCGCGGCTCAGCGCCAGCGGGTCGGCGTAGGCGCTGCCATCGGGCGCATGCTGCAGGTAGTGGAACTCGCAGGTGTGGGTGTAGCCGCCGGCCAGCAGCTCGGTGTAGAGGTGTTCGGCCACGGTGCGCAGCTGCTCGGGCGTGATGCGCAGCGCCACGCCGTACATGCGCTCGCGCCAGCTCCAGAAATCGTCGTGTTCGCTGTCGCGGCGTTCGGCCAGCCCGACGAAGGCGCGCTGGAAGGCGTGGCTGTGGGCATTCACCAGCGCCGGCAGCACGGGACCGGGCAGCCGTTCGGCCTCGGCGGGTGCCGGCGTGCCGGCCTGAACCTCCGACCAGTGGCCCTGCGCATCCACACGCAGCAGCACATCGGCCGCCCAGGCGCCGTTCAGCCAGGCCCAGGGGGCCCAGAGAACGCGAGGCGGCGCGCTCATGCGGCGGGCTGCCAATCCAGCATCGTCTGCACCAGGCGCTGCAGCAGCGGGCGCACCTCCGCGGCGCGGCTGTCGTCCCAGGCCGGCGGGCATTCGTCCATGTAGGCACGCCAGCACATCTCCAGCTGCACCGCGTGCACGCCGCTGGCCGGGCGGCCGTACTCGCGCGTGATGTGGCCGCCCTTGAAGCGGCCGTCCATCACGTGGCTGTAGTGGCTCTGTGCCTTGAACACGGTTTGGACGGCAGCGCGCAGGCTGGGTGCGCAGCTCTCACCGCCCACGGTGCCGATGTTCAGGTGCGGCAGCGTGCCGTCAAACAGCCACGGCAGCTCACTCTTGATGCTGTGCGCATCGAAGAGCACGGCATGGCCATGCCTGGCCTTCAGGCGCGCCAGTTCCTGCTGCAGCGCCAGGTGATACGGCTGCCAGTAGGCGAAGACCCGGCGCTGCACCTCGGCCGCGTCGGGCGCCTGGCCCTCGCGGTAGATCGGCTCGCCGGTGAAGTGGCGCGTCGGGCAGAGCTCGGTGTTGTTCTGCCCCGGGTACATCGGGCGGTTGTCGCTGGCGCGGTTGAGGTCGATGAGATAACGGCTGTGCACGGGAACCAGCACGCTGGCGCCCATGCCCTCGGCGAAGGCATACAGGCGGTCGAGATGCCAGTCGGTGTCTTCCACCTGCAGCGCGCGTTCGGTGTAGCGCGCGCGTTGCTGCGCGGGGATCTGCGTGCCGACATGCGGCATGCTGATCAACAGTGGGCGCGTGCCG
>JANMMD010000037.1:0-3389 GCA_031372905.1 Betaproteobacteria bacterium
GCGCGGCAGACGCTGCTGTTCTCGGCCACCTTCTCGCCCGAGATCAAGAAGCTCGCCAACAGCTACCTGCAAGACCCGCTGCTGGTGGAGGTGGCACGGCCCAACGCGACGGCCACCAACGTCGAGCAGCGTTTCTTCGGAACCAACGACGACGACAAGCGCGCCGTCGTGCGCCAGATCATCAAGCAGCGCGGGCTCACGCAGGCCATCGTCTTCGTGAACTCCAAGCTGGGCGCGGCGCGGCTGGCACGTTCTTTTGAGCGCGACGGGCTGCGCACCCAGGCGCTGCACGGCGACAAGAGCCAGGACGAACGCCTGAAGGCGCTGGCTGCATTCAAGGCCGGCGAGGTGGATCTGCTGGTGGCCACCGACGTCGCCGCGCGTGGCCTCGACATCACCGACCTGCCGGCGGTCTTCAACTTCGACGTGCCTTTCCACGCCGAGGACTACGTGCACCGCATCGGCCGCACGGGCCGCGCGGGTGCCTCGGGCCTGGCGGTCACGCTGGTGACGCGTGACGACAGCCGCATGGTGGCGGACATCGAAAAGCTCATCAAGAAGAAGCTCGAGATCGAGCCCTTCGAGCTCGAAGACGACCGTCCGCGGCGCCCGCGCCGCGACGATGCTGAGCCTCAGCGCGACGAGCCGACGCCCCTGGCCGCTGATGCGCCGCGTGAACCTGTGGCACAGCGCGCGGCGCAACAACGGCCCGCTGAGCGGTATTCAGAGCCGTCGCGCCGCGCCGCGCCTGCTCGCGACCCGTTCTTCGACCAGCCTTATGAAGCGCCGGCGCGTGAAGCACCGCCGTCATGGGAAGCCGCACCCAGGACCGGTGCGCCCGTGGCTGCGCGCGCGGGCTTGTCGCCCAACATCCGGCCCAAGAAGAAGGTGGCTTCGCTGCTGGGTGGTGGTCGCTAGGCCGCTAGGCCTGCAGGCCGAACACTGAGGGCCAACGGTCGGGCATCTGCGGCGGGGCCTTGCGCCAGGCCGCGACGCTTTCGGTACGGCTCCAGCCGCCTGCCAACGTCAGGCCGCAGCTGATGCTCACCCGCGTTTCGCCGTTCAGGCTGCTCAGCATCGCGGCCAGCAAAGCGGCGTTGCGGTACGGCGTTTCTATGACCAGCTGCGCCTGGCCCAGGCGTCGCGACAAGGCCTCCAATTCCTTCAGCCTGGCGGTGCGCGCTGCGGCGTCTTGGGGCAGGTAGCCCACGAACGCAAAACTCTGGCCGTTCAAGCCACTGGCCGCCAGTGCCAGCAGCAGTGAACTGGCGCCTGGTAACGGCAGCACGGGCACCCCCGCCGCATGCGCCGCCTGCACCAGGGCGGCGCCAGGGTCGGCCACGGCGGGCAGGCCGGCTTCCGACAGCAGCCCGAGGTCATGCCCATCCAAGGCGGGCTGCAGCAGCGCACGCCAGGCGGCGGCGGGCACGGCTTCGTGGCTGCCCTTGCGCTGCCGCGGCAGCTCGGTGATGGCCACCGCCTGCAGCGGCAGCGCCAGCGGCACCACGGCCCCCACGCGCTTGAGAAAAGCACGTGTGCTGCGGGCGTCTTCGGCCGCCCAGTGCTGCAGGGCCGCTGCGCGTCGGATCACGCCGTCGCTCAAGACCTCGCGCAGATCGACTTCCTCGGCGCCCAGGTCCAGCGCATTGGGCACCAGCAGCAAGGTGCCGATGGCCGCGCTCATGCGCGTGGCGCCGCGAGCGGGTCGATGCCCGCGCGGCGCAGCAGCTGGCTGGTGCAGATGAGCGGCAGGCCGATGAGGGCCGTCGGGTCGTCGCTGTGGATGGCTGCCAGCAGCGTGATGCCCAGGCTCTCGCTCTTGGCGCTGCCGGCACAGTCGTAGGGCTGGTCGAGGTGCAAGTAGCGCTCGATCTCACCATCGGATAGCGTGCGGAACTGCACCGTCACGGGCACCAGCGTGGCTTCGGCAAAGCCGCTCTCGGCACACACCACGGCCACGGCGGTCTGGAAGATCACCTGCTGCCCACTCATCTGCCGCAGCTGTGCCACCGCGCGTTCGTGGCTGCCCGGCTTGCCGATGGGCTGCCCGTGCAGGTCGGCGACCTGGTCGGAGCCGATGACCACGGCCTGTGGATGCAGCGCCGCCACCGCCTGGGCCTTGGCCAGCGCCAAGCGCAGCGCCAGCGCGGCTGGCGCCTCGCCCGGCTGCGGTGTCTCGTCCACCTGCGGGGCGACACAGGCGAAGGGCAGGCGCAGGCGTTCGAGCAGTTCACGGCGGTAGCGCGAGGTGGAACCGAGGATCAGAGGGGGTGGGGCAGCCATGCTTGGCATTGTCGATGCAGACCGCAGGCGCCAGTCATCGCTGGCTACACTGCAAGGCCTGTCGCCGGCCGGCCCGCAGCGTGCGACGAACAGGCCGAAGAGGCAATGGAATGGCAGTCATGAAAGAAAAGGCCCCAGGCCCGCAGTCGCTGGACATCGCTGCCCTGTGCAAGAACGGTGGTCGCCTCCAGGGGCAACAACCTCTGGCCACGATGGAGCGGCTGGCCGCGAGCTTCTGTGCCTCCTCCGACGGCAGCGCCAGCTGGCAGGCCCACGGCAGCTTGCTGCCGGTAATGGGCGGCGAAGCCGAGATGTGGCTCGAGCTGCAGGCCGAGGCCGACGTGCCGCTGCAATGCCAGCGCTGCCTGCAGGGCATGAACGAAGCGCTGCGCGTGCAGCGCCGCTTCCGCTTCGTTCGCAGCGAGGAAGAAGCGCTGCGGCTGGATGAAGAAAGCGAGGACGACGTTCTGGTGCTGCCGGCGCGATTGGACCTGCTCGAATTCCTGGAGGATGAGTTGATCCTCGCTCTGCCCATCGTGCCGCGGCACGAGGCATGCCCGACGCCGTTGCCTTTGCCGCCGCAGATGGACGATGAAGAGACTCCTGCGGCCAATCCGTTTGCGGCGCTGGCTGCGTTGCGAGGGCGGGGCGGCCGCGACGACGAGGGCGCGGCCTGAACGAGACCACTGGGCAGGTCGGCCGTGGCCGATGGCAAGCCCGGTGCTATACTCGCGGGCTTTGCGGAAGCTGGCTGCTCGTTTTGGGGCGCACGCCCAGCGCCACGTTTCCAGCGCCGCCCCCCGGAGATTTTCATGGCCGTCCAGCAAAACAAGAAGTCGCCTTCCAAGCGCGGCATGCACCGTTCACACAACGCCGTTGCCGCGCCTGGCACGGCCGTCGAGCCCACCACCGGTGAGGTGCACCTGCGTCACCACATCAGCCCGACCGGCTTCTACCGTGGCCGCAAGGTCCTGAAGACCAAGGCCGACGCCTGATTTTCCGTGCAGGCCGTGTTTCGGTCTGCATGGCGCGCGTTCATGCTCGGACGCGCCGCGGGCTGAAGCCCTGAATTCCGCCGTGTCCATTCACAGCGCGCGCAGCGCCCA
>JANMMD010000303.1:0-4112 GCA_031372905.1 Betaproteobacteria bacterium
GGGCTTGCTTTGAGCGGCCTGCCTGGCGCAACCGCGTCCAGCACCATCGTTACCAGCGACACGAGCTTGGCACCCCCGGCACAGACCGGCTTCGCTGCCAAGGATCTGCGGTTCGCGGCTGTTTTCGGCATGCAGCCGCAAACCTATCGGCGCCAGCCCGGCCTGCCAGTCCTGGATTGCAGTGGCGGGTGCGATGCGGCGGCCATCAACACCGCCATCGAGCGCAACCCTGGCCGCCCGATCTGGCTCGCAGGCGGCGGCGGCACCGTCACGATCGACGGTACGGTCGGCTCTGCGGGCGCACCGGCGCTGTTGATCGTCGAAGGCGACGTTGCCTTCACAGGCGGTGCCAGCTTCACAGGTTTTCTTTACAGCCGCAGCAAGGACGCGGGCAGTGGCACGCCACCTCCCACCGTTTGGTCGCTCAACGGCAATGCGGCGGTTGTCGGCGCGGCCATGGCCGAGGGCAACCTCAATCTCGGCGGCACGTCGAGCGACGTGTCAATCACCTACGACGAGGCCACCCTGCGCGCGCTGCGCATCGGCAGCGGCACCTTTGTCCGCGTGCCGGGCAGTTGGAGAGACTTTTCGTGAAGCACACCGTGCCACACACCTTCCTCGGCTTCATGCACGGCCGCAATGGCGCGCGCCGCTCCAAGCAGCGCGGCGTTTCGTTGATCGAAGCCTTGGTCGCTTTTGGTGTCATGGCCTTCGGCATGATGGCCGTTGTGGGCATGCAGAGCACGTTGCGCAGTAGCGGCGACCTGGCACGACAGCGCGCCGAGGCCGTCCGTATTGCCCAAGACGCGATGGAGACATGGCGCGGCTTCTCCACGATGGAATCGACCACTGGACGCATGGCATTCGCAGACATCGTTTCGGTCGGCAGTACGCCCGTCGATGGCGTCTTCAACACGACGTACAGGCTGCGGCGGCAGGTCAACACTGATCCCGCCGTGACCGGGACCGCGCCCGCACGCCGCGTGACCTTGGTTGTCGATGTTGGCTGGGAGGATCGAACAGGCCAGACGCAGTCCGTTCGGCTGGCCAGCAGCATCACGGGCATGGAGCCCGAGCTCAACGCGTCGCTGGCGCTAGCCGCCAACCCCAATCCTGTTGTCGCTCCGCGCGGCCGCCATCGCAGTATCCCGCCCAGCGCCGTAACCGTCGGGCAAGGAAGAAGCGGCTTTGTCCCGCCGGGCCAGACCGGCTCGGGTCCGCGGGTGGCCTGGGTCTTCAACAACACCACGGGTGTCATCACGCTGTGCTCGACGACAGGACTGAGTACCAACGAACTGCTGTTCTCTGGCAATGCGCCGACCTGCGGCACGAACCTGGCTCTGTTGCTGACGGGTTCGGTTCGCTACACCGGTGCCAACGTCAACACCACGCCGCAAAGTGTCGTCGATCCAGACGGCGTTGGCTTCCCCGACTTCGGCGTCGAGGCCACCCAGACCCTTACAGACGGCGGCCCTGCCATCGCCACCTGCTACCTTGATCCGGCCGTGATCGACAGCCAGCGCAGCTACTACTGCGCCATGCGGGTACTACCGAGCGACGTGAGTTGGACAGGACAACTTGCGTTCACCGCGCCGCTTGAAATCTCCAGTACCCTGACCGACGCCAGTACCACCCGGTACAAGGTTTGCCGCTACCACGCGGAGCCCAGTTACGCGAACGTCACGGCGTCCAAGCTGAACCAGAACTACGTGCTCATCAGGGCCGGCGACGGATCGACCTCCTTTGCCTGCCCAACCACGACCACCCCGCGAACCTGGGCACATCAGCCCTCGGGCTGAGAACTGGGCACTCCTCGGTCTTTCCCCTTGCAGCTTTCCAACCTGGACCGCGAACGCCTCACGCAGGCGCTTGCCCTGGCCAAGACGTCTTTCGGGCGCACTGAGCCCAACCCGCGAGTGGGCTGTGTTCTGGGCCACGCTGACGGCCGCGTGATTGGGCAGGGCGCGACGCAGCAGGCGGGCGCTGCCCATGCAGAGGCCATGGCGCTACGCGATGCAGAGGCTGCGGGCATCGAGACGCGCGGCAGCACTGCATGGGTGACGTTGGAGCCCTGTGCGCACTACGGCCGCACGCCGCCGTGCTGTGATGCCCTGATAGAGGCAGGCATCGCGCGCTGTGTAGTGGCCATCGTCGACCCTCATCCACAAGTAGCCGGCGGAGGGCTGGCCCGTATGCGCGCTGCCGGCGTCGAGGTGGTGGTGCTGGACGCCGACGACGCCCTCGCCCGCGAAGCCCATGAAATCAACGTCGGCTTCTTTTCACGCCTCCAGCGCGGACGGCCATGGTTGCGCGCAAAAGTCGCGGCCTCAGCCGACGGCCGCGTGTCCCTGCCGGACGGGCAGTCGAAGTGGATCACAGGAGAAACAGCCCGCGCCGACGGCCATGTCTGGCGCCTGCGCGCGTCGGCGGTGCTGACCGGCATAGGCACGGTATTGGCAGACAACCCACGTTTGGACGTGCGCGCCGTGCCTGCGCCTGCACAGCCGATGCGTGTGGTTCTGGACCGACATCTGCGTCTTCCCTCAGAGGCAGCCCTGCTGCGCCCACCCGGCGCGGTGCTGGTCGTCGCGGCTCAGGGCGATGCAAGTGCCGAAGCGCGCCTGCGAGCAGTTGGCGCCGAGGTCTGGGATAACGGCGCAGACGATTTACCAGGGCTGCTCGAGCGGCTAGCGGCACGCGGCGTCAACGAAATCCACCTCGAAGCCGGCCCCAGACTCACGGGAGCATTCGAGGCGGCCGGCCTCATCGATGAATGGCTCGTCTATCTGGCCCCCATGCTGCTCGGACCAGGCCGACCCATGGCCGACCTAGAGATCTTGCCCGGGCTCGAACTCGCCACACGGTATCGCTGGCACGAGGCTATCCCGCTCGGTGACGACCTGCGCTTGCGAATGAGACGCCGGCTCTCCTGAGTCAGGACCGCAAAGAGCGCCCAGCGCCACCCGCTGGAGTGGCTCGCCAAGCTTGTCGGTTGTCTTTACAGACCTACTGCCCCCTCAACTCAAGGGCTGGTTCCAAGTCCTTGGTGTGTGGAGAATATTTCGTACGGGCGCGAATCTTGCCTTCCTACCCCCTAGATTCGATACCCTGGAGTCCTTTTGATGTTCACGAAAAACACCGTCGTTGCCGCGCTCTGCTTGTTGTCCGGTGCTGCCTATGCGCTGCCCTCGCCTTCGCAGATCTACACCGCCGAAAACAACCTGCCGGGGGGCACTGTCACTGCGGACGTGCTGGCTGCGCGCGCCGCATTCATAGGCGCTCTCGACAACTCCGTGCAGTCTTTCGGGTTCGAGCGACTTGACCTCATTCAGGGAACACCGTCGCCCATCACCACCACTTTCACAGGCTCAGCAGGTTCAAGCATCACCGCCACCTTGGCGGGCAGCGCGTCGCAACAAATCATGGGTAGCGACGAAGCTGGTCGGTTCAACACCACGTCGCCTGGCAGCAAGTACTGGCGGGTGAACTCGACGGCAGGTGCTGGCAACTTCAGCATCACCTTCGATCGGGGCGTCTCGGCCTTCGGTTTTTACGGCACTGACATCGGCGATTTTGGCGGTGTGCTCTCACTGGTCCTGACGCCGTTTGGCGGTGGCCCCGACGAAACGCTGATCGTCCGTCCTCAAAGCGCCTCGCCAGCTGGCAGCGGCGCACTGCTGTTTTACGGTTTTGCCGATACGAACTCGGTCTACCGCACGATCACCTTTGTTTCGTCCGGCACCAGTACCGCAGAGGACTATTACGGCTTCGACGACTTCGTCATTGCAGACCGCGGCCAGATCCGCGTTCCCACGCCTCCGACCGGAATGCCCGAGCCGGGCTCCCTCGCTCTTGCTGGCTTGGGGCTGCTTGCCGCTGCGTCGGCACGTCGGGCGCGGAAGGCTCGCAAGACCACTTGAAGTTCCGCGCGCCTGCATCGGCGAAGCTTGGCGAATCACCCCCCGGCACGAAAGGCCGGCCCCCAAGGGCCGGCCTTTTGCTTGGCGCCTTGCCTTCGGGCCTGCCACCTACAATCGGCCCATGCCCATTTCACCCATCCCCGAGCTCGTCGCCGAGCTGGCCGCGGGCCGCATGGTCATCCTTGTCGACGA
>JANMMD010000039.1:0-16592 GCA_031372905.1 Betaproteobacteria bacterium
GGCGAAGGTGCCGCGGCCCTGCACGGCGACGATCTCGCTCAGGTTCATGCTGGCCGAGACCATCAGCACGACGACGAGGCAGAAGCCCATCGCGATCTCGTAGCTGACCATCTGCGCCGAGGCGCGCAGCGCGCCGAGAAAAGCGTACTTCGAGTTGCTGGCCCAGCCGGCGATGATGACGCCGTAGACCTCCATCGAGGTGATGGCCATCAGAAACAGCAGGCCGGCGTTGATGTTGGCCAGTGCGACATCGGGCCCGAAGGGAATCACGGCCCAGGCGGCCAGCGCCGGCATGATGGTCATCACCGGGCCGAGGAAGAACAGGCCCTTGTTGGCAGCCGTGGGGCGGATGATCTCCTTGAAGATCAGCTTCACCGCATCGGCGATGGGCGTCAGCAGGCCCCAGGGGCCGACGCGGTTGGGGCCGGGGCGGATCTGGCTCCAGCCGATGGCCTTGCGCTCCCACAGCGTGAGGTAGGCCACGCAGCCCATCAGCGGCAGCACCACCGCGACGATCTTGATCAGCGTCCACAACACCAGCCAAAGGCCGGCGCCGAAGGTCTGGTTGCCGAACTGGTGCAAGGCATCGAACATGGTGTTCAGGCCCTGTCCACGGTGATGGCGCCGAACATCGCGCCCAGCGATGCCGTGGCCTGGTGGCCGGCCGGCACTCGCACGGCGTCGGCTGCCAGGCTGCCGTCTTCGTGCGCGGCGAGCACGGCGCTGGCCTCGCCCTGGGTCACACGCACTCTGGCGCCGGGCGCCAGGCCCAACTGCTGCCACAGCGCCGTGGGCACGCCGACCCATGGCGCCTTCGCGTCGACTGTGAGTTGCAGCGACACGGCGCGGCGCACGATGGCGTCGCTGGCGTAGATCGGCACGTCGGCGATGCGCTGCAGGCCTGCTGCAGTCGCTTGCGTCGGCGCGCTCAACACTGCGGCATCGACGCGGTTGTTCAGCCGCTGCGCCAGCGTCGCGATGTCGCCGAGAGCCGCGGCCCGCACGTCCTCGGCGGTCTCGAACTCGAAGCCCGGCAGGCCCAGCAGATTGCCCAGCACACGCAGCACCTTCCAGCCAGGGCGCGCATCGCCGGCAGGCTTGACGACGCCGTGGAAGCTCTGCACGCGGCCTTCTGCGTTGACGAAGCAACCTGCGGTTTCGGTGAAGGGCGCGATGGGCAGCACCACATCGGCGACATCGGCCATGGTGTCCTTGAAGGCCGTCAGGCCTACCACCAGACCCGATGCGCCCAGCGCTTTGCGCGCAGCGGCCGCATCAGCGGCATCGAGCACCGGTTCCGTGTTGAGCAGCAGCAAGGCCTTCATGGGCTGGTTGAGCATCTGGCCGGCGTTCAGGCCCCCAGGGCCTGGCGTCGCACCGACGAGCTGCGCACCGACGCTGTTGCCGCCATCACCCAGGTGGCCGACGGTCGCACCGGTGTTGTCGGCGATCCAGCTCGCCAGCGCCAGCAGCTGCGCGGCCTGCGGGTGCTGCGCGGCGGCGTTGCCCAGCAGCACGGCCTTGCGTTCCCCCGACAGCAAAGCCTTGGCCACGGCTTGCGCATGCACGCCGGGTTCGGCAGCCACGGGGGCCGCCGTGCCCTGCGCCTGCGCCACGGCCGCAGCCACTTCGGCCAGCTGCTGCGCCCAGCCCGCGGGCGCCGCGGTCAGCGTGCCGGCCAGCGGCAGCGCCCAGTCGTCATGCACGGCGTTCAAGCTGAACACCTGCGCGCCGCGGCGAGCGGCCTGGCGCAAGCGCTGCGCGAACAACGGCTGGTCTTTGCGCAGGAAGCTGCCAACGATCAACGCACGGTCCAGCGTTGAGAGTGAGGCGATGCTCATGCCGAGCCAGCGCGCAGCACCTGCAGGCGCGGCCGTGAAGTCCGCCTGGCGCAGCCGGTGGTCGATGTTTTCGCTGCCGAGGCCACGCACCAGCTTGGCCAGCAGGTGCAGTTCTTCCACCGTGCTGCTGACATGGCCCAGGGCGCCGATGCCGGCCGCGCCGAACTCGGCCTTCACGCGCTTCAGCCCGTCGGCCACGTAAGCCAGGGCGGTGTTCCAGTCCACGGCCTGCCACTGGCCACCCTGCTTGATCATCGGCTGCGTCAGGCGCGAATCGCCGTTCAGCGCTTCGTAGCTGAAACGGTCGCGGTCGGAGATCCAGCACTCGTTGACGGCTTCGTTCTCCAGCGGCACGACACGCAACACCTTGTTCGCCTTCACCTGCACGATGAGGTTGGCGCCCGTGCTGTCGTGCGGGCTCACGCTCTTGCGACGAGAGAGCTCCCAGGTGCGCGCGCTGTAGCGGAAGGGCTTGCTCGTCAGCGCGCCCACCGGGCAGATGTCGATCATGTTGCCCGAGAGCTCGCTGTCCACCGTCTTGCCGGCCACGGTCGTGATCTCGCTGTGTTCACCGCGGTGCACCATGCCGAGCTCCATCACGCCGGCCACTTCCTGGCCGAAGCGCACGCAGCGTGTGCAGTGGATGCAGCGGCTCATCTCGGCCATGCTGATCAGCGGGCCCACGTCCTTGTGGAAGACGACGCGCTTCTCTTCGTCGTAGCGGCTGGCGCTCTTGCCGTAACCCACCGCCAGGTCTTGCAGCTGGCACTCGCCGCCTTGGTCGCAGATGGGGCAGTCCAGCGGGTGGTTGATGAGCAGAAACTCCATCACCGACTGCTGCGCCTTCAGCGCCTTCTCGCTCTTGGTGCGCACGATCATGCCGTTGGTCACCGGCGTGGCGCAGGCGGGCATGGGCTTGGGCATCTTCTCGATGTCCACCAGGCACATGCGGCAGTTGGCCGCAATGCTCAGCTTCTTGTGATAGCAGAAGTGCGGGATGTAGGTGCCCGCCGCGTCGGCTGCATGCATGACCATGCTGCCGTCGGCGACGGTGACGGTCTTGCCGTCGAGATTGATGTCGGCCATGGTGCGCGCTGTTCTTGGGGCTCGGGCCGCTCAGGCAGGAACCGCGACCTTGCAGGTCTTGTGTTCGATGTGATGCGCGAACTCGTCGCGGAAGTGCTTCAGCATGCCCTCCACCGGCATGGCCGCCGCATCACCCAGGGCACAGATGGTGCGGCCCTTGATGTTGAAGGCCACGCTGTCCAGCAGCGCGAGGTCGTTCGCCCTGCCCTGCCCGTGTTCGATGCGGTGGATAACGCGCCACAGCCAGCCGGTGCCTTCGCGGCAGGGCGTGCACTGGCCGCAGCTTTCGTGCTGGTAGAAGTAACTCAGGCGCAGCAGGCTCTTGACCATGCAGCGGTGCTCGTTCATCACGATGACGGCACCGCTGCCCAGCATCGAGCCGGCCTTGGCGATGGCGTCGTAGTCCATCGTGGTGTCCATCATGGTGGCGCCCGGCAGCACCGGGGCCGAACTGCCACCGGGAATCACGGCCTTGAGCTTGCCGCCCTTCACGCCACCGGCCAGTTCCAGCAGCTTGGCGAACGGCGTGCCCAGCGGCACCTCGAAGTTGCCGGGCTGGTTGACGTCACCCACCACACTGAAGATCTTGGTGCCGCCGTTGTTGGGCTTGCCACATTCCAGGTACTTCTGGCCGCCGTGGTTGATGATCCATGGCACCGCCGCAAAGGTCTCGGTGTTGTTGATCGTCGTGGGCTTGCCGTAAAGGCCGAAGCTCGCTGGGAAAGGTGGCTTGAAGCGCGGCTGGCCCTTCTTGCCCTCCAGCGACTCCAGCAGTGCAGTCTCTTCGCCGCAGATGTAGGCGCCGAAACCGTGGAAGGCGTGCAGCTGGAAGCTGAAATCACTGCCCAGGATCTTGTCGCCGAGGTAGCCGGCCGCGCGCGCTTCTTCCAGCGCTTGCTCGAAGCGGTCGTAGACCTCGAAGATCTCGCCGTGGATGTAGTTGTAGCCCGTCTTCACGCCCATCGCGTAGGCGGCGATGGCCATGCCTTCGATCACGATGTGCGGGTTGTAGGCCAGGATGTCGCGGTCCTTGCAGGTGCCCGGCTCGCCTTCGTCGCTGTTGCACACCAGGTACTTCGGCCCCGGGAACATGCGCGGCATGAAGCTCCACTTCAGGCCGGTGGGGAAGCCTGCGCCGCCGCGGCCGCGCAGGGCGCTCAGCTTCACTTCGGCGATGACCTGGTCTTGCGTCAGACCCGTGCCACCGTCGGCGGCCAGGATCTTGCGCAGGGCGCTGTAGCCGCCGCGGGCCACGTAATCGGCCAGGCGCCAGTTTCTGCCGTTCAAACCGGCGTAGATCTGCGCGCCGAGGTGGCGATCGTGGAAACAGGTCTCCACGCCACGGGCCTGGAACTTCGACAGGTCAAGCATGGGTATGTGCCTTCATCATCGCGAGCATTTCGTCGAGCCGGTCGTTGCTCATGAAGCTGAGCATCTGGCGGTCGTTCACGAGCATCACCGGCGCATCCGCGCACGCGCCCAGGCACTCGCTGGGCTGCACGGTGAACACGCCGTCGGCGGTGGTGCCGTAGGGCTCCACGCCCAGCCGCTTGCAGACATGCTCCAAAGCCTGGTCGCCATCGCGCAGCGCGCAGGGCAGGTTGGTGCAGACATTGAGCTTGAACTTGCCCACCGGCTGGGTGTTGTACATGTTGTAGAAGGTGCTGACCTCGTGCACCGCAATCGCCGGCATGCCCAGGTAAGCCGCGATGCCGGCCTCGGCCTCCACCGACACATGGCCCTGCTCGTTCTGCACGATGGCCAGGCAAGCCATCACGGCACTTTGCTGCTGGTCGGGGGGGTACTTGGCCACTTCCTTCGCGAAGCGGGCTAACGTACTTTCTGAAAACATCATGACGCTCATCGATCGATCTCGCCGAACACGATGTCCATGGTGCCGATGATGGCCACCGCGTCCGCAATCATGTGGCCGCGCGCCATCTCGTCCAGCGCCGCCAGATGGGGAAAGCCGGGCGCGCGGATCTTCAGCCGGTAGGGCTTGTTCGCACCGTCGCTCACCAGGTAGATGCCGAACTCTCCCTTGGGGTGCTCCACGGCCGCGTAGGCCTCGCCCTCGGGCACGTGCATGCCTTCGGTGAAGAGCTTGAAGTGGTGGATGAGCTCTTCCATGTTGGACTTCATGTCCACGCGTGAAGGCGGCGCCACCTTGTGGTTGGGGGTGATCACGGGGCCGGGATTCGCGCGCAACCACTTCACACACTGCTGCACGATGCGGTTGCTCTGCCGCATCTCTTCCACGCGCACGAGGTAGCGGTCGTAGGTGTCCCCGTTCACGCCCACGGGCACGTCGAAGTCCATGCGGCCGTAGACGTCGTAGGGCTGCTTCTTGCGCAGGTCCCAGGCGATGCCGCTGCCGCGCAGCATGGCGCCGGTAAAACCCAAGCTCAAGGCGCGCTCGGGGCTGACCACGCCCACACCCACGGTGCGCTGCTTCCAGATGCGGTTGTCGGTGAGCAGCGTCTCGTAGTCGTCGACGTTCTTCGGGAAACGCGTGCAGAAGTCCTCGATGAAGTCCAGCAGGCTGCCCTGGCGGTTCTCGTTCAGCGCCTTGATGGCCTTCTCGTTCTTGATGCGCGAAACCTTGTACTGCGGCATCTGCTCAGGCAGATCGCGGTAGACGCCGCCTGGGCGGAAGTAGGCCGCGTGCATGCGCGCACCGCTCACCGCCTCGTACATGTCGAAGATGTCTTCGCGCTCGCGGAAGCAGTAGATGAGGATGTTCATCGCACCGCAGTCCAGCCCGTGGCAGCCCAGCCAGAGCAGGTGGTTCAGCAGGCGCGTGAGCTCGCTGAACATCACGCGGATGTACTGCGCGCGCTCGGGCACCTCGATGCCCATCAGCTTCTCGATGGCCAGGCAGTAGGCGTGCTCGTTGCACATCATCGAGACGTAATCCAGCCGGTCCATGTAGGGCAGGCTCTGGATGTAAGTCTTCTGCTCGGCGAGCTTTTCCGTCGCGCGGTGCAGCAGGCCGATGTGCGGGTCGGCGCGCTGGATGACTTCACCGTCGAGCTCCAGCACCAGGCGCAGCACGCCGTGCGCGGCCGGGTGCTGCGGGCCGAAGTTCAGGGTGTAGTTCTTGATCTCTGCCATGGGGTGCTCAGTGCCTGGTGTCGCCGTTGAGGCCACCGTAGTGGTCTTCGCGCACGACACGCGGCACCACCTCGCGCGGCTCGATGCTCACCGGCTGGTAGATCACGCGCTTCTTCTCGGCGTCGTAGCGCATCTCGACGTTGCCCGTGACCGGGAAATCCTTGCGCATCGGGTGACCAATGAAACCGTAGTCGGTGAGGATGCGGCGCAGGTCAAGGTGGCCCTCGAAGATGATGCCGAAGAGGTCGAAGGCCTCGCGCTCGAACCAGTTCGCCGAACTCCAGATCTCGTTCACCGAAGCCAGCGACGGCAATTCGTCATCGGGCGCGAACACACGTACACGCACCCGCCAGTTGTGCGTGATGGAGAGCAGGTGAGCCACCACCGCGTAGCGCGGGCCGTCCCAAGGCTGGTTCTTGTAGTCGCTGTAGTCCAGACCGCACAGATCCATCAGCTGTTCGAACTTCAGACTCGGGTCGTCACGCAGGCGCTGCATCGTGGCGGCATAGGCGGCAGCAGGCACGGTGATGGTGATCTCGCCGAGAGCACGTGTCGTGGCCTTCAAGGTGTCGCCGAAGGCGGCCAACAGCGCTGCTTCCAGGGTGTCGAGCTTCTGGGTCATCGAAAACTCAGCGTGTGATCTTGTTGAACTGCACGGTCAACGCGCAATGGTGTTTTCGCGCCGAATCTTGGCCTGCAGCTGCAGGATGCCGTAGAGCAGCGCCTCGGCCGTGGGCGGGCAGCCCGGCACATAAACATCCACCGGCACGATGCGGTCGCAGCCGCGCACCACGCTGTAGCTGTAGTGGTAGTAGCCGCCGCCGTTGGCGCAGCTGCCCATGCTCAGCACCCAGCGCGGTTCGGCCATCTGGTCGTAGACCTTGCGCAATGCCGGCGCCATCTTGTTGCACAGCGTGCCGGCCACGATCATCAAATCGCTCTGGCGCGGGCTGGGGCGGAAGAGCATGCCAAAACGGTCGATGTCGTAACGCGCGGCACCGGCGTGCATCATTTCCACCGCACAGCACGCCAAGCCGAAGGTCATGGGCCACAGCGAGCCCGTCTTCGACCAGTTGATCAGCGTGTCGACCGAAGTGGTGACAAAGCCTTCTTTCAGAACGCCTTCGATACCCATCGTTTGCTCACTCCCAGTCGAGAGCGCCCTTCTTCCATTCGTAGACGAAACCCACCACGAGGATGGTGAGGAAGATCATCATGGCCCAGAAGCCGGTGGGTCCTATCTCCCGCAGGGCAACTGCCCATGGGAAGAGGAAGGCGATTTCGAGGTCAAACAGAATGAAGAGGATGGCCACCAGGTAGTAGCGCACGTCGAACTTCATGCGTGCGTCTTCGAAGGCCTCGAAGCCGCATTCGTAGGGGCTGTTCTTTTCGACGTCGGGCTTGTTAGGGCCGAAGATGAAACCCAGCACCTGCGGCACCACGCCCACTGCCACGCCCACCAGGATGAACAGGATGACGGGCAGGTAGGGTTGCAATTCCATGGTGCGGTCAAGGTCGCGTCAGAGCTGGCGTCAGCGGCAGCGTGCCAAGAAAAAAGCGTGTCTCGCAAGCCGCAGTGGGTGCAGCGGCTGCGAACACGCCTGAACTGTTTGGTGCCGACGGCGAGACTCGAACTCGCACAGCTTTCGCCACTACCCCCTCAAGATAGCGTGTCTACCAATTTCACCACGTCGGCAAGACGTTATTCCCACTTGAAGTGCACCGGCGCGCTAGAGGTTTTTTGCGTTCCGGACAGCCTCGAATTCTAGCCCCAAAAAACAGGGTTTCTGCGGGGGAAGGCCTACTTCGACGCTGCTGGCGCGGGCTCGCTGGCCGCAGCCGCTGCCGGCACGGCAGTGGCGGGAATGGCTGCAGGCACGGCACCAGGAATGGCACCCGTGGCAGGCGCGCTGGCCGCGTTGCCAGGACGGTCAAGCACGCTGCTGCCACCACCGGCGGGGCCGGCGGAACGGCTGCTATTGACGTTGCTCATATAGGCCAACGCCAGGGTGCAGACGAAAAACACCGTGGCCAGCGCGGCCGTGGAACGCGAGAGAAAGTTCGCGCTGCCCGTGGCGCCAAAGAGGCTGCCCGAGGCACCGCTGCCAAAGGATGCGCCCATGTAGGCGCCCTTGCCGTGCTGTATCAGCACGAGGCCGATCATCGACAGCGCGGACAGCAGCTGCACCGCCAGGATCAGGGTCATCCAGATTTGCATGATGGAAAAGCTCCAGGAATCGAATCAATGGGCGCCGACGCGCAAGGGGGCGGCTCGGCAGATGGCGATGAAGTCGGCGGCCTTCAAGGAGGCGCCGCCGATGAGCCCGCCGTCGATGTCGGGCTGGGCAAAAAGTGTTGCGGCGTTGTCGGGCTTGACGCTGCCGCCGTAGAGGATCTTCATGGTGTCAGCGCGGCCGGTGGCAGCCTGCAGCTGCGCCCGCAGCACGGCGTGCACCGACTGCGCCTGCTCGGGCGATGCGGTGCGGCCAGTGCCTATCGCCCACACGGGCTCGTAGGCCACCACCATTTCGGCAGCGCAATGCGCCAGCTGGTGGATCACGACAGAGAGCTGGCGCTTGACCACCGCCTCGGTCTGCCCAGCCTCGCGTTCGGCCAGCGTCTCGCCCACGCACACGATGGGCGTCACGCCGCGAGCCAAGGCGGCCTGCGCCTTCTGCGCCACCAGCATGTCGCTCTCGGCATGCAGCGCACGGCGTTCGCTGTGGCCGACGATGGCGTAGCGGCAGCCGCATTCGTGCAGCATGCCGGCAGAGATTTCGCCGGTATAGGCGCCCTGTTCGTGCGCGGAGACGTCCTGCGAGCCCCAGCGGATTTCGCTGCCGGCCAGCGTGGCTGCGGTTTCGGAGAGGTACACGAAGGGCACACACACCGCCACGTCGGCAGCGTAGGGCTTGCCTCCGATGAGGCCGGCCAGCAACTCGGCATTCGCCGGGCGGCTGCCGTGCATCTTCCAGTTGCCCACCACGAGATGACGTCGCATGTCTGCTACTCCCAGTGCCGTCAGGTCCAGCTCAGCACGATCTTGCCGACGTGCGTGCTCGATTCCATCAGGCTGTGCGCGTCGGCCGCCAGGGCCGCCGGGAACACCTGGTGGATGACCGGCTTCACGCGGCCACTTTCGATCAGTGGCCACACCTGGACCTTGAGCGCCTGCGCCAGCACGGTCTTGTAGGCGACGCTGCGCGGGCGCAGCGTCGATCCGGTCAGGCTCAGCCGCTTGCGCAGCACGAGCCCCGCATCGATGGCGCTGGCCGTACCGCCCTGCACCGCAATCAGTGCCAGGCGGCCGTCGTCGGCCATGCACTGCAGTTCGCGGCCGATGTACTCGCCGGCCACCATGTCCAGCACCACATCGGCACCCTTGCCGCCCGTCAGACGCTTCGTTTCTGCGACGAAGTCCTGCGTGCGGTAGTTGATGGCGTGGTCGGCGCCCAAGGCCACACAGGCGGCGCACTTCTCGTCGCTGCCCGCGGTGACGATGACCTGGCAGCCAAAGGCCTTGGCCAGCTGGATGGCGGTGACGCCAATGCCACTGCTGCCGCCTTGCACCAGCAGCGTTTCACCCGGCTGCAGCGTGGCCATGTGGAAGACGTTCTGCCAGACGGTGAAGAAGGTCTCGGGCAGGCTGGCCGCCTGCACCATGTTCAGGCCCTGCGGCACCGGCAGGCACTGACCCACCGGCGCAACGCAGAACTCGGCGTAACCACCGCCGGCCACCAGCGCGCACACCGCGTCGCCGATGGCAAGCCCGGCCGCGGCCAGGTCTTCGTCAGCACCACCGGCCACCGTGCCGGCCACTTCCAGGCCGGGCAAATCGCTCACGCCCGGCGGCATCGGGTACAGGCCCTTGCGCTGCAGCACATCGGGGCGGTTCACGCCCGAGGCCTGCACGGCGATCAGCAGCTCACCGGCGCGCCACGCGGGCTGCGGCCGAACGCAAGCCTGCAACACCTCCGGACCACCGGGGGCGGTGATCTGGATGGCGCGCATGGTGACTGCCGAGTCTGCCGTCACGAAGCTCACTCAGGCTGCTTGGGTGCGTCGTCCGCCACCGGCTGCGCCACGGGCGCGCCCTGCTCGCCACCCTCTGTGGAAGCGGCGTCACGGCGCGGGCGGTCTTCACGGTCACGGCGCGGCGGACGGTCGTCACGGTCGCGGCGCGGCGGGCGGTCACCCCGGTCGCCACGCGGCTCGAAACGCTCTTCCGCCATGCCTTCGGGACGCTCGATCAGCGCCTTCATGCTCAGCTTGATGCGGCCCTTCTCGTCGGTCTCCAGCACCTTCACCTGCACGACCTGGCCTTCCTTGAGGAAGTCTTCGACGCGCTCGACGCGCTGGTGCGCGATCTGGCTGATGTGCAGCAGGCCGTCCTTGCCGGGCAGGATGTTGATGAGCGCACCGAAGTCCAGGATCTTGGTGACCGCACCTTCGTAGACCTTGCCGATCTCGGCTTCGGCCGTGATCTCGGTGATGCGCTTCTTGGCGTGCTCGGCCTTGTCGGCATCGACGCTGGCGATGGTGATGGTGCCGTCTTCGCCGATGTCGATGGTGCAGCCGGTTTCTTCGGTCAGCGCTCGGATCGTGGCGCCGCCCTTGCCGATGATGTCGCGGATCTTCTCCGGGTTGATCTTCATCGTGTACAGACGCGGGGCGAACTGGCTCACCTCCGTCTTGGCGCCGCCGACCGCCTCCACCATCTTGGCCAGGATGTGCAGGCGCGCTTCCTTGGCTTGCGCCAGTGCCACCTGCATGATTTCCTTCGTGATGCCCTGGATCTTGATGTCCATCTGCAGAGCGGTGATGCCGGCGTTGGTGCCGGCCACCTTGAAGTCCATGTCGCCCAGATGATCTTCGTCACCCAGGATGTCGGTCAGCACGGCGAAGCGATTCCCGTCCTTGATCAGGCCCATGGCGATGCCGGCCACGTGGGCCTTCAGCGGCACACCAGCGTCCAGCATCGACAGGCAGCCGCCGCAAACGGATGCCATCGACGACGAGCCGTTCGACTCGGTAATCTCCGACACCACACGCACGGTGTAGGGGAAGTCTTCCTTGCTCGGCAACACGGCGATCAGCGCGCGCTTGGCGAGGCGGCCATGGCCGATTTCGCGGCGCTTGGGCGAACCCACGCGGCCCGTTTCGCCAGTGGCGAACGGGGGCATGTTGTAGTGCAGCATGAAGTTGTCGGTGAACTCACCGGCCAGCGCGTCGATGCGCTGCGCGTCGCGCTCGGTACCCAGCGTCACGGCCACCAGCGCCTGCGTTTCGCCCCGCGTGAACAGCGACGAGCCGTGGGTGCGCGGCAGCACGCTGTTGCGGATTTCGATGGCGCGCACGGTGCGCGTGTCGCGGCCGTCGATGCGCGGCTCGCCGGCCAGGATCTGGCTGCGCACGATGCGCGCTTCGATCTCGAAGAGCAGGCCTTCCACGGCCACCTTGTCGAAGGCGGCGCCTTCGGCTTTCAGCGCGGCCATGACGTCGTTCGTGACAGCGCGGCAGGCCTGCGTGCGGGCTTGCTTGCTGCGGATCTGGTAGGCCGCGCGCAGCGGGCCTTCGGCCAGCGCAGTCACCTTCGCGATGAAGGGCTCGTCCTTGGCCGGCGCAGCCCAGGGCCAGTCGGCCTTGCCGGCTTCGCGCACCAGTTCGTTGATGGCGTTGATAGCGATCTTGCTCTGCTCGTGGCCGAAGACCACGGCGCCCAACATGATCTCTTCAGACAGCTGGTCGGCTTCCGACTCCACCATCAGCACGGCGGCTTCGGTGCCCGCCACCACCAGGTCCATCTTGCTGTCACGCAGCTGGGTCTGGCCCGGGTTCAGCACGTATTCGCCGTTGATGTAGCCGACGCGGGCCGCGCCCACGGGGCCGTTGAACGGCAGGCCGCTGATGGCCATGGCGGCGCTGGAGCCGATGAGCGCGGCGATGTCGGCCTGCACTTCGGCGTTCAGGCTCAGCACGTGCACCACGACTTGCACTTCGTTGAAGAAGCCTTCGGGGAAGAGCGGGCGCAGCGGACGATCGATGAGGCGGCTGGTGAGTGTTTCCAGCTCGCTAGGGCGGCCTTCGCGCTTGAAGAAGCTGCCGGGGATCTTGCCGGCGGCGTAGGTCTTCTCGATGTAGTCGACGGTGAGCGGGAAGAAATCCTGCCCGGCCTTGACTTCGTTCTTGGCGACGACGGTGGCGAGCACCACGGTGTCGTCGATGCTGACCATCACAGCGCCGGTGGACTGACGCGCGATCTCGCCGGTTTCCAGCGTGACGGTGTGCTGACCCCAGGTGAAGGTCTTGCTGACTTTGTTGAACATGCTCATGCGTGGCTTCCTTGTGTGAAGGTGGGCAGCGTCATGCCATTCCAGTGAAACCCATCGAGGGGTGCCGTTGGAATGACACAGCAAATGCGGCCCTGTGTTGAATCCGGTGGAGCGAAAGAAGCGAGGGGCCGACCCAGTCGGCCCCTCGCGGAGAAACTTACTTGCGCAGGCCCAGCTTGGCGATCAGCGCGGTGTAGCGCTCGGGCGCCACGTCCTTCAGGTAGGACAGCAGGCGCTTGCGGGCGTTGACCATCTTCAGCAGGCCGCGGCGGCCGTGGTGGTCTTTGGCGTGCAGCTTGAAGTGCGGCGTCAGTTCGTTGATCCGCGCGGTGAGCAGCGCCACCTGAACTTCGGGGCTACCGGTGTCTGCGGCGCCGCGGGCGTTGCCCTTGACGATCTCGGCCTTGGCAGCGGTGGTGAGGGTCATGCGATTTCCTTGGTTTATCTTGGAAACCGCATTACGGCGCCGTGCATCGGCGCCTGCGGTTTCCGGGTTGGACTTGCGGTCACCAGTGAAACCGACCGGTGCCGTGCGTTCCGTGCAACTTGAGAGTCGCGCAGAGTCCTTGAGTATATCCGGAGCGCCGCACCCCAACGGTCCCCGCGTGCCGGCCCTTGAAACCGTGTCGGCAGCGACTATCTGACTTGCATGGCGCAGCATGGCAGGGCCCTGCTGCAAGGATCAACCCGTCACCAGGAGTGCCCTATGTTCATCGTGCCCATCACCCGCGACACGCAACACCTCTCGCGCTTGTTTGACGACACGCTCGAGCGCTTCTTCGGCCCCGTGGTTCACGGCGGCAATGCGGGCGCTGCCGAGGCCGACACGCCGCGCCGCCCGGCGCTGGACGTGGCCGAGAGCGAGCGCGCCTACACCGTGAAGCTGGACATGCCCGGCGTGGCCAAGGAGGACGTGAAGGTCTCCGTCGAAGGCCGCCAAGTGAATGTGCAGGCCCGCACCCTGCCCGCGGCGCCGCAGGGCGACGACAAGCCAGACACCGAGCGCGTGGTCTACCGCGAGCGCACGGCGGCCAGCTATGCGCGCAGCTTCACGCTGCCGCTGGAGGTGGACCTGGCCGAGGCCGCGGCGAAGCTCGAACACGGCGTGCTGACGCTGACCCTGCCCAAGCGCGGCGCCCGCAGTGCAGCGCACCTGACGGTGAACTGATCAGGCCGCGGTGCCCTGCACCGCGTCGGGCGCCTCGGCGCCCAGTTCGGCCAGAGGCCAGCGCGGACGCACATCGAAGGCACCGTCGGTCTGCAACGTGGCCAGGCCATGCTGCAGCCGCAACGCGGCGGCCAGCGCGATCATCGCGCCGTTGTCGGTGCACAGCGCCAGCGGCGGGTAGTGCACGCGGGCGCCCAGCCTGGCGGCGCCGGCATTCAACTGCTCGCGCAATTGCAGATTGGCGCCCACGCCGCCGGCCACCACCAGGCGGCGCGCGCCGGTCTGCTTCAGCGCTTTCAGGGCCTTGGCCACGAGCACGTCGACGATGGCGGCCTGCGTGCTGGCCGCCAGGTCCACCAAGGCTTGCTGGCCAGGCGTTCCGCCTTCGAGCAGCGCCAGCTTGCGGTGCTGCGTCATCACCGCCGTCTTCAGGCCCGCGAAGCTGAAATCGAGATCGCCGCTGTGCAACAGCGGCCGCGGCAACGCGTAGGCCTTGGGGTTACCGTGCGCCGCCAAACGCGCCAGCGCCGGGCCGCCGGGGTAACCCAGGCCCATCAGCTTGGCGCTCTTGTCGAAGGCTTCGCCGGCGGCGTCGTCGATGGTTTCGCCCAGCAGCGCATAGCGGCCCACGCCTTCCACCTGCATCAGCTGTGTGTGGCCGCCCGAGACCAGCAGCGCGACAAACGGAAATTCGGGCACGCCGCCCTCTTCCGCCGTGGCCAGGAAGGGCGACAGCAGATGGCCTTCAAGGTGGTGCACGCCCAGAGCCGGCTTGCCCAGCGCCGCCGCCAAGGCCACCGCCACGCCCGCGCCCACCAGCAGTGCACCGGCCAAGCCAGGGCCGCGCGTGTAGGCCACGAGGTCCACCTCGGCCAGCGTGCAGCCGGCTTGTGCCATCACCTGCTGCGCCAGGGGCAGCACACGGCGGATGTGGTCGCGTGAGGCCAACTCAGGCACCACGCCGCCGTAGGCCGCATGCATCTCCACCTGGCTGTGCAGAGCCTCGGCGAGCAAGCGCGGCACGCCGCCAGGTCGCGTCTCGACGAGCGCGACACCCGTCTCGTCGCAGGAGGATTCGAAGCCCAGAACTTTCATGGGGTGGCGTGACTGTCGGTGGGTGGCGTCCGATCAGGACAGCTCGCTGGCACAGCGATTGCGTGGGCTGGGTCGACACTTTCGAGTGTCTGTCTATCTCCTCAGCGGGGCATGAGCCCTAGTCACCTCCCTGGCGCAAGCCAGGGAGGTTTTTTTTGGTGCGGCTGGTGCACGCTGGTGCGCCGCAGGCCCCAGGCTGCGCCTCAGTGGTTTTCGCGCGCGTGGTTGATCGTGTACTTCGGGATCTCGATGGTGATGTCCTCATCGGCCATCAGCGCCTGGCAGCTGAGCCGCGACACAGGCGTCAGGCCCCAGGCCTTGTCGAGCAGGTCTTCCTCGATCTCGTCGATCTCGCCCAGCGACTTGAAACCCTCTTTCACGACGACGTGGCAGGTGGTGCAGGCCGCGCTCATCTCGCAGGCGTGTTCGATGGCGATGCCGTTTTCCAGCAGCGCTTCACACACCGACATGCCGGTGGGCGCCTCGATGGTGTCGCCCTGCGGGCAGAGTTCGGCGTGGGGCAGGATGCGGATGGTGGGCATGTGCAGGCTTCTTCAGACGTCTTCCAGGCGGCGACCGGCCAGCGCCTGCCGTATGCCCTGGTTCATGCGCGCGCCAGCGAAGGCTTCGGTGCCTTCGGCCAGCGCCTTGACGGCGGCTTCGATGGCATCGGCGTCGTCGCCCTGCCCCGCCGCGCTGGTGGCCACGAGCAGGGCCTCGACGGCAGCGCGCTCTTCATCGCTGAGCAGCGCGCCGTCGGCAGCCAGCGCGGCGCGCGTGGCCAGCACCAGGCGTTCGGCATCGACGCGCGCCTCGCGCAGCTTGCGCGCAGCCATGTCGTCTTCGGCATGCGCAAAGCCGTCTTTCAGCATCTGCGCGATCTGGTCGTCGGCCAGGCCGTAGCTGGGCTTGACGGTGACAGCGGCTTCGACGCCGCTGGTCAGTTCACGCGCGCTGACACTCAGCAGCCCGTCGGCATCGACCTGAAATGTGACGCGGATGCGCGCCGCACCAGCCACCATCGGCGGGATGCCCCGCAGCTCGAAGCGCGCCAGGCTGCGGCACTCGCTGACGAGGTCGCGCTCGCCCTGCAGCACGTGGATGGCCATCGCGGTCTGGCCGTCCTTGAAGGTGGTGAACTCCTGCGCCTTGGCCACCGGGATGGTGGTGTTGCGATCGATCACGCGCTCGACGAGCCCGCCCATGGTTTCGAGACCCAGGCTGAGCGCGATGACGTCGAGCAGCAGCAGGTCGCCGTCCTTGGCATTGCCGGCCAAGGCATTGGCCTGGATGGCGGCGCCAATGGCCACCACCTCGTCGGGGTTCAGGTTCGTCAAAACCTCGCGGCCGAAGAGTTCGCTCACGGCCGCGCGCACCGCCGGCATGCGCGTGCTGCCGCCCACCATCACCACGCCCTGCACCTCGTCGCGCGTCAGCTTGGCGTCGCGCAGCACTTTGCGCACGGCGGCCAGGGTGCGGTCGATCAGCGGCTTGGTGGCCTGCTCGAACTCCTGCGCACTGACGGTCACGTTCAGAACGCCCAGGTCCTGCAGGCTCAGGTGGCTGCTGACCCTGCAGCCGGGTTGGTCGCTGAGTTCGTGCTTGATGGCGCGCGCCTCGGAGAGCAGGCGACGCTTGTCGTTGGGCGACAGCTCGGCCAGCGGCGGCTTGCCCTGCTGCAGCAACAGCATGGACGCCAGTGCTTCGTCAAAGTCATCGCCGCCCAGGGCCGCATCGCCGCCCGTGGCCACCACCTCGAACACGCCTTTCGTCAGGCGCAGCAGGCTGATGTCGAAGGTGCCGCCGCCAAGGTCATACACGGCGTAGAGGCCCTCGCTGCCGTTGTCCAGGCCGTAGGCCACGGCAGCCGCTGTGGGCTCGCTGATGAGGCGCAGCACGTTCAGGCCGGCCAGCTGCGCGGCGTCTTTCGTGGCCTGGCGCTGGGCGTCGTCGAAG
>JANMMD010000345.1:0-10054 GCA_031372905.1 Betaproteobacteria bacterium
GCCAAGCGCGTGGAAGTGGGCAAGGAGAACACCACCGTCATCGACGGCGCTGGCTCGGCCACCGACATCGAAGCCCGCGTCAAGATGATCCGCGTCCAAATCGAAGAGGCAACCTCCGACTACGACCGCGAGAAGCTGCAGGAGCGCGTGGCCAAGCTGGCCGGCGGTGTCGCCGTCATCAAGGTCGGTGCTGCCACCGAAGTCGAGATGAAGGAAAAGAAGGCCCGTGTCGAAGACGCCCTGCACGCCACGCGCGCTGCGGTGGAAGAAGGCATCGTCGCCGGTGGCGGCGTGGCCCTGCTGCGCGCCCGTCAGGCCGCTGGCGCCATCAAGGGTGACAACAGCGACCAGGAAGCCGGCATCAAGATCGTGCTGCGCGCCATCGAGCAGCCGCTGCGCGAGATCGTGGCCAACGCCGGTGGCGAGCCGAGCGTGGTGATCAACGCTGTGTTGGCCGGCAAGGGCAACTACGGCTTCAACGCCGCGAACGACACCTACGGCGACATGATCGAGATGGGCATTCTTGACCCGACGAAGGTCACGCGTACTGCCCTGCAGAACGCTGCCTCGGTGGCCAGCCTGATGCTGACCACGGAAGCCATGGTTGCCGAAGCGCCGAAGGACGAGTCGGCTGGCGGCGGCATGCCTGGCGGCATGGGCGGCATGGGTGGCATGGGCGGCATGGACATGTAAGCCCCGGTATCGCAAGCCAGCGCCTTGCGGCGCGGGCTTGCGGTTCCCGCCACACGCCGTGGCAACAGACAAGGCCTGCGGGGTTTCCGCAGGCCTTTTCCGTTGATGGCCCGCCAGCAGCGGCGGGATAATCCAAGCATGGTTTCCCGGCCGCTTTCGCCAGCCATGCGGCAATTCGTCGAAGACGAACTGCTGCGCGCGCCTTTGCTTTTCGACCAGCTGCTGGACGGCACGCTTGACGCCGCCCGCAAGAGCCTGCCCACGATGGCACCGCACCAGCGATCCATCATCGGCGACCTGATGCAGGCCCTGCTGTCGCAGCGCAGCCGCCTGGGCGACTACTTCATGCGCTCGCTGCAAGAGCAGGTCGATACCGAGCTCGAAAGGAAGGCGCCCAAGACCCCTGGCGAGGCACAGCCCAAACGGCGCTCGCTGGCGCTGGTGGACGAAGAAGTGGTGGCGATGGACGTGGAGCTCTCGCACATCATCGAGGCCATCAGGAGCACCGCCGAGTACGAGCTGCGCGAACTGCAGACCTACATCTCGGCGCTGGTCGGCGACATGGACGTCAGCGTCGACCACAACCCCTTTCGCGGCGAGACCTTCGCACGCGCCGTGTGGGCTGCGGCGCAGGCGCTGCCGCTGTCGCGCGGGCACCAGCTGGCCTTCATGCGCTATGCCGGCACGCCGTTGGCGCAGCTGCTGCGCACGGCCTATGCAGCCACCACCTCGCGGCTGGAATCCATGGGCGTCGAGCCCGCCGCGCACCGCACGCTGATCCTGCCCTCGGGCTCACGCCGTGGGCCGCGCAACAACGAGACCACCTTCAGCCCCGACCTGCACCGCATGCGCGACAGCATGCCAGTGGCGCTCGACACGCCGCTGAGCTATGAAGGCCAGAAGAAGACCCCCACGGGGCCGACGGCCGAAGGCGTGGCGCGTCCTCAGACGGCGGCTTACACCGCCACCAACCGCGTCGACCGCCAGTCCATCGAGCTCGTCAGCCGCTTGTTCGAAGCCATGCTGGTGGATCGCCGCGTGCCCGACGACGTGGGCATGGTCATCTCGCGCCTGCAAGGCCCGGCACTGCGCCTGGCCGTGCGCGACGCCGGCATGCTGGATGAAGACAAGCACCCGCTGTGGCGCTTCATCAACCGCCTGTGCTTCGAGTGCGAGATGGCGCCCGACCCCAGCGACCCCGAGCGTCGCCAGTTGTTGAAGACCGCCTTGGCCACGGTCGACCAGCTGGTGGCCGAGCCCGAGCAGAACAACGGCCTGTATCGCTGGGCGTTGGACCGGTTCGAGAGCTTCCTGCACAAGCGCCTGACGCGCCGGCTCGCCGCTGCGGCCAGCCAGATCGGTGCATTGCAGAAGCTGGAAGACAAGATCCTGAGCGGCCGCGACACGCCAACGTCGTTCCACGGCATGCTCGATGTCGAAGAGCTCGACACCGTGCCGGCTGAGCTGATGGACAAGGTGGCGCCGGTGTCGCGCACCGAAACCGCCACCGACGCCTGGCTCGACAGCCTGCGCCCTGGCGACTGGGTGCGCATGTTCCTGCAGGGCCGCTGGGTGCAGCCGCGCCTGTTGTGGCCGGGTGAACGCGGCGAGGTGTTCCTGTTTGGGGACGGCGCGTCCGATGCCACCTGGGCGATACGCCGCGGTGCCCTGCTGGCCATGCACGCGGCTCGCCTGACGAAGACCCTGAAACAGCGCTCCATCGTCGGCAGCGCTGCGGCGCGTGTGCAGGAACAGGTGGCGGCTTCGGCCTCCTGAATCAACGCGCCGTTTGGGCGTTGTCAGGGCCTCAGCAGGCTGCGAATCACCTCGGCCACACGCGCCGGGTTCTCGTGCACCAGCCAATGGCTGGCCCCAGGCTCATGCAGCACGCGCAGTTGCGGCACCCAGCGCTCCAGCCCGTCCAGCAGGCTCGGCAGCAAGGCCACGTCACCGTCGCCCCAGAGCACGGTGGTGGGCACGCGCACCGTCACCAGCTCGTCGGGCAGCACCAGCGTGTTCAGGGTGTCTTCGGGGTTCACAGCCGGGCGCAGCGGCGAAGCGCGGTAGTAGTTCAGCGCGCCGTCCAGGCCGCGTCCACCGTTGCGCCAGCCCTGGCGGTAACGCTCGCGCAGCGCAGGCGTCAGCCACGCGGCATCGCCAAAAAACGGCCACAGGCGCGCATGGTCGCGTTCACTCAGCAGCGCGGCCGCGTCGGGCCGGCACAGGAAGTTCATGTAGGCGCTGGCACGCTGCTGGCCCGCGTTTTCGCGCAGCTCGCGCAGGAAGGTGGCCGGGTGAGGTGAATTGATGATCAACAACCGCTTCAGCAGCGCCGGGTGAGCGGCGGCCAGGTTCCAGGCCAGGGCCCCGCCCCAGTCGTGCGCCACCAGCAGGTCCAGTGGGCCGCTGTCAGCCGTGAACGCGGCGATGGCGGCGGCCACATCGGCCACCAGATGGCGCGGCCGGTAGTCGGCCACTTCCGACGGCGCCGATGAACCTTCGAAGCCGCGCAGGTTGGGCGCCAGACAGTCGGCCTCGGCGGCCAGCTGTGCCATCACCTCGTCCCAGATGAACGCCGCTTCGGGGAAGCCGTGCAGCAGCATCACGCGCGGCGTGCCGGGCGTGCCGGCGGCCCGGCACGCCAGCGTGATGCCGTGCGGCAGGGCAAGATCGAAGCAGCGCATCACGCGTCGACTCCGCCGGCTTCGGCGTCGGGGGCGGTGCCGGTGTCGTCAGCGACTGACGCCACAGGGGAGTGCACCCAGCCTCGCACGGTCGCGGCCACGTCCCCCAGGCCCTCGCGCGACAGCGCTGAAAACAGCGTCACCGCGATGTCGCTGCTTTCGGTGGAAATACCGCCCAGGTACTCCTGCGCCTTCAGCAAGGCCAGCTGCCCCTCGCTGCGGTTCAGCTTGTCGGCCTTCGTCAGCAGGGCCAGCAGCCGCACCTCGCCGTTGGCCAGGCGCGGTGCGATCAGCGCCAGCAGGCGCTGGTCGAGCTCGGTGAAACCCAGCCGTGAATCGACCATCAGCACCACGCCGTGCAAGGGCCGGCGCAGCTGCAGGTAATCGGCCATGACCTCCTGCCAGCGCAACTTGGCAGAACGCTCCACGGCGGCATAGCCATAGCCGGGCAGATCGGCGAAGAGGGCATCGGGGGCGTCTTTCGGGCCCACCTCGAACAGGTTGATGTGTTGGGTGCGCCCCGGCGTGCGCGAC
This sequence comes from Betaproteobacteria bacterium, assembly GCA_031372905.1. Taxonomy (GTDB): domain Bacteria; phylum Pseudomonadota; class Gammaproteobacteria; order Burkholderiales; family Burkholderiaceae_C; genus Rubrivivax. The sequence continues at coordinate 3,912 of JANMMD010000345.1, forward strand.
GCGAAGGCCAGCCGCTTCTGCTGCGCCAGCCGATTGATGGCAGTGGACTTGCCGGCATTGCTGCGCCCCACGAAGGCGATCTCGGGCTTTTCGCTGGCGGGCAGCTGCACCAGCTGGCTGGCCGTGGTCAGAAAGCGCGCCGTGTGCGTCCAGGCCAGGGCCGCCTTGGCGGCTTGATCGGATTCCCGGGGTTCCGTGGAGCGCTTGCTAGCCCCTTGAATGCTGGATGTCATGGGGCATTGTAAAATCGTTGGCTTTGTGATCCCCGCCTTTGTTGTCCTCGCTCTACCTCTTTGAAGGCACCCGCATGATGTCGCGAATGAAGTCGCTGGTCGCTTCGGCCCTCTCGGCCGCCACCCTGGGCCTGTTGTCCGGCGCCACCCTGGCTGCCGAACCCGCGCCAGCCTTCAAGCCCGACGCGGCCAAGGGCGAGCAGCTGGCTGCATCGTGCGGCGCCTGCCACACCCAGGACGGCTCTCGCGGCACGCCCGCAAACCCCATCCTGGCGGCGCAGCACCCCGAATACATCACCAAGCAGCTGATCGAGTTCAAGTCGGGCAAGCGCAAGAACGCCATCATGAGCGGCATGGCCGCGGCGCTGTCTGAAGAAGACATGAAGCACATCGCGGCGTTCTATGCCGGCAAGACCACCAAGCCGGGCGTCGCGCGCGACGCGAAAACGGTAGTGCTCGGCGAGCAGATCTACCGCGGCGGCATCGCCAGCAAAGCCGTGCCGGCCTGCTCGGGCTGCCACAGCCCGAACGGCGCCGGCATCCCGGCGCAGTATCCGCGTCTGGGTGGCCAGCACGCCGAATACACCGAGTCGCAGTTGCAGAACTTCCGCTCCGGCGCGCGTGGCAACAACGCCCAGATGATGGCCATCTCGGCCAAGCTGAGCGACGCCGAGATGAAGGCCGTGGCGGACTACATAGCCGGCCTGCGCTGACGATGTAAGGCCGCTGCTCCGCGGTCGACGAAAGAAGTCTGGCACCACGGAGTACCCATGCATTTCCTGAAGGATCGCGGCCTGCCGCACGACTTGCCCTCCGAGATCACGCCGCGGCGGGTCTACGAGCAGAGGCGGCAACTCCTGCAAGGCATGGCGGGTGGCGTCGCCTTGGCGGGCTTGGGCGCCTTCGGCCAAGCCCACGCACAACTGACGCGCCCCAACAAGCTCGCCGCCCTGCCTGCCACGCGCAGCGCCCTGCCCGGCGCGGTGGCGACGGACAAGCCGACCCCCTACGGCGACGTCACCACCTACAACAACTTCTACGAGTTCGGCACCGACAAGTCCGACCCGGCGCGAAACGCCGGCACGCTGAAGACGCGGCCGTGGACGGTGGCCATCGAAGGCGAAGTGAAGAAGCCCGGCACCTACGACCTCGACGCGCTGCTGAAACTCAGCGCCATGGAAGAGCGCATCTACCGGCTGCGCTGCGTCGAAGGCTGGTCCATGGTGGTGCCGTGGGTGGGTTATTCGCTGGCCGAGCTGATCAAAAAGGTCGAGCCCACCGGCAACGCCAAGTTCGTGCAGTTCGTGACCCTGGCCGACCGCGCACAGATGCCGGGCCTGAGCCAGGCCGTGCTGGACTGGCCCTACACCGAAGGCCTGCGCATCGACGAAGCCATGCACCCACTGACGCTGCTGGCCTTCGGCCTGTATGGCGAGGTGCTGCCCAAGCAGAACGGTGCGCCGCTGCGCCTGGTGGTGCCGTGGAAGTACGGCTTCAAGAGCGGCAAGAGCCTGGTGAAGATCCGCTTCGTCGAGAAGCAGCCCAGGACGAGCTGGGAAGCCGCCATTCCTGACGAATACGGCTTCTATTCGAACGTGAACCCCAAGGTCGACCACCCGCGCTGGAGCCAGGCCACCGAGCGCCGCCTTGGCGAAGACGGCCTCTTCGCCAAGAAGCGGCCGACGCTGATGTTCAACGGCTACGAGCCGCAGGTGGGCCAGCTCTACGCCGGCATGGACCTGAAGAAGCTCTTCTGAAGGCGGCCCGGATGCAGACGGCAGCGCGGCCCGGCGCGGCCATCAACCGCCTGTTGATGCACCGCGCGGCCAAACCGCTGCTGTTCTTTTTGGCGCTGCTGCCCCTGGCCTGGCTCGTGTGGAGCGCGGTCAACAGCAGCCTGGGTGCCAACCCCGCCGAAGCACTGATACGGCGCACTGGCGACTGGACGATACGCGCGCTGTGCCTCACGCTGGCCATCACACCGCTGCGTCAAGCAACGGGCTGGCACGCGCTGGCGCGCTTGCGGCGCATGCTCGGCCTCTTCACGTTTTTCTACGGCGTGCTGCACTTCCTGAGCTTTGCCTGGCTGGACATGGGCCTGGATCTCGCCGCCATCGTGGCCGACATCCCCAAGCGGCCCTTCATCCTCGTCGGCACGGCCGCGCTGTTGCTGATGCTGCCGCTGGCCGCCACCTCGTTCAACGCTGCGATACGGACGCTGGGCGCGGCGCGCTGGCAGGCCCTGCACCGCGCCGTCTATGCCGTGGCGGTGCTGGCGGTGCTGCACTTCTTCTGGATGCGGGCTGGCAAGAACGACTTTGCCGAGGTGGCCGTCTACGCGGCCATCGTGGCCGCGCTGCTGGGCTGGCGGGCATGGCGGCGCTTCGGGCCCGCAGCGCCTTCCCCCGCACTGCCCCCGCACTGACGCTGCACGGACCCCGCGACTGCGGGTGCAGGCCGGCCCACGCGGCCGCTATCCTGTCCGAACGTTTGCCCCTGCACACCGGAAGCCACCCATGTCACACACTCTTCGTTGGGCCGCCGTCGCCACAGGCCTAAGCCTGGCCGCTGCGCAGGCCGGCGCCACCACCCTGAGCTTCAACGAACTCGCCGCCAGCACCACGCTGGCCAACCAGTACGCCGCCCTGGGCGCCGTGTTCACGCCGAACGCCTTCACCGGCCCCGGCAGTTCGGCCAGTGGCGAGCCCTGGGCCACCAACACCCACATGACGGTGGTCAGCAGCCAGGGCCCGGACGTGGGCAGTGTGGGCAGCTCCACCCTGGTCGGTGGCAATGTGCTGCGCAGCCGTCCGGGCTGGCTGAGTGAGAACGGAGACGCCAGTTTCCGGGTGAGCTTCAGCACCCCGGTCACGTCCTTCAGCGCCGATTTCGCCGACGTCACCGAGTTCGCCGACGTCACGATCTGGGCCTACAACGGCACCGCGCTGCTCGGCTCGGTGTCAGGCACGGCCGCCGGCGACTTCACGCTCAGCTACGCCGCTGCAGCCATCACCAGCGTGGCCATTCGCCCCGGCAACTACTTCGACTATGTCGCCGTGGACAACATCACCTTCGCGCCGGTGCCCGAGCCCGGCAGCTACCTGCTGATGGGCCTGGGCCTCGCGGTGCTGGCACTACGCCGACGCCGTCACCGCTGACACCTGCGCTGCCGGCCCGCTGCGCGCCAGCACCGGCGCCAGCGCGCGCCCGGTGTGCGAGCCGCTGGCCACCACGGCCTCGGGTGCGCCCGCCACCACCACACGGCCACCGGCACTGCCGCCGTCGGGCCCCAGGTCCACCACCCAATCGGCTTCGGCGATCACATCCAGGTCGTGCTCGATGACGACCACGCTGTGGCCACCATCCACCAGCCGGTGCAGCACGCGGATCAAGCGCTCCACATCGGCCATGTGCAGGCCCACCGTGGGCTCGTCCAGCACATACAGCGTCTTCGGCGGCTTCTGGCCGCGGCGCGTGACGTCGTCGCGCACCTTGCTGAGTTCGGTCACGAGCTTGATGCGCTGCGCCTCGCCGCCGCTCAGCGTGGGTGAAGGCTGGCCCAGCGTCAGATAGCCCAGGCCCACGTCCTGCAGCAGCTGCAGCGGGTGCGCGATGGACGGCATGCTGGCGAAGAAGCCCACCGCTTCGTCCACCTCCATCTGCAGCACGTCGCCGATGCTTTTGCCGCGCCAGGTGACGGCGAGTGTTTCGGGGTTGAAGCGTGCGCCGCGGCAGATGTCGCAAGGCACCTTCACATCGGGCAGGAAGCTCATCTCGATGGTTTTCATGCCCTGGCCTTCGCAGCCGGGGCAGCGGCCCTGGCCGGTGTTGAAGCTGAAGCGGGCCGTGGTGTAGCCGCGGGCGCGCGCCTCCAGCGTCTCGGTGAAAAGCTTGCGGATGGCGTCCCAGAAGCCGATGTAGGTGGCCGGGCAGGATCTCGGCGTCTTGCCGATGGGCGTCTGGTCGACCTCGAGCACACGGTCCACATGCTGGAAACCTTCCAGCGTTTCGCAGCCCACCCACTTGCGCGAATTTGTGGATGATGCGGTCAGTGCACTTTGCACGTTCGCCAGCAGCACGTCGCGCGCCAGCGTGCTCTTGCCGCTGCCGCTGACGCCCGTCACCGCCACCAGGCGGCCCAGCGGCACGCGCAGGTCTACCTGCTGCAGGTTGTGCAGCGTCGCGCCGCGCAGCATCAGCGCAGGGGCCGTCCAGTCGATCTCGCGGCGCGCCACCAGCGGGTGCTGCAGAGGCCGTGCCAGCAGGCGGCCGGTGACGGAATCCGCCTGCGCGGAAAGGTCTGCCGCGGTGCCCTGTGCCACCAGCCGGCCGCCGCGTTTGCCGGCGCCGGGCCCGATATCGATGATGTGTTCGGCGCGGCGGATGGTGTCTTCGTCATGCTCCACCACCACCAGCGTGTTGCCGGAATCACTCAAGCGGGCCAGCGCGTTCAGCAGGATGCCGTTGTCGCGCGGGTGCAGGCCGATGGTGGGCTCGTCCAGCACGTAGCACACGCCCTGCAGGTTGCTGCCCAGCTGCGCGGCCAGGCGGATGCGCTGCGCCTCGCCACCCGAGAGCGTCGGCGCGGCCCGGTCCAGCGTCAGGTAGCCCAGGCCCACGTCTTCCAGGAAGACGAGCCGGCTCTTGATCTCGCTGACCACGTCGCGCGCGATGCCGGCGTCGCGGCCCGTCAGCACCAGCGCCTCGATCCACGCGCGCGTCTCATGCACCGAGAGCCGCGCGATGTCGCTGATGGCGCGGTCTTCGAAGGTCACGCCGCGCGAGGCCTTGTTCAGGCGTGCGCCACCGCAGTCGTTGCAGGGTTCGTCGACCACGCCTTCGACCTCGGCCTCTTCGCTGGGGAAACTTTGTTCGCGGCCCTTGTTGTCGTCGTCGCGAATCGAATCATCGTAGGCCTTGCGCTGCTCGCGCGTCAGCTTCAGGCCGGTGCCGACGCAGCCGCCGCACCAGCCGTGTTTGCTGTTGTAGCTGAACATGCGCGGGTCGAGTTCGGGGTAGCTGGTGCCGCAGACCGGGCACGCGCGCTTGGTGCTGAAGACCTTCACGCTGCCGATGCCACGGCCTTGCTCGCCGCCCTCGACCATGCTGTGGTCCAGGCCGTCCAACGGGTGCAGCAGGTGCAGCACGCCCTTGCCCAGGTCGAGCGTCTTGCTCAGCAGCGCGCGCAGCTCGGCCTCGTTCTCGGCACTGACGACGATGCTGCCCACCGGCAACTCGAGCGTGTGTTCCTTGAAGCGGTCGATGCGCGGAAAAGGGCTCAGGCTCAGGAACTCACCGTCCACCCGCAGGTGCGTGTGGCCGCGCGCCTTGGCCCACTTGGCGAGGTCGGTGTAGACGCCCTTGCGGTTGACGACCAGCGGCGCCAGCAGGCCCACGTGTTCGCCCTTGTGATCACGCAACAACTGCGCGGCGATGCTCTCGGCACTCTGGGCTTTGACGGGCGCGCCGTCGTGCACGCAGTGCTGCAGGCCCAGCTTCACCCACAAGAGGCGCAGGAAGTGCCAGACCTCGGTGGTGGTGGCCACCGTGCTCTTGCGGCCACCGCGGGAGAGTCTCTGTTCGATGGCCACGGTGGGCGGGATGCCGTAGACAGCATCCACCTCCGGCCGCCCGGCCGGCTGCACGATGCTGCGCGCGTAGGCGTTCAGGCTTTCGAGGTAGCGCCGCTGCCCTTCGTTGAACAGGATGTCGAAGGCCAGCGTGCTCTTGCCCGAACCGCTGACGCCGGTGATGACGTTGAATTTGCCACGCGGGATGTCCACGCTCAGGCTCTTCAGGTTGTGCTCCTTGGCATTGACGATGCGGATGCTGTTGTCCGCCGCCTGCCTGGCCTTGCGTGCTTCTCGCAGCACGGTCTGCAAGGCGCGGCCTTCTTCGGCCTGAGGTGTG
>JANMMD010000005.1:0-5369 GCA_031372905.1 Betaproteobacteria bacterium
CGATTTCGGCGACTTCTCCATCGGCGGCGAGCCGCTGACACCGCCCACGCCCGCTGCCGAGGCCGGCAGCGACGACGCCAACGACCCGCTGGCGCGCAAGCTGGAACTGGCTGAAGAGTTCCGCCAGATCGGCGACCTCGAAGGGGCGCGTGACCTGCTCGAAGAGGTGGTGGCCAAGGGCGCCGGCCCCTTGCAGGCCAAGGCCCAGGGCATGCTGGACAAGCTCGCCTGAGCCCACAACCGGTCGGGGCGGCCGCCCCGTCGCTCTGATGCGCATCGCCCTCGGCCTGAGCTACCGCGGCCAGGCCTACCACGGCTGGCAGTCGCAGCCTGACGGCCGCACGGTGCAGGACGTGCTGGAGCAGTCGCTCGCGGCCTTCATCACCCAGCCTGTCACGACGGTTTGTGCGGGCCGCACCGATGCGGGCGTGCACGGGCTGAACCAGGTCGTGCATTTCGACAGCCCGGTCGAGCGGCCGCCGTTCTCATGGGTGCGTGGCACCAACCGCTACTTGCCTGCCGACGTCGCCGTGCAGTGGGCCTTGCCGGTGCCGGACAGCTTTCATGCGCGCAACAGCGCGCGCGGCCGGCGCTACCGTTTCGTGTTGCTGGAATCGCCCGTGCGCCCCGCGCTGGAACACGGCCTGGTGGGCTGGACCTTTCGTCCGCTGGATGGCGAGTCGATGCGCGAGGCTGCCGCAGGCTTGATCGGCGAGCACGACTTCACCAGCTTCCGTGCCAGCAACTGCCAGAGCCCGACGCCGGTGAAGACCCTGCGCCACATCCACATCGAGCAGCGCGGTGCGTACTGGCGTTTCGAGTTCGACGCGAACGCTTTTCTGTACCACATGGTGCGCAACATCATGGGTTGCCTGGTGGCGGTGGGGCAGGGCCGCCACTCTCCGCGCTGGGTGGCCGAGGTGCTGGCCGCGCGCCGCCGTGACGCAGCCGCGCCGACCTTTCCCCCCGACGGGCTGTACTTCGTGGGGCCGTACTACGATGAAGCCTTCCAGATCCCCGCGCACGCACCGGCAGCCGATTGGCTGCCTTGAACCCCTCAGCCGGCCTCATGCCCCGCACCCGCATCAAGATCTGTGGCCTCACCCGTGAAGCCGATGTCGACGACGCCGTCGACGCTGGCGCCGACGCCCTGGGCTTCGTGCTGTATGCCAAGAGCCCGCGCCATGTGACGCTCCAGCGCGCCTCAGAGCTGGCCGGCCGGCTGCCGCCTTTCATCACGCCGGTGCTGCTGCTCGTGAATGCGTCGCCGCAGGAGGTTCGCGCCGCCACCGACGCGTTGCCGCAGGCGCTGCTTCAGTTTCACGGCGACGAGACGCCGGCGCAGTGCGAAGCGGCCGGCCGGCCCTACATCCGCGCTGCGCGCATTGCTGCCGACGGCGCTGTGGTCCACGCCCACGAAGGCAGGGCCCGGATCGCTTTGCTAGACTTCGCGGAAGTTTTTTCCAGTGCACAAGCCCTGCTGCTCGACGCCCATGTCGAGTCTTTCGGCGGGGGCGGGAAGGTCTTCGATTGGTCACAGCTTCCACCCAGCGTGCCCCTTCCGGTCGTTTTGTCTGGTGGGTTGAATCCTGCCAACGTGACCGATGGGGTGCTTCACGTCCGGCCCTGGGCCGTTGATGTGAGCTCCGGCGTGGAGATCAGCATGGGCGTGAAGAGCGGCCCCCTGATGCGCCGGTTCTGCAAGGCGGTGCAAGAAGCCGACAGCCGGCTCGGCACCTGAAGCCAACCGTCATACCCGCAGCGGCGATGCCGCTGCCGTCCCCAAGGAACCCCATGTTCGAATACCAGCAACCCGATGTCCGCGGGCATTTCGGGCCGTACGGCGGCACCTTCGTGGCCGAGACCCTCATCCATGCGCTGCGCGAATTGGCCGCTGCTTATGAGCGATATCGAAACGATCCCGAGTTCGTCGCTGAATTCAGGCACGAGCTGAAGCACTTTGTCGGCCGGCCGAGCCCGATCTACCACGCCGCACGCTTGAGCCGCGAGCTCGGCGGCGCGCAGATTCACCTGAAGCGCGAAGACCTGAACCACACTGGCGCGCACAAGGTCAACAACACCATCGGACAGGCCCTGCTGGCACGCCGCATGGGCAAGCAGCGCGTCATTGCCGAAACCGGTGCCGGCCAGCATGGCGTGGCCACGGCCACCATCTGCGCGCGCTACGGCATGGAGTGCGTGGTCTACATGGGCAGCGAAGACGTCAAGCGGCAGAGCCCCAACGTCTACCGCATGCACTTGCTGGGCGCCAAGGTGGTGCCGGTGGAAAGCGGCAGCAAGACGCTGAAGGACGCGCTGAACGAGGCCATGCGCGACTGGGTGACCAACGTCGAAAGCACGTTCTACATCATCGGCACCGTGGCCGGCCCGCACCCCTACCCGATGATGGTGCGTGACTTCCAGAGCGTCATCGGCGACGAATGCCTGGTGCAGATGCCCGAGCAGGTCGGCCGCCAGCCCGATGCCGTCATCGCGTGCGTCGGTGGTGGCAGCAACGCGATGGGGATGTTCCACCCCTACATCCCGCATGAGAAGACGCGCTTGATCGGCGTCGAGGCTGCCGGGCACGGCCTGGACAGCGGCCAGCATTCAGCCAGCCTGTCGCGAGGCAGCCCGGGTGTGCTGCACGGCAACCGCACCTACCTGCTGCAGGACGCCAACGGGCAGATCACCGAAACGCACAGCATCAGCGCCGGCCTCGACTACCCCGGCGTCGGCCCCGAGCACGCCTACCTCAAGGACATCGGCCGTGCCGAGTACGTCGGCATCACCGACGACGAAGCGCTCAGTGCCTTCCACCGCCTGTGCCGCACCGAAGGCATCATCCCGGCGCTGGAAAGCAGCCATGCGGTGGCTTACGCGATGAAGCTGGCCGCGACCATGCGCCCGGATCAGCATCTGCTGGTGAACCTGAGCGGCCGCGGCGACAAGGACATCGGCACCGTGGCCGACCTCACCGGCGCCGACTTCTACTGCCGGCCTTCGTGCCGCGGGCAGAGCGTGAAGGGCGGTGTGCAATGAGCCGCATCGCCGCCACTTTTGCCGCCCTGAAGGCCGAGGGCCGCACGGCGTTGATTCCGTACATCACTGCCGGCGACCCGTTCGTCGACGCCACGCCGCAGATCATGCAGGCGCTGGCCGATGGCGGCGCCGACATCATCGAGCTCGGCGTGCCCTTCAGCGACCCCATGGCCGACGGCCCCGTGATCCAGAAGGCGAGCGAGCGTGCACTCGCGCGCGGCATCGGCGCCGTGCAGGTGCTGGACATGGTGCGCGCCTTCCGCAAGGGCAACAACACGACGCCGGTGGTGCTGATGGGCTATGCCAACCCGGTGGAGCGCTACGACCAGCGCCACGGCGCGGGAGGCTTCATCCGCGACGCGGCCGAGGCCGGTGTCGACGGACTCCTGGTGGTGGACTACCCGCCCGAGGAATGTGAAGGTTTCGCGGCCGAGTTGAAGACCGCCGGCCTGGATCTGATCTTCCTGCTGGCCCCCACGAGCACCGACGAGCGCATGGCGCAGGTGGGGCGCATTGCCAGCGGCTACGTCTATTACGTGTCGCTGAAAGGCGTGACCGGCGCCGGCCACCTCGACACCGCCGCCGTGGCGCAGATGCTGCCGCGCATCCGCGCCCACGTGAACGTGCCGGTGGGTGTGGGTTTCGGCATCCGTGACGCGGCCACCGCGAAGGCCGTGGGCGCGGTGTCGGACGCGGTGGTCATCGTCTCGCGGCTGATCGAGATCCTGGAAACCGCCGCATTGCAGAAGGGCGACAATGCGCCCCTTGCAGCGCGCGCCTTCATGGCGGAGATACGCGCCGCCCTGGATGACTGAAGAGGTGTTTGCGCATGAGTTGGCTTGAGAAACTGCTGCCGCCCAAGATCCAGCCCACCGACCCGGCCGAGCGCCGTGTCGTGCCCGAGGGCCTGTGGATCAAGTGCCCCTCCTGCGAGACGGTGCTCTACAAGACCGACCTGGAGCAGAACCTCAACGTCTGCCCGAAGTGCGACCACCACCACCGCATCGGCGCGCGGGCGCGGCTGGATGCCTTCCTCGACCCCGAGGGCCGCTGGGAGATCGGGCAGGAAGTGATGCCCGTGGACCCGCTGAAGTTCAAGGACAGCAAGAAGTACCCGCAGCGCCTGAAGGCCGCCCTCGAAGCCACCGGCGAGACCGACGCGCTGGTGGTGGTGGGCGGCGCGGTGATGAGCGTGCCGGTCGTGGCCGCCTGCTTCGAGTTCGAGTTCATGGGCGGCAGCATGGGCAGCGTCGTCGGTGAGCGCTTTGTTCGCGGTGTCGAAGCCGCGGTCGAGCAGAAGCTGCCCTTCATCAGCTTCACGGCCACCGGTGGCGCGCGCATGCAGGAAGGCCTCTTGAGCCTGCTGCAGATGGCCAAGACCAACGCCTCGCTGACGCGTCTGGCGAAGGCGCAGCTGCCCTACATCAGCGTGCTGACCGACCCCACCATGGGCGGTGTCTCGGCGAGTTTCGCCTTCATGGGCGATGTCGTCATTGCCGAGCCGCGTGCGCTCATCGGTTTTGCCGGCCCGCGCGTGATCGAGAACACCGTGCGCGAGAAGTTGCCGGAAGGTTTCCAGCGCAGCGAATTCCTGCTGGGTACGGGTGCGCTGGACATGATCATCGATCGCCGCCAGATGCGCCCCACCGTGGCGCGGATGCTGGCCATGCTGCAGCGCCAGAGCGCTGACGCCGTCGCTTGAACACGCCGTCTTCGTTGGCGGACTGGCTCGCGCATTGCGCGGCCATGCACCCGAAGACGATGGACCTCTCGCTGGAGCGCACCGCCGAGGTGGCGCGCCGGCTGGCCATCGGCTTCACCGCGCCCGTCATCACCGTGGCCGGCACCAACGGCAAGGGCAGCACCTGCGCGATGCTCGAGAGCATCGCCCGCCACGCTGGCTATCGCACGGGGCTTTATCAGAAGCCCGAGCTCGTGCACTTCGAGGAGCGCTGCCGCGTCAACGGGGCGCCGGTTGCCGCTGACCAACTGGTGCCGCATTTCGCGGCGGTGGAAGCCGCACGCCTGCAAGGCGATGCCATCACGCTGACGCAGTTCGAATTCAGCACCCTGGCCATCGTGCGCTTGCTGTCGCGGGCCGAGGTGGACATCATCATTCTCGAAGTGGGCCTGGGCGGCCGTTTCGATTCGGTGAATGCCTTCGACACCGACTGCGCCGTCATCACCAGCATAGACCTCGATCACATGGAGTGGCTGGGGCCCGACCGCGAAAGCATCGGTCTGGAGAAGGCGCAGATCATGCGGCCCGGCAAGCCCTGCGTGGTGAGCGACCCGGTGCCGCCGGCGAGCGTCGTCAAGCACGGTGA
>JANMMD010000035.1:0-13073 GCA_031372905.1 Betaproteobacteria bacterium
CCATACACCACCTCGGCACGCCGCACGAAAGAATCGACCAGCGTGTTGGCGACGCGGTCGAACACCGGGCTGACCACGGCCTCCAAACCGATGCTGGAGAAGGCATACGCAAGGTCGAACTCGATCTTGCAGGCCGTGTCGTCGCTGCCCGGCCTGCCGAGTGCGTGGAAGATCCAGTGGCCTTCCAGTTTTGAGAACGGCCCGTCGACCAGACGCACCGCCACTGACTTCGCAGCGTCGTGCGTGTTGCGTGTGGTGAACGCGTGATGCACACCCATGTAGGCCATGCTCAGGCGCGCCGTGACCCCGTCTTCATGCTGCGCCACCACCTCGGCCCGGCTGCACCAGGGCAGGAACTGCGGATAAGCGTCGACCCCGGTCACCAGGTCGTACATCTCGCGGGGCGAGTACCAGAGCAGGACCGACTTGCGCACGTGCTTCATACAATCGACGCATTCTAGAAGCGCGTTGTATGAGGAGCGTCCGACCCCGGACACTGGCATCACACGCATGACCATGGCCAACATCGCCGAAAACCGCCGCGCCCGTTTTGAGTACCACATCGAAGAGCAGTTCGAGGCGGGCATGGTGCTGGCCGGCTGGGAAGTGAAGGCCATACGCGCGGGCCAGGTTCAGCTGACCGACGGCTACGTGCACATCCGCGATGGCGAACTCTTCCTCATCGGCTGTCGCATCAACGCGCTGCGCAGCGCGTCCACGCACATCCAGCCCGAAGCCGACCGCACCAAGAAACTCTTGATGCACAAGGCGGAGATCCGCCGCCTCATCGGCAAGGTCGAGCAAAAGGGTTTCACCCTGGTGCCGCTGAACCTGCACTACAAGGGCGGCACCGTGAAGGCGGAAATCGCGCTGGCCAAGGGCAAGGCCGAGCACGACAAGCGCAACACCGTCAAAGAGCGCGACTGGGAGCGGGAGAAGGGCCGGCTGATGCGGCACAAGGTCAGCGGCGGCAACAAGAGCTGAGCCGGGTCGCGCCTTCGGGCGCCACGGTGGGGCAGTTTCGATGTTCGCGCCAGCCTCTTTGAGGCCACACCCCCTCGTGCGGGTGTTCCCCCCTTGTCCGAAGGACGGTCGCGGGCTGAACATCCCTTGGGCAGCGGTTGCGACACCAGACCCCGGGCTTAGCATGCATCGCATCGCCAACCGCCCCGGGGTCTCACCCGCAGCGTGGCCGCTCATGCGGAGGAAGATCATGTTCACGTTCACCCGGCGCGTCGCCTTCAGGCACACCGCATTCAACGCCGGGCGGGGTTCGTGGCTGGTTGGCTTCGCTGTCTGTTCCAGCCTGCTGACTGTGGCTCCGGCCGGCGCCGCACTGGCGCCCGCCCAGGCAGGTGAACCGCGGCACGCGCTGGTCATCGGCAACGCCGGGTACGCCAACGCGCCGCTCATCAATTCAGCCAACGACGCGCAGGCCGTCGCCAAGGTGCTGGAGAAGGCGGGCTTCAAGGTCGACTTGAAGATCAACGCCAGCCAGAAGCAGATGCAGGACGCTGTCACCAGCTTTGGTGACCGCCTGAAAACCGGTGGCGCGGGCCTTTTCTACTTCGCCGGCCACGGCGTGCAGATCAAGGGCCGCAACTTCATGCTGCCGGTGGGCAGCGAAATCGGCCGCGAAGACGAGGTGCCCTACAAGGCCGTGGACGTGCAGCAGGTGCTGGACAAGATGGACACCGCCAAGAACCGCATCAACATGGTGGTGCTGGACGCCTGCCGCGACAACCCGTTCGCGCGGTCCGCGCGCAGCACCAGCGGCGGCTTGTCCCAGGTCGATGCGCCCATTGGCTCGCTGATCGCCTTCGCCACCGCGCCGGGCAGCGTGGCCAGCGACGGCAAGAACGCCAACGGCCTGTACACCCAGCACCTGCTGGCCAACATCGAGCGGCCCGGCACCCCCATCGAAGAAGTTTTCAAGCGCGTGCGCCTCGGGGTGCGCCTGGACAGTAACGGCACCCAGGTGCCCTGGGAGAGCACGTCACTGGAAGGCGACTTCTACTTCTTCCCGCCCTCGCCCACCGCCAAGGGCGTGGTGACGACATTGCCCACGCCGCCTGGCGTCGAGCAGATGGCCCGGGTTGAGCGCGCCTACGAGCAACTGCGGCTGGGGCAGGTGGACGATGCCGAGCGCATCTTCCGCGCGCTGGCTGGCGCCAGCAATGCCGACGTGGCCTGGATGGGCCGTGAGGGCGTCGCCGAAGTGCTGTTGGCACGAGGTGACGGTGCTGGCGCGCTGGCCGCAGCCAACGAGATCATCGCCGCCGCGCCCACGCGCAGCGCGGCCTATCTGACCCGCGGCCGCGCGCTGGCCGCCAGCGGCGACATGGCTGCCGGCCAGGCGGCGCTGCAGCAGGCGGCCGGGCCGCAAACCGCGGCCGATTTCGGCTGGCAGAAGGCCAATGCGCTGATCGCGGTCGGCAACGTGCAACGCAAGCAAGACCCGAAGCTGGCGCTCAAGGCTTACGACCGCGCCACGCGCGAGAACCCGCTCTCGGTGGAAGCGCTGAGCAACCTGGCCGTGGCGCTGAACGAGACGGGCCAGCCCGCCCAGGCACACCCGCTGCTGGAACGCGCCCAGGCCCTGGACCCGGGCGACGCGATGACCATCGCACTGTTGCGCCAGACCCAGGAAGCACTGGCCGAGAACCAGGATCGCGCGCGCCAGCAGTTCATCGACGATTCGGTGAAGGAACTCGCCGCACGTTTCCGTGCGCCACCCACGCGCCCGGCCTCCGCCGGTGCGCCCGACGACTGGACATCGCCAGCGCTCGCCGTCTCCGTGTTGCCCTTCCAGGACCAGACGCTGCCCGGCAGCACCGGCCGCGTTGGCCTGGAAAGCCTGGTGCAGCAGGAAGTCATCCGCGAACTCCAGGCGCGCGGCTTCACCATCGTCGAGCGCCGCCTGCTCGACAAGGTGCTGGCCGAGGTGAAGCTGGGTTCGTCGGAACTCGCCGACCAGGACACGCAGATCAAGCTGGGCCAGGTGCTGGCAGCGCGGCTGATGGTGTCGGGCACGCTGAACTCGCAGGGCGCGGGTGCCGGTGCCCCCATCGGTGCATCGGTTCGGGCCATCGACACAGAAACCACGCAACTCGCGATGGTGAAAGCCGAGCGCCCTGCCGCCGGGCCCTTCAACCCCACGGACCTGGCCGCCCGCATCGCGGGCAGCGTGGCACAGACGGTGGCTGACAAGTACCCGCTGAAGGGCCGCATCGTGCAGGTGGACGGCACGCAGGCCATCATCAATCTCGGCAAGAAGCACGGCGTGGCGCCCGGCCAGCAGTTCAACGTGCTGAGCCGCGGCGAGCCCATCGAGTTGAACGGCCGCATCCTGGGCTACAAGGAAACACGCATCGCCCAGGTGACGGTGACCGAGGTGCAGGAACTGCTGTCCTTCGGCCGCGTGGCCGAGCCCAAAGCGCCACTGGAGAAGAACCAGAGGATCATTGCTCGCAAGGAATGAACACCCTGCCTGCGCTCGTGGCGATGCCCGCAGCGCGGGCTCGCAGGGCCTTGCGCGCCGCGCGGACCTGGTGGTTGCATGGGTGCCTGCCTGGCCTGCTCGCGCTGCTGGCTGCGGCCGCCTCGGCCCAGGTGGCACCCCTGCCGGCGGTGGTGGTGTGGGACTTCGAGAACCAGACGCCCGGCCTCGGTACGCCCGGTGACCGCGGCGATTTCCTGAGGCGCTCCTTGTCGGAGAACCTCACCTCGACGCTGCTGCAAGTGACCGGCCTGCCGGTGGTGGAACGGCAGCGCTTGAAAGACTTGCTCGCCGAGCAAAAGCTCACTGCGGGAGCGCTGGCCGATGAAGACACGCGGCTGCGCCTGGGCAAGATCATCGGCGCGCAGCGCATGGTGTTCGGCGGGTTCTTCGTTCTCGGCGATGCCGTGCAGGTGCACGTGCGCGTCGTCGACACCGCCACCTCCCGGGTGCTGTTTTCCGACGAAGCGGCCACGCCGCTGGCCGGCGTGATGGCGCAGGTGGCGCCGATGAACACGCGCCTGGCCGCGGCCCTGACGGGCGGCGCCAACGGCAGCGGGGCCGGCGCAGCGAGCCCGCGCGCCCACGGCCCGGGAACCTGGCAGGCCTACGACCGCGCGCTGGCGCTGGTGGACGCTGGCGACTTCGACGCCGCGGTGGCGGCGCTGCAAAACCTGCTCGCGAGCCACAAGGATTTCGTACCCGCCGAGCGACAGTTGGTGGCGTTGCTGGACCGCATGGCGCGGCGATAACGCTGCTGTAACGCCCTGCTGCCTAAGCTGACCCCACGGACGC
Source organism: Betaproteobacteria bacterium (assembly GCA_031372905.1). Classification (GTDB taxonomy): domain Bacteria; phylum Pseudomonadota; class Gammaproteobacteria; order Burkholderiales; family Burkholderiaceae_C; genus Rubrivivax. The sequence continues at coordinate 4,295 of JANMMD010000035.1, forward strand.
CGACGCTGCCCACGGTATGCACGAAACCCTCTAGCGCTGCGCCCTGCCTTCCCCGCCCGCCGCTCCCGCACGCCGCCACCGCCCGCCGCCACCGCCCGCCGCCACCGCCCGTTATCACCGCCCTGCCGCACTGGACGCCGATGCCTCCCCTCCCACGCTCGCCCCGCGCCCCAGCCCCCCGCCTTGTTGCCGTGCTGGGCCTGGCCACCGCCGCGGTTGCGGCAACGCTCAGCGCCCCGGCCTGGGCGCAGACGCCGCCCGACGCCGGCCGCCTGCTCGAGCAGACGCGCCCGCCGGCCCTGCCTGCGCTGCCGCCCACCACGGCGCCGCGCGTTGTCGACGTGCCGGTGCGCCCCACCATCACACTGCCCGACGGCGTGACGGTGCAAGCCAGCGGTTTCCACGTCACCGGGGCCGTGTCCTACCCCGTCGACACGCTGACCGCGCTGCTGCAGCCTTGGGTGGGCAAGCGTCTGGACATCGCCGGCCTGAACGAGGCCGCCGGCGCCCTGACGCGTTACTACCAGCGCCAGGGCCACCTGCTCACCTACGCCTACATCCCGGCCCAGCGCGTGGGCGATGGCGTGATCGAGATCGCCGTGCTCGAGGGCAGGCTCGACGCGGTGCAGATCGTCACCGCACAAGACGTGCGTCTGCGCGACGAGGTGATTCAGGCCCACACCGACCGCCTGGCGAGCAGCCCCGAACAGCCGCGCCCCGTTCTGCTGCCCGAGGTCGAGCGCCAGCTGCTGCTGTTGAACGACATCCGCGGCGTGGCCGCGCGTGCCGCCTTCACGCCGGGCAGCAGCACGGGCGGCGCCGACATGGTGGTGTCGGTGGCCGAAGACGAGCCGCTGGCCCTGCGCCTTGAACTCGACAACCACGGCAGCCGCTCCACCGGCGAAACACGCGCCGGCGCCGGCCTGCAGCTGCGCGACCTCTTCGGCTGGGGCGACCAGACCGACATGCGTGCCCTGGTGTCGTCACGCGGCGGCCTCGTCAGCGGCAGCCTGGGCGTGCTGGTGCCGGTGGGCGGCGACGGCTTTCGCATCGGCGCCAGCCTTTCCCGCCTGAGCTACCAGCTTGCCGGCGCCTTCCGCAACCTCGGCGCCACGGGCAACGCCAACACGCTGGGCGCCGAGGTGAACTATCCCTTCATTCGCAGTGCCGACACCAACCTCAGCGTGCGCATGGCCGGTGAATACAAGCGTCTGCGCGACGAGGTGCAGTTGATAGGCCGCAGCTTTCCGAAACGCAACAAGGCTGTAGATGTGGCGCTGGCCTTCGACCGCCGCGACGACTGGGGCGGTGTGTCTGCTGCGCGCGTGACGGCATCGATGGGTTCCTTGAGCCTGCTCGACGACGAACAACGTGCGCAGGATGCAGCCGGGCTGCGCACGCAGCGCACGTACCGCAAGCTCGGCCTGCAGCTCGTGCGTCAGCAACAGCTGGGCGGGCCGTTCAGTCTGGTGCTGCGCGCGGCCGGGCAGGCCACGGGCGGCAACCTCGACAGCTCCGAGAAGTTCAGCCTCGCCGGCCCAGGCGCCGTGCGCAGCTATGCGCCGGGCGAGGCCTCGGTCGACCAGGGCGGCCTGCTCAGCGTGGAGGCGCGCTACGCGCACGACTATCTCGGCGGCAGCTTCGTCTGGGGCCTGTTCCATGACCGCGCCGAGGGCCGCGTGAACCGCTCGCCGCTGGTGGCCGCCGGCAACGAGCCGCGCCTCTCCGGCACGGGCCTGTCGTTGCAGTGGAACGGCGCCGATGTCGCACTCAGCGCTTCGATGGCCTGGCGCGGCAACCGCGCGCCCACGGCCGAAGGCGGAGATCCGAAACCGCGCATCTACCTGCAATTGGCAGTGACGCCGTGAGACTGCCATGAAGTTCACCGCGCCCGCTGTCAGGAGCCCTGCCATGCCGACCTGCATCGCCCCCGCTGCCGCTGACTTCGAGACTGCAGCGCCGCGGCGGCCGAAGGTCGCGACCAGCCGCGTGGACCGCCGGTTCGAGCGCTCTGCCCCGCGCCGCGTGCCACGGCGTCAGGCGCGCAGGCCGCAGGTGTCGCGCCTGCTGGCCTGGCTGCTGGCCGGCTGGCTGGGGCCCATCGGTCTGTCGCTGGCGCAGGTGGCGCCGGGCACGCTGCCGGCGAGCGCCTTGCCCACCGGCGGCCAGGTGGTGGTGGGCAGCGGCGTGCTGCAACACAACCCCAACCTGCTGGTGATCCAGCAGAACAGCCAGAAGCTGGGCCTGGACTGGCAGAGCTTCAACATCGGCAGCGGCGCCACGGTCGAATTCCGCCAGCCGAACGCGGGCTCGATCGCGCTGAACCGTGTGCTGGGCAACAGCGGCACCGAAATCTACGGTCAGCTGCGCGCCAACGGGCAGGTGTTCCTGACCAACCCCAACGGCGTGCTTTTTGCGCCGGGCGCCAAGGTGGATGTCGGCGGGCTGGTGGCCAGCACGCTCGATTTGTCGCAGCAGGACTTTGCCGATGGCCGCTATGCCTTCAACCACACCGGCGGCCGCGGTGCCGTCGTCAACCAGGGCAGCCTGACGGCCAGCGCTGGCGGCTACCTCGTGCTCTTCGGCAACCAGGTCAGCAACCAGGGCGACATTGCGGTGAATGCCGGGTCGGTGGTGCTGGCCTCAGGCCGTGCCGCCACCGTCAGCATCAGCGGCAGCGGCTTGCTGTCGGCGGTGGTCACGCCCGGCGTGCTGGACGGGCGCGTCGACAACAGCGGCCGCATCAGCGCCGACGGCAGCGTCGTCACGCTCACTGCCAAATCGGCGCAGGACATCGCCGCCTCGCTGGTGAACAACAGCGGCATCGTGCGCGCCAACACCCTGGTGGAGAAGGCCGGGGAGATCTGGATCACCGGCGACCAGGTGGCCAGCAGTGGCACCTTGTCGGTGGCAGCGCCGCACAGCGGCGACGCCGGGCGCGTCGTGGTCCGGGGTGATCTGAAGGCAGGCGGCCTGCAGCTGGATGGCCGCATCGATGCCACGGCGGCCCTGGGCCGCGGCGGCAGCGTCGAGACTTCCGCAGCCCATGTGGCCATTGCGCGCGACACGCGGGTCGACAGCCGCGGTGCGGCTGGCACCGGCAGCTGGCTGATCGACCCCACCGACTTCACGGTCGCCATGGGCGGCGCGGCGCAGACCGCGTCGGGCATCGGTGCCGACACCTTGTCCACGAACCTCGGCACGACGAGCGTCACGCTGCAAACGGCCGCAGGCGGCAGCGAGCCGGGTGACATCCACGTCAATGCCGCGGTCTCGTGGTCGGCCAACACCGCGCTGACGCTGACCGCCACGCGCGACATCAACGTCAACGCCAGCATCACCGCCACCGGCGCTGGCGCAGCCCTGGCGCTGAACTCCGGTGCCGGCCGCTTCTTCAACGTCAACGCCACCGACAGCAGCCGCCCCACGGTGAGCCTGAGCGGCGTGAACGCCACGCTCGCCGTCAACGGCGCGAGCTACACCCTGGTGCGCGACCTCGCCGGCCTGCAGGCCATGAACAGCGGCCTGGCTGGGCGCTATGCGCTGATGGCCGACATCGACGCCAGCAGCACGGCCACCAACGGCTTCGTACCGATCGGCAACGAGACCAGTTCCACGGTCACCAGCACCGGCGCGTTCAGCGGCGTCTTCGATGGCATGGGCCACCGCATCAGCGGCCTGACGATCAACCGCCCGAGCTCGAACGCCACGGGCCTGTTTGCCAGCACGAGCGGCGCCACGCTGCGCAACTTCGAACTCTTTGGCGGCGCTGTCTCGGGCAGCCAGCACGTGGGCGCGGTGGCGGGTTACACCCGCGGTGCGACGACCGTGCACAACGTCAGAAGCAGCGCCAGCGTCTCGGTGCTGGACGATGGCAGCGCTGGCGTCTGGGCCGGCGGCCTGGTGGGCCGCGTCGAAGGCAGCACGGCTGCTGGCGTGCTGCGCAGTGTGGCCACAGGAACTGTGGCCGCGACCAGCAACAGCGCCACGGCCTACGCCGGCGGCCTGGCAGGCGAGATCGAGTCGGGCGTCCTCACGAACGTCAGCGCTGGCGGCAACGTCACCGTCACGCTGGCCACCGGCAGCAACGACAGCGGCCACTACGTGGGCGGTCTGGCAGGCTATTTCAGCGGCGGCAACGTCACCACGGTGTCTGCCACGGGCAGCGTCACTGGCGGCCATGAATCGGGCGGCCTGATCGGGCGCTTCCAGCCTGCCAGCTCCAGCACGCTGACTCTGGCCACCGCCAGCGGCAATGTCACCGGCACTGGCGATGTCGGCGGCCTGGTGGGCCATGCCAGCGGCAGCGGCGCCATCGCGAACGCCAGCGCCACGGGCTCGGTCAGCACCACCGTGGCGGAAACGCTGTCTTTCCACGCCGGCGGCGCCGTGGGCCGCTACGGCATGACGGGCGCGCCTTCGGCCGTGTCTGCATCGGGCAACGTGAGCGGCGGCAACACCACGGGTGGCGTCGTCGGCTGGATCGAATCGAACGTGGCCCTGGCGAGCGGCAGCTTGGTCAGCGCAGCGCCGGGCGGGGGTGCAACCAAAACGGTCACTGGCCCGCGCTGGGTCGGCGGACTCATAGGCTACAGCGACAGCAGCTCGGCGTTTTCGGGCTTGAGCGCTGACGCCGTGGTCACGGCGACGGGCAGCCAAGGCGCGGTCGGCGGTCTCATCGGGCGCATCAACAGCGCGCTGAACAACAGCAGCTCATCGGGCAGCGTCACGGGCGTCGGCGGCGACATCGGCGGCCTGGTCGGCCGCGCGCAGGGCGCCGGCGGCATGAATGCCGTGAGCTCGGCGTCGAGTGTGACCAGCAGCGCCAGCGTTGATTCCGTGGGCGGTGTGGTCGGCTACGTCACCAACACCGGCGGCATCACCAACGCCACCGCCACCGGCAACGTGAGCGGCGGGCGCTACACAGGCGGCGTCGTTGGCCTGTACAGCTCCAACGGCAACCTGCAGACCCTGCGAAGCGAGGGCAGCGTGACGGGCGCCGGCGATGTCGGTGGACTCGTTGGCTATGCCAACGGCAGCGGCACCCTGAGCGGTGCCGACGCACTGGGCACGGTGCAGAGCAGTGCCACCACCAGCTACAGCGTCGGTGGCGCCGTGGGCTATTTCGCGATGACAGGCGGCCTCGCCAACGTCACGGCTGCGGGCAACGTCAGCGGCGGCGGGCAGACCGGCGGTGTCATCGGTTACTACACGCCCACCACGGCAATTGCGGCCGGCGCCCTGAGCTATGTCAACAGTGCCAGCCGCAGCGTCACGGGCGCCAGCTGGGTGGGCGGCCTCATTGGCTACAGCAACGCCAGCGCCATCGGCGCGCACACCGTGGCCGCGGCCGTCACCCACACCGGCACCTCGGGCGGCGCCGGTGGCCTTGCCGGCCGCACAGGCGGCAGCCTGATCAACAGCTCGGCCAGTGGCGCGGTGGTCTCCGGCGCGGTGGCAGGCGGCCTGGTGGGCCAGGCCGACGGCACGGCCGCCTTCACCGATGTCTCGGCCAGCGGCGCGGTGCGGGGCCGCACCGAAGTCGGCGGCCTGGTCGGCAGCTTCTACAGCAGCGCCACCCTCCTGCGGGCCACGGCCACGGGCGCGGTGTCCACCAACGGCAGTGGTGGTGGCCTCGTCGGTTATCACAACGGCGGCGCCATCACCGACAGCAGCGCTAGCGGCCATGTGTCCGGCTTGTCCGACAGCACCACCTATCTCGGCGGGCTGGTGGGCCAATACGGTGCCAGCTGCTACTTCTGCTCGCTGGCCGACGGGTATGTCGTCTCGAACAGCCAGGCCAGCGGCACCGTGCGCGCCGACGCGGCGGGCAGCTTCACCGGCGGCTTGATCGGCCTCGTGTATTCCGGCGTCATCAGCAACAGCAACGCCAGCGGGGCGGTCACCAGCCGCGACAGCGTGAGTGCCGGCAGCAACGAGTACACCGGCGGTCTCGTCGGCTACTTCGGCTACTACAACGAACGCGGCAGCATCAGCGGCAGCAATGCCACCGGCGCCGTGAATGGCGGCTACTACAACGGCGGCCTCGTGGGCTTCTTCAACGGCGCCGGCCTCAGCAACAGCACGGCCGCCGGTGCCGTGAGCAACGGCCGCGAAACCGGTGGCCTCATCGGCTACGGCCAGCTGTACGGGCCGGTGAGCAATGTGTCCGCCACAGGCGCCGTCACCTCCACCGACAGCACCGCGAGCGGCGCTGCCGGCGGGCTGATGGGTACGGCCTACCTCTACATCAGCAGCGGCCAGACCGCGGGCGGCAGCATCACCAATGCTTCGGCCAGTGGCGCGGTGACGGTGGCGCGCACCAGCGGCAACGTGGGCGGGCTCATCGGCGATCTCAACGCCAGCAGCAACGGCAGCGGCCCGGTGAACGACAGCCGCGCCAGTGGCAACGTGTCTGGCGGCAGCGTCGCCGGCGGCCTCCTCGGCCGCTTCAGCAACGGCAACGGCTACTCCGCGCTGCTCAACAGCAGCGCCAGCGGATCGGTCACGGGCAACGGAACGGCCGGCGGCCTGGTGGGCGTGTACCAGCGCAGCGCGACGACGGGTCGCGCCGACGACATCACCAACAGCTCTGCCAGCGGCCGCGTCAGCGGCAACCTCTACCTTGGCGGCCTGGTGGGACAGTTCGATGGCCGCTACGGCATCGTGGGCAGCTACGCCACGGGCGACGTGGTTGCGCGCGACGTCACCGGCGTCAAGTACATGGGTGGCCTGGTGGGTTACTACTATGGTCGCCACACCAGCACGAGCGTGGTCTCGGCCATCACGGCCAGCTACGCCACGGGCCAGGTGCGGCTGGGCAGCAACCCGGTGATCACCACCAACACCGACATCTATGCCGGCGGCCTGGTGGGCTATCTCGACGGCAGCCTCTCGGCCGCCAACGGCATCGTCGACGCCTACGCCTCGGGCACAGTCACGCTGTCCAGCACGTCGGGCCGGCTGTACGCCGGCGGCCTGGTGGGCTATGCCGCCAGCGGCCAGGGCGGCCTGCGCACCTACGCCAGCGGCGCGGTTTCGGCCACGGGTGGCAACACGCGCAGCACCGGTGGCCTTCTGGCCGGGCGCAGCACCACCGCGGCCGTCTTCACCGACAGCGACTGGAACAGCACCACCACCGGCCAGGCCAGCAGCCTGGGCGGCGGCACGGCCCGCACCACGGCCGAGATGCAGAGCGCGGGCAGCTTCAGCGGCTGGAGCCTGGCCACCACCGGTGCCGGCGGCACGGTGTGGCGCATCTACGACGGCTACACCGCGCCGCTGCTGACGCGCTTCCTGACGCCGCGCACGCTGAGCCTGGCCGACGCCAGCAAGGCCTACGACGGCACGCGCTCGTTCGGCAACGCCACGCTCACCGCCATCAACGGCAGCATCAGCTTCCCCGAGCGCATCTTCGTGGCCACGCCTTCGGGAGATGTCGGCAGCTACAGCATCGCCGCCGCAGGCGTGTACTCGGTGCAGAACGGCTACGACCTCACTGTCACGGGCAGCGCCACGCTGAGCGTGACACCGCGGGCCATCACCCTGGCCGGCCTGGTGGCCGACAAGGTGTACGACGGCACACGCACGGCCACGCTGCTGGGCACGGCCCAGCCCAGCGGGGTGGTGGCGGGCGAGGCGCTCACGGTGAACATCGCCGGCGCCACCGCGGTGTTTGACACCAAGAACGTGGGCCAGGGCAAGGCCGTCACCATCACCGGGCTGAGCCTGGCCGACGGCCCCTCCGGCAAAGCTTCGAACTACCAGTTGGCCGATGCCAGCGCCAGCAGCGCCAACGTCACGCCGGCCACGCTGAATGCCGGTGGCTTCACCGCCACCCACCGCGCCTACGACGGCTCCACCACGGTGGCCGTCAGCGCCGCCGGCGGCGCCGTCAGTGGCATCTTTGGCAGCGACGACGTGAGCGTGAACCTGGGCAGCGTGAGCAGCGGCAGCATCGCCGACAAGAACGTCGGCACGGCCAAGCCCGTCACCGTGCTCGGCGCCACGCTCACCGGTGCCGATGCCGGCAACTACGTCATCGGTGGCATCAACAGCACCACGGTGGACATCACGCCGCGCACGCTCACCATCAACGGCCTGCTCGCCAACAACCGCGTCTACAACCAGCAACTGACGGTGTCGGTGCCGATTGCCAACGGCGTGATCAGCGGTGCCGTGCCCGGCGACGTTCTGCAGCTGCGCAACATCTCCGTCACCGGCACCATGGCCGACCGCCATGCCGGCGACGGCAAGACCGTCACCGTGCCGGGCAGCAGCCTGCAGCTGCGCGGCCCTGACGCCACCAACTACACCGTGGCCAATGCCGCCAGCACCGTGAACATCGCGCGCGCAACGGTTTCCCTCTACGCCGACTACTACGGCACCAGCAACGACAAGGTCTACGACGGCACCGACACTGCGACGACCACGCCGTACTTCTATTCGAACGCCTTCGGCTACCTCTTCGCCGGCACCAGCACGGTGGGGCCCGACAGCCTGACGCTGAGCCACGACACGCCGCGCTACAGCGGCAAGAACGTGGCCTACACGGGCAGCACCGTCACCACCAAGACCATCACGGTGGCCAACGCGGTGCTCGGCGGTACCGACCAGGCCAACTACATCCTCGACAACACCTCCGCCACGACCTCGGGGCGCATCACGCCGCGCTCGTTGACGGTAGCCGGCGTGAGCGCCGTCAACCGCGCCTACGACGGCAGCGTGAACGTGACTGTCAACGTCACGGGCGCTACGGTCGACACCTCGGCGGTGGTGC
>JANMMD010000054.1:0-6214 GCA_031372905.1 Betaproteobacteria bacterium
TCGTCGAGCAGGCTGCTGAAGACGGTGCTCTGCAGCACCACGTCCTGGCTGGCGGGTAGCAGCACACTTTCCGGGGTCTGCATGGCATCCCCCAGCCACAGCGTGGTGGCCGCAGGCAGCACACGGCGCGCGGCGGCGTAGCGCTCGGGCAGCAGTTCCAGGCCGGTCAGGTGCGCGGGGTTGGCGCCCAGGCGCAACAGTTCCAGCAGGTTGCCGCCCGCGCCACAACCCACTTCGGTGATGTGCAGGCCGCCGAGGTCGGCGCAGCCGCGGGCCGCAAAGCCGCGCAGGATTGCGCGCTGGCGCTCCTGCAGTCCCTGCCACACCTCGGGGCGCAAGGGGCTGTAGAGGTCGCCCGCGGTGCGACGGCCATAGCGCTGCGCCACGGCCACTGTTTCGCCGTCTGGCGGGCGCCGCGGCTCGTTCAAGACACCGCCTCGATGAAGCGTCGCGCCAGCACCGGGTAGGTGTGGTGGGCCAGCACGAAGGCACGGCCGCGCTCGCCCATCGCGTGGCGTGCGGCTTCGGGCAAATCGGCCAGGTGGCGCAAGCCCGCGGCCACCGCAGCCGGGTCTTGCGGTCGCACCGTGAGGCCGCAGCCCGCTTCGGCCACCGGGTCGTTGCCGGCCTCCACACTGTGCAGCACGGCGCAGCGCGCCATCATGTAGTCCATCAGCTTGTTGGGTGCGATGCCGAAGCGGTACAGCGGCACACGCTGCCAGCCGATGTAGGCGATGTGCACCTGGGCCAAGAAAGACGGCACCTGGGCCTTGGGGATGGGCGACAGCAGCGTCACGTGCGTCAGGCCTTCGCGCTGCACACGCGCCGCCAGGTGGGCCTGCAGATGGCCACTGCCCACCAACACGAAGCGCAAGGGCTCATCGCGCAACAACGCCGCGGCATCCAGCAGCACATCCAGCGCATTCGGCTCGCCCATGCTGCCGGCATAGCCCACCACCGTGCCCTGCCCTCGCGCCGCCTGCAGCGCCTGCGCCACGTCTTCGCGCAGCGGCGGCGGCTCGGTCTGCCATTCGTCCAGCGTGATGCCGTTGGGCACGATGTGCAGCTTTTTCAGGTCCAGCCCACGGCCGGCCATGTGGCCCTGCACTTTCGGCAGCATGCTCACCACCACATCGGCATTGCGGTAGGCGGCGTCTTCGGCGGCCTGGCACAACATGATGAAAGGGTGGCGCGGCGACATGCCCGAGAGCTCGATGGGGCTCAGCGGCCAGAGGTCATGCACTTCGTACACCAGCGTGGCGCCGGCCTGGCGCGCGATGCGTCGCGCCACCCAGATGTCCATCGGGTAGGTGCTGCTGGCGATCACCACATCGGGCTTGGCTTCCTTCAGCAAACGCGGCGTGTCAACCCACAGGCGGCGCAGGAAGGCCCCGATGTTCTTCACACGGCCCAGGCCGTTGCCCTGGTAGGTGGGCGTCTTGTAGAAACGGTAATGGATGCCATCGACCACGCTGTCGCCCGCTGGCGGCTGCTGGGCCCGCACATGCGAGAAGTCGGCCGCGACGATCTGCACACGGTGGCCCAGGCGCACCCATTCGCGCGCCAGGTAGTAGGGCCGGAACTCCATGCCCAGCGCCGGGCTGCCGGCGTAGTGGTTGACGAGCAGGATGTTCACGCGGGCCAGCGTGTGCCCGCCGCGCACACCTGGCCGGCGCGCAGGTGCGTGAACTCGGCGACGGTGCAGTCGTGGTCGACGAGCACGCCGATGTCGACGATGCCACCGCGGCCGATGTGCGTGCCGCTTTCCACCACCGCGCCGGCGGCCACCAGCACGCCCTCGCCCAGCACGGCGTCGGGCGCGACACTGGCGCCGGGGTGCACCAGCGGCGGCAGGCGCCAGCCGCGGGCCGCCGCCTCGTCCATCAGCCGACGGCGCACCTCGGTGCGGCCGATGGCGACGAACAGATCGCCGGGTGGCATCGTGGCCAGCAGCTGCGACGACCACACCGGCACACCGGGTACGGGCGCCTGCGCATCAGGCTCTTCGTCGACGAAGGCCGCCACGCTGTCGCCTCCGAGCATGGCGATGTGAAAGGCCTTGCGCGCGTGCGCCCCGGTGCCGAAGAGGGTCCAGACCTTGCCCATCAATTGCTCCGCGCCGCGATCACGCGATGGTAGAGGGCCTGCATGCGCTGCACGTTGCCTTGCCAGTCGGCGCGCTGCTCGACGATGAGACGGTTCTGTGCGGCCGCCGCGGCGCGCCACGGCGCGTCGGCGGCCGCCCGCGCGATGGCATCGGCCAGCGCGGGCGCATCGCCCGGCGCAAACAGCAGCCCGTTGCGGCCGTGTTCCAGCCACTGCGCATTGGCCGGGATGTCGGTGGCCACCGGCAGGCAGCCGCAGGCCATGGCCTCGTTCAGCGAGACGTTGTTGCCGTCGGAGATCGCGCTGCTGACGAAGACATGCGCAGCGCCCAGCAGCGCCACCAGCTGCGGGTGGCTGACATGCCCATGGAAGGTGGTAGCCGCCTGCAGGCCGGCCGCCTGCACCTGCGCGCGCAAGGCGGCTTCCAGCGGCCCCTGCCCGACGAGGTCTAGCGCGAGCGGCAGGCCTTGCGCCTGCAGCAGCCGCGCCGCCTCGATGAGCGTGTGCAGGCTGTAGACCGGCGCGAAGTTGCGCGTGCTGATGATGCGCAAGGGCGGCGGCGCGGCAGGGGCCTTGGCCGGCGGCCGGAACAAGGCGGTGTCGACGCCGAAGGGCACGGACTGCACGCGCTCGGGCCGTGCGCCGCGCGCGACGACGGCGGCGTTCATGTGTTCGGCCACCGTGGTCACGGCATCGGCAGCCCTCAGCGCGCGGTGCGCGAGCCAGCCGGCCAGGCGTGACGCCTGCGGGCTCACGAGCACGTCACTGCCCCAGGCCGTCACCACCAGCGGCCGCAGCCCGGCCGTGGACGCCAGGAACCCATAGCTGGTGACGTACTGCGCGTGCACGACGTCGGCCTGGAAACGCGACTGGATCTGCCGCAAGGCGGGCAGCGCCAACAGGTAGCCGGCGCGCCCCAGGCCACCCGTGGGCAAGTGGTGCACCGCCACGCCAGCGATCTGCGCCGGCCGAAAGCTGGCCACGGCGACCTCGGCGCCCAGGTCACGAAAGGCGATGGCCCAGCGCTGCGTGTGCACGCTGGCGGCATCGGCCACGTAGAGCACGCGCATCTAGAGCAAGCCCATGGCGCAGTACTGCCGCACCATCTGCCGCCATGCGGCCTCGATGCCCAGCGGATACGCAAAACCGAGCGCCCGCTGCAGCGCCGTACCGTCGTAGCGCGTGTTGTTGGTCAGCTCGCCGAAGCGCGCGCGGTCGAAGGGCAGGCTGCGCCGCAGCAAGCGGCTGCCGACTTCACCCGCGCCGGCGGCCACCGCGCCCAGCCACCAGGGCCAGTGCGCGCGCGGCGGCGGCAGCTTGAGCTCATCGGCCGCCCAGCCGACAAACTGCGCCAGCGGCGCCGGCGTGTTGACGATGAAGACGCGGGCGGCCCCATGGGCAAACTCGGTGGCCTCGACGCCCTCGGCGCCCTCGGCGCTGGCCGCAGCCCGCAGCGCCGCGGCCACGTCTTCTACAGCGACATAGTTGACCCAGGCCTCGCGGCGCCCGAACTGCCGGAACCAGCCCCGCGCCACCATGCGCGCCAAACCCAACAAGGGCAGGCTGCGCTTGCGCGGCTCGCCCACCCCCTCCACCACGCCCACCACGTTGCTGGGCTGCAGCACCACGCAGGCCAGGCCGAGCGCGGCGCAGCGCGCTTGCACGGCGCTTTCGCCAGCGTCCTTGCTGGTCTCGTAGGGGCCGCGGGGGGTGTGCGGGTGGTCTTCATCGACGACGCCGGCGTTGTGCCGCGCGCCGTACACGCCCACGCTGCTGAGGTGCACAAAACGCCGCGCACCGGCCTGCGCCGCCGCCTCCACCAACCGCAAAGCGGCATCGTGGTTGATGGCCTGCATGTGCGCGGCATCGCGCTTTTCACCGGCCAGGTGCAGCACGGTGTGCAGGCCCTCCGGCAGCACCAGGGCCGGCCGCGCCAGATCCAGCTGCAGCGGCCGCCAGGTGGGGTGGGCGGGCTGCCGCGTTTGCCGGCTGGCAAGCCACACACGCTGCCGGGGAAGGTTGGCCTGCAGTTCGCGCAGCAGCGCGCTGCCGATGAAACCGCTGCTGCCGGTGACGAGCCAGGCCCCGTGCATCGCGTCGTTGCCGGTGGTGGGTGCAAGCATCACGCGCGCAGCCGGTGTTTGACGGTCTGCAGGCGCGCCAAGAGCCCGAGCCCGGCGTGGGACCCCAGGGCCTCGTAGCCGCGCGCCCGCCATTGGCTGGTCGCACTGCTGCCCATCTCTCGCTGAACCCACGCTGCGGCACGGAAAGCAAACTGCCGCAGCAGCGCGCCGCGCAGCCAGGCCATCTCAGCCGCCGTGCTCACCACACCGCGCTGCAGATAGGCCTGCGCCGCGGCGAGCAGCGCGGTGTCGCGGTCGTGCGTCATCGGCGCAAAGCGCGCGCTGTCGTTGCCGCCGTGTTGCCTGTAGTCCAGCAGCAGCAGCGGCAGGTGCACGAAGGCATGGCCGCGCGCGGCGATCTGGTACCAGGCCGCGCCGTCGCAGACACGCGGCACGCGTTCGTCGAAGCCGCCGATGTCGTCCAGCACGCTGCGCCTGACGGTGGCCGTGGCGTTGCAGATCGGGTTGCCGGCAATCAGCTCGCGTCGGAAGTCGGCGTCGCGGGGCGCCCAGCGCACGGGTTGGCGTTCGCCGCCCGCCTCATCGATGAGCACATGGTCGGCCCACACCAAGCCAGCCTGCGGTTGCGCGTGAAAGGCGGCCACGGCAGCGCTGATGCGGCCGGGCCGGTAGCGGTCGTCGGAATCGAGAAAGGCGATGAACTCACCGCGCGCCACACCCAAAGCCAGGTTGCGCGCACGCGCCTGCCGGCCACCTTGCTGCTGCAGCAGCACGATGCGGCTGCCGTAGCTGCGCAGGATGTCCATCGAGCCGTCGGTGGAGCCGTCGTCGACGACGATCACCTCCATCGGCGTGTGGTCCTGCGCCAGCACGCTGTCCACACATTCGCGCAGGTAGCGCGCGTGGTTGAAGCTGGGGATGAGCACGCTCACCATGTTGCGCACGCACGGCATCTCGTTGCGCATCGGAAGTCAGGCCTTGCGCGCGGCGATGAGGAAGCCCATCGTGAAGAGATCACGCGCCAGCCCCAGCGTCAGCAGGTTCACGACGCCACTCTTGGACGCCACCGGCGGCAGCCGACGCAGGCAGGCCGTAACGCGCAGCCCGGGCGGTGAGACCAGCGCCATCGCGCTGCCATGCGTGAAGAAGCGCAGGTGGGTGCGGTCGAGGATGCCGCTGTCTTCATAACGCCAGCGTCCGGCCAGCAGCAGCGGCAGCACCACGCGCAGGTGGCGCACGTTCGGGATGCTCGCGATGAGCACGGCGCCCGGCTTCATCAGCGTTTGCACGCGGGTGACGAAGGCCCAGGGGTCGAGCATGTGTTCCAGCACATCCAGGCAGAGCACGAGATCGAAGCTGGCGGGTGCGAGCTGCGCCGGCAAGTGCGCGGACAACAAGGTCTCGGCATTGCCCTGCAGCAGTTCGTCGATGCGGCCACGCGCGCGTTCGGCGGCGTCGGGAAACAGTTCGATGCCCACGGTGCGCGTGGCGCGACCCGATTGCTGCAGCCACTGCAGCGTGGCACCCGCACCGCAGCCCACTTCGAGCACGGCGCCGGGCTCGGCGGGTAACAGCGGCGCAATGTCGCGGCGCACGTTGTCGAAGTACGGGCCGGTCTTGTCGCTGTAGTCGGCACCGTGCTGGGCGCTGCTCATGGGGCCTCAGGCCGCGGCCGATGCGGCCCAGGTGGGCGACTCGGCCGCTGCGGCGGCCAGCGCCTGCACCACGCGGTCCTGGTCGGCCTCGCTGAGATCGGCGCTCATCGGCAAGCTCAGCACGCGTTGCGCCAGGCCGGCGCTGACGGGGCAGCAATCGGCGCAACAGTGTTCGGCATAGGCCGGCTGGTGGTGCAGCGGCTTGGGGTAATGCACGGCGGTGGGAACACCGGCGGTCTGCAGCGCGGCGGCCACGGCCGCGCGGTTTTCCACGACGACGGTGAACTGCGCGAACACCGAATTGCGGTCGGGCCGCGTGCTGATCAGCCCCACGCCGGGCACTTCAGCCAGCAAGCGCTGGTAGCGCGC
>JANMMD010000058.1:0-12563 GCA_031372905.1 Betaproteobacteria bacterium
CCTCGACGCTCAGAACGGTGCCGATGTCACCCGTGCCTTCACCGGTATCGAAGGCGCGCACGCTGTCGGGCCCGCCCAGTCGGAACTGCTCGGTCGTGTCGAGGTTGTTGACCGCGTACTGGCCGCGCAGACTCAGGTAGACCAGGGCACGCCCGGTAATCCAGTCCTGCAGCCGTGTCCAGCCAAAGGTGAGTTTGGTGTAGCGCTCGTCGTCGTCCAGCGAAGGGTTGCGACCCTCCGGGTACTTCAGGCTGCCGCTGCTGAGGTTGAGGTCGAAGGTGTTGACCCCGCCACCCAGCAGGCTGTCGCGGAAGTCGCCGGTCATGCCGAGTGCCAGCGCGCTCACGTTCTTGCGCGAGCGGGTGCCCACCAGGCTCTGGCGGTCGGTGTAGTCCTTGTATTCCAGCGACGCGAGCGTGAAAAGGTTCAGGTTGCGAGACCGCACCAGCGGATACAAGGCAAATGCATTGGCGGTGGCCGCCGTGCCGTTCAAGTCCAGTGCGAACTGCTCTTTGTCGAGCTGGTAGCGCACGGCCGACAGTGACGCGCCGACCTTGAAGCCATCGCTGCCGATGGGCGTGTTGTAGCCCAGCAGGGCAAAGCCCAAGCCGCCGGTGGTGCTGGCCAGCACGTTGGCGGTGATGCCGTCCCCGCGACCCAGCGGGCTGTTCATCTGCGCCAGGCCGCCCACGCGAAATTCGCCCAGCGCCTTCGTGCCGTTGGCGTCGACGTCGATCTTGCCGGCGTAGCGCCGCTCGGGGCTGGGTGTGACCACCAGCGTCGCGGTGCCGGGCAAGGAACCCGCCTTGACTTCGAAGCGTGCCGTCATGCCACGCAGATCGTTGACGAGAAAGACCACGCGCTCGACATCACGCACCTTTAGCACGCTGCCGGGCTTCAGGCGGGCGAGGTAGGCCTCGACGACTTCGCGATCGACCGGAATGCCGCTGCTCCAGTTCAGCACCACGCGGTCGAGCCTGCCCTCGAGCACGGCGATGCGGATGCTGGTGCCGCCGGGCAGCGTCTGTGGTGATTGCTCGGGGATGTAGGCGTAGCCGAGGTAGTAGCCGAGGTCGCGCTGCAGAAACCGTGTGACCTCAGCGGCAGCATTCACCATGTCCTCGAAGCTGCGTGCCTTGCCGACAAAAGGCGCGGTGATGCGCTGCAAGGCGGCGCGCAGCGCGGCTGGCGCGTCGTCATCGACGGTGTAGCCGGTGACGTCCAGCCGGAGATCATCTTCGGCCTTGCCGAGTTCGCGCGGCGGGGCTGGGCGCGCTGGAACCGCAGCGCTGCTTTCAATCGGCTTGGCGGGTGCTGCCAGTTCCGAGGCGGGCGGCACCACGCTCGGTGTGCGCACGGGCGCGGCAGGTGCTGCGGGTTGTGGCGCCTGCTGCGCATGCGCACCACCCGCCAGGCAGAGGGCGACGACCGTGGCTCGCCATTGCATCCCCATTTCTGCCTCGTTTTCTTTTCAATCGGTGGCGGGGGATGCTAGCGCGCAGTCTTTCCACGCGCCACCTCGACAAGTCCCCCGGCTGGGGGACGCGGCTCGTGCGCAATGGCCTCAATATCCTCGTATGTTTTGCACGTTGCTCAGCCATGACACCGCCAGCCGCGCTGAAGGTGCAGGGCCTCGCAGACAGTCCATTGCGACTAAGGGCTTGCTAGGGGTTTGCAGCGGCACGGGTTCTTGCGACACTCAGCCACCCCGGTTATTCAGCTTGCGGGCGCCGGGTGCTGAAGCGCACATCGCGCGCTCGCGGCATGCCCCTACCCGATGAGCGATATCGACGATCTCCAGGCCAGTGTGGCGGCGTGGTTGCAGGCGCTGCCCGACGCTGAAGCCCCATGCGGGCCTGATCTGGAATACGACAACGATTTCCTGGCCTTGACGCAGGCTGTCGCCGGAAGGCCTGAATCTCAGTTCGGGCCGGCAGAGCCGCCCGAGTGGCGCAAGGCCGTGGACATTGCCGCTGGTCTGCTGGAGCGCAGCCGCGATCTGCGCGTGGCAGTGGAATGGGGCCGCAGCGTGCTTCACCTGCACGGTTACGCTGCCTTGTTGCCGGCACTGACGCTTATCAACGGGCTGCTTGAATCGCACTGGGACCATGTGCACCCCATGCCTGATGACGGTGACGCCTACGGCCGCGTCAATGCGCTCACCCTGTTGCGCGAACCCGCAGGGCTGCTGGGCGCCTTGCGCGATGCGCGCGTGGTCGAAGACCGTGCCATTGGGCTGCTGTTGATGCGCGACATCGAGTCTGCACTGGGCCTTGCTCCCGTGGCGCCTGGGCGCAGCGATGTCAGCAAAGACCAGGCGAGCAAGATGTTGTCGGCGGCGCTGGACAAGGCACCCGAGTTGCGTGAGCGCCTGAAGAGCAATGTCATTTTGGTGAAACGGGCAATGTCCCTGGTCATCGACCGGCTGGGCAGCGAAGCGCCCGATCTGCGGCCGCTGCATGCGCTGGTTCAGGGTGCTGCGAGCCTGCTGCCGCCTGAAGCCACACTCGACACCGCCGAGGCGGAAGAGGGTGAGAGCCCTGTCGCCGCAGGCGGTCTTCGCGCGCGCGGCCTGTCGGGTGCCGTGAGCTCTCGCGAGGAAGCCTTGCGCGCCATCGACCTGGTCATCGACTATCTCGAGCGCGCCGAGCCCACCAACCCAGCGCCGCTGTTTCTGCGCCGCGCTCGCCAGCTGGTCGGGCACAACTTCCTGCAGTTGATGAAGGTCTTGGCCCCGGATGCCCTGGCAGAAGTCGCACGGGTGGTGGGCGTCGACCCCGATAGCGTCGAAGACCCCAACGCCACCTCTTGACGAATGCACGCAGTTAGAAGAAAACCTGCGACTCTTTCGTTTTATCCCCGCCGCCACAGGAGTCTCTAGATGAGCAGCAGCCAGAAATTCATCGCCCGTAACCGCGCACCGCGGGTGCAGATCGAATACGACGTGGAGGTCTACGGCGCCGAGAAGAAGGTGCAGCTGCCTTTTGTGATGGGTGTGCTGGCCGATCTGTCGGGCAAGCCTGCCGACCCGCTGGCGCCAGTGGCTGACCGCAAGTTCCTGGAAGTCGACGTCGACAACTTCGACGCCCGCATGAAGGCGATGAAGCCGCGTGTCGCGTTCCCGGTGCCGAACGCGTTGACGGGCGAAGGCAACCTCAGCGTCGATATCACCTTCGACAGCATGGACGACTTTTCTCCCGATGCCGTGGCGCGCAAGGTGGACTCGCTGAACAAGCTGCTGGAAGCGCGTCAACAGCTGCAGAACCTGGTGACCTACATGGACGGCAAGGGCGGCGCGGAAGAGCTGATTGGCAAGCTGATGGCCGACCCGGCCCTGCTCGGCGCGCTGGCGTCATCGGCCAAGCCTGCTGACGCCTGAGCTGCCGACCTCCGCACACTCTATTTCGAACGAGGAGCCTCTGATGGCCGAAACCCAAGCCTCCGCAGCCCTGGCTGGCGTCACGATGGAAGGCAGCGACCTCGCGTCGCTGCTGCAGCAGGAATTCAAGCCCAAGTCCGACGACGCCAAGAGCGCGGTCGAGCAGGCCGTGCAGACGCTGGCGCAGCAGGCGCTGGCACAGACGCAGCTGATCGGCAGCGATGTCGTGGCCTCCATCGAGGCGATGATCGCGGCCATCGACAAGAAACTGTCGGACCAGGTCAACCTCATCCTGCACCACGAGGATTTTCAGAAGCTCGAAGGTGCCTGGCGCGGTCTGCATTACATGGTGAACAACACCGAGACCGACGAGCAGCTGAAGATCCGCGTGATGAACATCTCCACGCAGGAGCTGGGCAAGACGCTGAAGCGCTACAAGGGCACGAGCTGGGACCAGAGCCCGATCTTCAAGAAGGTCTATAACGAGGAGTTCAGCCAGTTCGGCGGCGAGCCCTTCGGCTGCCTGGTGGGCGACTACCATTTCGACCAGAGTGCGCCCGATGTCGAATTGCTCACCGAGATGGCCAAGATCGCGGCCGCCTCGCACGCGCCCTTCATCACTGGCGCCGCGCCGACGCTGATGCAGATGGACAGCTGGCAGGAACTGGCCAACCCGCGCGACCTGACCAAGATCTTCACCACGCCCGAGTACGCCGCCTGGCGTTCTCTGCGCGAGTCCGAAGACTCCAAGTACATCGGCCTGGCAATGCCGCGTTTCCTGTCGCGCATGCCTTACGGCAGCAAGACGAACCCGGTCGAAGCCTTCAACTTCGAAGAAGAGACAGGCTCTGCCGACCACGGCAAGTACACCTGGGCCAACGCCGCTTACGCGATGGCCACGAACATCAACCGTTCGTTCAAGGAATACGGCTGGTGCACGCGCATCCGCGGCATCGAAAGCGGAGGCGCAGTGCAGAACCTGCCGACGCACAGCTTCCCCACCGACGACGGCGGCGTGGACATGAAGTGCCCGACCGAAATCGCCATCGAAGACCGCCGCGAGGCCGAGCTGGCCAAGAACGGCTTCATGCCGCTCGTGCACCGCAAGAACAGCGACTTCGCGGCATTCATCGGTGCGCAGAGCCTGCACAAGCCGCAGGAGTACGACGACCCGGACGCCACAGCCAATGCCAACCTGGCGGCGCGCCTGCCCTACCTCTTCGCCACCTGCCGCTTCGCGCATTACCTGAAATGCATCGTGCGCGACAAGATCGGCTCATTCAAGGAGCGCAACGAGGTCGAGCGCTGGCTGGGCGGCTGGATTGCTCAGTATGTTGACGGCGACCCGGCGCGTTCTTCCGAGGCCTACAAGGCCACCCATCCGCTGGCTGCGGCCGAGGTGGTGGTGGAAGAAGACCCAGCGAACCCGGGCTACTACAGCTCCAAGTTCTTTTTGCGCCCGCATTACCAGCTCGAGGGCCTCACGGTTTCCTTGCGTTTGGTTTCGAAGCTCCCCTCGGCGAAGGCTGGTTGAGGACATCTTCGGCAGGCATCCTTTCATTTCCTTCACTGGCTGCGCAGCGGAGGGCGCCTGAAATACGGGCGTTGATCGCAGTGTGAAACGCCCGCCACCGGGCAGATAGGAGATCACCATGGCAGTAGACATGTACCTCAAGATCGACACGATCGATGGCGAGACGACTGACAAAGAAATGAGCGCGACCAAGGCCATCGACCTTCTGGCCTGGAGCTGGGGCGTGTCGAATTCCGGCACCACGCACATGGGCGGCGGCGGCGGCAGCGGCAAGGCCAACTTCCAGGACATCAGCTGCACGAAGTACATCGATGCCGGCTCGCACGCCTTGCTGGGTGCCTGCGCCACGGGCGAGCACTTCCCGAAGGCCGTGCTGACGGTTCGCAAGGCCGGCAAGACGCAGCAGCCCTACGTCACCATCACGATGGAAGAAGTGATGATCGTGGCAGTCAGCACGGGTGGCTCCGGTGGTGAAGACCGCCTGACCGAAAACGTCACCCTGAACTTTGCCAAGGTCAAGTTCGAGTACTTCCAGCAGGATGAGAAGGGCGTCGTCAGCAAGACGGCCAAGGCGATGACCTACGACATCGCCGCCAACTCCGTTTGATCGGGTTCGGCGCAAGAGCACGGCTCGACAGCACGGCATGAAGAAGGTTCCGGCCAGGGGGGTGTGCCACCCTGAGCCGGCAACCCGACCCCAGGGGTGAGACGCGATGGCCCGTTCCGACATGTTCCTGAAAGCCACCGGGCAGCGCTCGGGGGCCGTCGTGGGGGAATCCAACGACAAGAACTTCCCCGGTCAGATCGATGTCGTCGATTGGTCGTGGGGGATGTCGGCGCCGTCCACCGTCGGCGGCCAACGCTCGGGCCGCACCTCGCTCGACGAGTTCAGGATCGTCAAGCGCGTCGACAAGGCCTCGACGGCGCTGATGGCGGTGCTGAACACCAACGACGTGTTGTCCAGCGTCGTGCTCACCGTGCGCAAGTCGGGTGGGGCCAATCAGTCGCTTGTCTACTTTGTGCTGACGCTGGCCCAGGCCCGCGTCACCAGCTATCAGGTGAGTTCCAGCGACGACGGTGATGGCTCGCCGATGTTGATGGAGCACATCGGCATGAGTTTCAAGTCGATCACCATCGACTACACCCCCCAGTCCGGCACGGGCGGGGCAACGGGTACATCCAGCTTCACCGGCCAGGCCGGTCCAGACTGAGCCCTGATCGAAGAGAACCGACCGGAGTCTGCATGTCCAACCCGAGCGCCGCCGAGCAGGCCCTGAAAGACGGTGACGTCACTCGCGCCTTGAAGCTCCTCACCGAGCAGGTGCGAGCCAAGCCGCAGGACGCCAAGCTGCGCGTGTTCATGTTCCAGTTGCTGTGCGTGCTGGGCCAATGGGACCGTGCGCTCAACCAGTTGAACGTCTCGCTCGAACTCGACGGCAGTACGCTGCCGATGGTGCAGACCTACCGCGAGGCCATTGCCTGCGAGACGCTGCGTCTGCAGGTCTTCGCGGGTCAGAAGGTGCCCATGCTGTTCGGTGAGCCCGAAACATGGGTGGCCCTGCTCATCGAAGCGCTGTTGCGCGAGGGCCGCGGTGAGCCCGACGCCGCGCGCCAGCTGCGCGAGCAGGCCATGGAGCAGGCCCCCACCACGTCGGGCCAGATTGAAGGGCAAGCCTTCGCCTGGATTGCAGACGCCGACAGCCGGCTCGGGCCCACGATGGAGGCCGTGATCAACGGCCGCTATTACTGGCTGCCCTGGAGCCGTCTCTCCAAAGTGGAGATCGATCCGCCGCAAGATCTTCGCGATGCGATCTGGATGCCGGCACACTTTGAATTCACCAATGGTGGCGAAGTGGTGGGCCTGATTCCCACGCGCTACCCCGACACCGACTTGGCAGCCGGCGATGGCCTGGCGCTGGCCAGGCGCACTGACTGGCGCGAAACCTTGCCCGGTGTTTTTGCCGGCCTCGGCCAGCGGCTCCTTGTCACCGACAACACCGAGGTCGGCCTGATGGACGTGCGCACGGTCACGCTGGACGCTGCCGCCGAGCCTGCTGACGCCGCGGCGGCCTGAGCTCGGCACCGCCGGCGGCCCTGGCATGTCGACACTGCGCATCCAAGACCGGCTGCAGCCGGCCTTGCTGGACCGGCTGACCGACGACGATGTCGACGCCAAGTCGGAAACCGGCGAATCGCGCGTCATCAGCCGCAGCCGCCTGCGTGAACTGGTGCTGCGCGATCTGGCCTGGCTGTTCAACGCCACGGCGCCCGGAACCTCGGTCGACTGGTCACGCGCGCCCCACGCGCGCAATTCGGTCTTGAATTACGGGCTCCCTGCGCTTTCGGGCCAGACCGCTTCCACCATCGACCCGCTGGTGCTGCAGGCGCGGGTCAAGCAGGCCATCCTCGACCACGAGCCGCGCATCCTGCCCGAAACGCTGTCGGTGGAGGCCATCCTTTCCGAAGCGCAGATGGACCACCACAACCAGATCGGCTTCCGCATCTCGGGCCAGCTGTGGGCGCAGCCGGTGCCCCTGGAATTGCTGCTGCACACCGACATCGATCTCGAGACCGGCCGCGTGTCGGTGCGCGAGCTCAACCGATGAGCCACGGCTGATGGACCCGAGGCTGCTTCGCTACTACAACGAGGAACTGCGCCATCTGCGTGAGATGGGTGGCGAATTCGCGCAGCAGTTTCCGAAGATTGCATCGCGCCTGGGTGTCGAGGGGCTGGAAGTCACCGACCCCTATGTCGAGCGTTTGCTCGAAGGCTTTGCCTTTCTTGCCGGCCGCATCCAGCTGAAGCTGGATGCCGAGTTCCCGCGCTTCACGCAGCGCCTGCTCGAAATCGTCTACCCGCAGTTCCTGGCGCCGACGCCATCGATGCTGATCGCCCAGGTGCAGCCGGAACTCGGCGACCCCAGCCTCGCCGCTGGCTTGAAGCTGGCGCGCGGCAGCAGCATGAACAGCCAGCCGGGCAAGGCCGGCGCCACCACGTGCGAGTTCCGTACCGCGCACGAGCTGACGATGTGGCCGCTGGAGTTGACGCAGGTGGAGTACTTCACCCATGCGGCTGATCTGCCCATGGCGGCCGTGCCCGAGTGGCGCAAGTACCGCGCCGGCTTGCGCTTGCGCCTGCGCACCACGGCCGGTGTCGACTTCTCGCAGATGGCTTTGCAAGACCTGCGCTTGCACTGCGCGGGCATCGACGACGTGGCTTACCGCCTGCACGAGATGGTGTGTGGCCACGCCCTGGGTGTGCTGGTGCTGCCGACACGTCGACCCGCAGCTTGGCACGAGGCGCTGGACGGTGAGATCGTCGAAGCGGTGGGCTACGAGGACCATGAAGCCCTGCTGCCCGAAACTCTGCAGGGCCTGCAGGGCTACCGCTTGCTTCAGGAGTATTTCGCCTTTCCGCAGCGCTTCCTGTTCTTTGATCTGTGCGGCCTGGGCGAAGCGCTCAGGCGCCATGCCGAGACCGAAGTCGACATCGTCATCCTGTTCTCGCGGGCCGACAACGCGCTGCTGCAGGCCGTCGATGCCAGCTGCCTGGCGCTGCATTGCGTGCCGGCCATCAACCTGCTGGACAAGCGCTGCGACCGCATCCACATCAGCCCCGACAGCGCCGAGTTCCATGTCGTGCCTGACCGCACCAAGCCCATGGATTACGAGGTGCACACGGTGCAGGAGGTGCTGGGCTACGGCACGGGTGTGAACAGCGAGTGGCGCTTTCTGCCGTTCTACAACGCCTTCCACGCCGAGGACCGCCAGCACAAGGCCTACTACACCGTGCAGCGTGAACCGCGCCTGATGTCGCAGCTGCAGCAGCGCGAGGGCCCGCGCACCTCCTACATCGGTACCGAGCTCTACCTGGCGTTGGTGGATGCGAGCGAAGCGCCGTACTCTGCAGAGCTGCGCCAGCTGGGCGTGCGTGCCTTGTGCACCAACCGCGACCTGCCGCTGCTGATGCCGCTGGGCGGCGCCAAGGGCGACCTCACGCTCACGCAGACGGCGCCCGTGAAGCTGATCACCGTGATCAAAGGGCCGTCGCGTCCGCAATCGGCGATGCGCGAAGGCAGCGTGGCCTGGAAGCTGATCAACCAGCTGTCGCTGAATCATCTGTCCTTGAGCGACACCAATGCAGAGCAGGGCGCTGCAGCGCTGCGCCAGATCCTGCGCCTCTATGCGCAGCTGGGCGATGCGGGCGCGCAGCGCCAGATCGACGGCCTGCGTTCGGTGTCGCTGCAGCAAGTGGTGCGCCGTCTGCCCATGCCCGGGCCCATCACCTTCGGCCGCGGCGTCGAGGTGAAGATAGAAATCGACGACTTGTCTTTCGAGGGCGCCAGTGCCTTCCTGCTGGGCTGTGTGCTCGAGCGTTTTGTCGCGCGCCATGTCTCGATGAACGGCTTCACGCAGCTGCGCCTGCACTCCAGCGGGCGTGGCGACATCCTGCGCGGCCGGCCGCGCTGCGGCACGCGGCCTATCGCGTGATGCTTGCGTCACGCCCCCGCGATGCCCACATGACGCCCCCATGACGCGCATGAAGCCGACGTCCCTTCCCGCGGAGTCCACGCCTGCCGCACCCTCTGCCGAGCGGCGCGCGGAGGTCTTGCGCGCGCTGGGAGAAGCCCCGCACCGCCACGATTTTTTCCACACGCTGCGCTTGATCGAAACGCTGCACCCCGGCATGCCGCGCCTGGGCACGGCGCGCCGGCCGGTCGATGAACCTGTGCGCATGGGGCAGGCGGCCGACTTGTCTTTCGCGCCGTCCAGCCTGTCGAAGGTCGACCCCGCAGACCGCAGCGGCAAGCCGCGCATCGAGGTGCGCTTCTTCGGCCTGTTCGGCCCCAACGGCCCGCTGCCCTTGCACATGACGGCCTATGCGCGCGAACGCCGCATGCACAAGGGTGACGAGACCTTTGGCCGCTTTGCCGATTGGTTCCATCACCGCCTGCTGTTGTTGTTCTATCGCGCCTGGTCCCAGGCCCAGCCTGCGGTCAGCATGGACAGGCCGGGCGAAGACCGTTTTGCCGATTACGTGGGTGCCTTGCTCGGCACGGGCGGGCCCGAATGGCGCGAACGCGACGCCGCACCGGACCACGCGCGCCTGGCCTTTTCGGGGCTGCTGGCGCGGCAGGTGCGCAATGCCGATGGTCTGGCCCAGCTGCTCTCGGGCTTTCTCGGCATGAAGGTGCGCATCGAGCAGTTCACCGGCCGCTGGATGCCCTTGCCGGAGGCCGAACGCTCACGCATCGGCCGGCGTGGCGCTTCACGCCGTTTGTCCACCTCGCAGCTGGGCGCGAGTGCGGTGCTGGGCAGCGCCGTGTTTGACCGCCAGCACCATTTCCGCATCCACATCGGCCCGGTGTCACTGCCCGCCTTCGAGGCCTTGCTGCCGGTCGGCACGGCTTTGCCGGCGCTGCAGGCCTTGGTGCAGCAGTACGTGGGCCTGGAATTCGGCTGGGACTTGCGCCTCGTGCTCAACCCGAGCGAACGCCCGGCCTGCCGCCCCGGCCAACAAGGCCGCTTGGGCTGGACCACCTGGCTGGGCGCGCCGCGCAACGGCGCCGCACCGGCTTTGAATCTCGTTCCGAATCTGGGCCGCTGACCCCGGCATCGTCAGCAGCCATTCGTACCCGTTCGTACCCAAAAAGAGAAGGAAGCACCCACCATGGCAGAGATCAACCGCGTCACGCTCTTCGGCAAGCTCAACCAGCCTACCTACAAGGCGGTGGAGGGCGCGACGGTGTTCTGCAAGTTGCGTGGCAACCCGTATGTCGAGCTGGAGCACTTCCTGGCGCAACTGCTGCAGTCGCAGGACAGCGACTGGCACCGTGTCATCAAACACGCGCAGCTCGATATGTCGGCGCTGGCCAAGGACCTCACGGCCGCGCTGGACCGGCTGCCGCGCGGCGCCACCAGTATCAGTGGCATTGCCGAGAACATTGCCGATGCCATCGAGCGCGGCTGGGTCTACGGCACGCTGCTGTATGGCGACAGCGTGGTGCGCAGCGGCTACATGCTGGTGGGCATGCTGAAGACCAAGAACCTGCGCAACGCGCTGGTGGCCATCAGCCGGCAGTTCGAGAAGCTGAAGGTCGACGACTTGTCCGACGGCCTGGCCAAGATCATCGGCGGCAGCCCCGAAGACGGGCAGGGCGCCAGCGACGGCAGCGGTGCCAGCGGCGGTGCGGCGCCGGGCGAAGCCAGCGGCGCCATCGCGCCTGCGGCGATGGGCAAGCAAGAGGCGCTGAAGAAGTTCACGGTCGACCTGACCGCGCAGGCCCGCGACGGCAAGATGGACCCCATCGTCGGCCGCGACGACGAGATCCGCCAAGTCGTCGACATCCTGATGCGCCGGCGCCAGAACAACCCCATCCTGGTGGGCGAAGCGGGCGTCGGCAAGACCGCGGTGGTGGAAGGTTTTGCGCAGCGCATCGCGCGCGGCGACGTGCCGCCCAGCCTGAAGGAAGTGGAACTGCGCGCGCTCGATGTCGGCCTGCTGCAGGCCGGTGCCAGCATGAAGGGCGAGTTCGAGCAGCGGCTGCGCAGCGTCATCGACGAGGTGCAGGCCAGCGCCAAGCCCATCATCCTGTTCATCGACGAAACGCACACGCTGGTGGGCGCGGGCGGTGCCGCCGGCACCGGCGACGCCGCCAACCTGCTGAAGCCGGCGCTGGCGCGCGGCACGCTGCGCACCATCGGCGCCACCACCTTCGCCGAATACAAGAAGCACATCGAGAAGGACCCGGCGCTGACCCGGCGTTTCCAGACCGTGCAGGTGGACGAGCCCGACGAGCCCAAGGCCATCCTGATGATGCGCGGCGTGGCCTCGACGATGGAAAAACATCACCAGGTGCAGATCCTCGACGAAGCGCTGGAAGCCGCGGT
Organism: Betaproteobacteria bacterium; assembly: GCA_031372905.1. GTDB lineage: Bacteria > Pseudomonadota > Gammaproteobacteria > Burkholderiales > Burkholderiaceae_C > Rubrivivax. The sequence goes on from JANMMD010000058.1 coordinate 11,805, forward strand.
GAAGCTGAGCCACCGCTACATCCCCGCGCGCCAGTTGCCCGACAAGAGCGTGAGCCTGCTCGACACCGCCTGCGCGCGTGTGGCCGTGAGCCTGCACGCCACGCCGGCCGAGGTGGACGATTGCCGCAAGCGCATCGAGGCGCTGGAGACCGAGCTCGGCATCATCGGCCGCGAGAAGGCTATCGGCGTCGATACGGCGAAGCGTGAGGAAGAGGCCACCGCGCTGCTCACCACCGAACGTGCACGCCTGGCCGCGCTGGACACCCGCTGGGCCGAAGAGAAGGCGCTGGTGGACGAACTGCTGGCGCTGCGCGCCAAGCTGCGTGGTGGCGTGAAGCCCGTGGAAGGCACGGGCAGCAACCTGGAAGCTGCCGCCGCGGAAGCCGCGGCCGCCGAAGGCCTGACCGCTGGCGATAAGGAAACTCAGCGGCTGGCCGACCTCGCGCAGCTGAAGGTGGTGCAAGACAAGCTCACCGCGCTGCAGGGCGAGACGCCGCTGATCCTGCCCACCGTGGACTACCAGGCTGTGGCCGCCGTGGTGGGCGACTGGACGGGCATCCCCGTCGGCCGCATGGCACGCAACGAGATCGAGACCATCCTGAAGGTGGCCGGTGCACTGGCGCAGCGTGTCATCGGCCAAGACCACGCAATGGAGATGATTGCCAAGCGCATCCAGACCAGCCGCGCTGGCCTCGACAACCCGAGCAAGCCCATCGGTGTGTTCATGCTGGCGGGCACGTCGGGCGTCGGCAAGACCGA
>JANMMD010000061.1:0-3026 GCA_031372905.1 Betaproteobacteria bacterium
GCGCGCCGCGACCGTGCCGCACTGCTGCGCGCCTTCGAGACGTCGACGCTGACACGCGCCAACTTCTGCGTGCTCAAGCGCATCCCTGAAGCCGAACTCGAGACGCGGCTGGTGCAGGCGCGTGCAGAGCGCGAAGCGCGCGGGCCCGACCCACGCCAGCAGGAGCGGCGCGACGACGGCCAGATGCCGCGGCCGCCATCACGCACCGAGGCCGGGCCTTCGCGCGATGGCGACCGTGCACGCAGTGGCCCGCGTGATTTCGGTGGGCCCCGAGACGGCCGCGACAGCCGCGGCCCGCGCCGCGACGCCCCGCGCGCGCCGCTGCCGGCCGGCGAACGCACGCGCCCGGCAGGCAGTGGTGCCGCGGCCCCGGCCCAGCAGGCACGGCCGCCGAAGCCACCGCACAAACCGGGGCGCTGAGCCCGCGTTGCAGCCCCGGCTTCAGCCCAAGTTCATGGCGCCAGCGCCGGCGGGTTGGTCACCGGCATCGTCATCGCCGAAGGCTGCAGCCGGTTGCTGCCATGCTGCACTTCGAACGCGGTGCCGAAGGTCTGCACGTTGCTGGGCGCCACCACGGTGTCGACATACCACCACTCGCACACCGTGCGCTCGCGCGTCACGTCCAGCAGCATGTAGCCGCGCTGGTTCAGATCGATGTACTTGAAGTGCGGGTTCACGCTGCGCAGAAAACCTGCGGTGCTGCCACTCGGGTCGCTCAGACCGGGCGAGGTGATGGACGTGCCGACGAACTCCACCGCGCGTGAACCTTCGCCGGTGGCGCCGTTGTAGCCCCCAGTGGCGAGGTTGGTGTTGTTCGGGTCCTGCGTCAGGTCGGCGGCCCAGCTGCTGTGAATGTCGCCCGTCAAGATCACCACGTTGTCCACCGGCGCCTGGCCTTGCGCGGGCGCGCCCTTCAACACCGAATAGATGCGGTCGCGGGCAGGCTGGTAGCCGTCCCACTGGTCGCTGTTGACGAAGACACCGCCGCCAGCCGCCAGCGGCGCGCCCTGCAGCTTCAGCTGCGCGAACATCACGCCCTGGCCGATGAACTTCCAGCGCGCCGGGCTCGTGCGCAGGCGCGTGGCCAGCCAGGCTTCCTGCTCGGCGCCGAGCAAGGTGCGCTCGGGGTTCAGGAACTCGCCGGTCTGCACGAAGCCCGTGCCGAAAGGCGTGGGCACGGTGGCGGGCAGCTGCTGTGAACGCGCGCTCAGGCGCTCTTCCAGCATCACCAGTTCCACCAGGTCGCCGATGCGGAAAGCCCGCTGGTTGCGGCGCGGGTCGTTGCGCTCGGGGCGCACGTCGGGCAGGCGCACCGGCATCCATTCGTAGTAGGCCTGCAGGCCCACGGCCACGCGCCCGGGCCACGTGCCTTCGGCGCCCTCGGTGTGGTTCTCGGCGCCGCCCACCCAAGCGTCGTTGGTGATCTCGTGGTCATCCCAGATGCACACCACGGGATGCTGGCGGTGCATGGCCTGCGAGTCGGCATCGCGCTTGTACTGCGCATGGCGCAGGCGGTAGTCGCTGAGCGTCACCATCTCGTTGGGCGGCTCGGGGCTGCGCACGCTGCCGTATTGGTTGGGGCCGTATTCGTAGAGGTAGTCGCCCAGGTGCACGACCAGGTCGAGATCGGCGCGCTCGGCAATGCGCCGGTAGGCGTTGAAATAGCCTGCCGCGTGGTTGGAGCAGCTGGCCACGGCCATGCGCAGACGCTGCGTGGCGCCGGCGGGCAAGGTGCGTGTGCGGCCGCTGGGCGACGCGTCGTTGCCCACGAAGAAGCGGTAGTAGTAGGTGGTGCCCGGGCGCAGCCGCGCGGGGTCGACCTTCACGGTGAAGTCGCGGCTTTCGTCGGTGCGCGTGGTGCCACGCGCCACGGTCTGCGTGAAGGCGGGGTCGGTGGCCACTTCAAAGCGCACGGCCACCACGGCGGCCGGGTTCTGCGGCGTCACGCGCGTCCACAGGATCACACGGTCCTGCAGCGGGTCGCCGCTGGCCACGCCATGCTGGAACACCGGGCTGGCCTCGCGGGATGGCCGTGCTGAACTTGCGATGGCGCCGAGCGGCAGCGCTGCGGCCGAAGCCAGGGCCACGGCGGCCGAGCTGGAACGCTGGAAGAAGCCGCGGCGGCTGGTGCCGGCCGGCTTGCCGGGTTTGATGAAACTGGGGCGGCCCATGGGTGCACTCCTGGTGGGGACAACAACGCCGCATGCTGCGCAGGCAGCATGACGGTGCTGTGTCGCTGCGATGTCCGTGCGATGGCGGCTACGTGTTTTCCACGGCGCAGGGGGTGGGGTGCTGCCTGCACACTGCGCGCGCCTTTCACTCATCCTTGCCGCCTTCATGAACACCAGCCGCCGTCGCTCATCCCTAACGCTGGCCATCGCATCGATGGCCGTGATGGCCGGCCTGGCCGCGCCGCTGGCTGCGTCTGCACAAAGCTCGGCCCAGGCCTGGCCCAGCAAACAGCCCATCAAGCTGGTGGCGGTGTTCCCGCCCGGCGGCTCGGTCGACCAGGTGGCGCGCATCCTCGCGCCCACGCTGCAGCAGCAGCTGGGCCAGAGCGTCATCGTCGACAACAAGGGTGGCGCCTCCGGCAGCATCGGCGCCGGCCAGGTGGCGGCGTCGGCGCCCGATGGCTACACCTTCGCGGTGGTGTTCGACAGCCACGCCGTGAACCCGGCGATGCAGCCCAACCTGCCCTTCGACACGCGCAAGGACCTGAGCACCGTGGCCATGCTGGGCACCAGCCCGATGGTGCTGGCCACGCATGTCGACACGCCCTACAAGACCATCGCCGACGTTGTGGCCGCCGTGAAGGCGGGCAAGAACGTGAGCTACGGCACCATCGGCAACGGCAGCCTGGGCCACCTGGCGATGACGCTGTTGACCAAGACCAACGGCTTCGACATCACCCACGTGCCCTACCGTGGCGGCGGCCCCTTGATGAGCGACGCCATCGCCGGCCACGTGCCGCTGTCCATCGGCTCCATCTTCGTCACCAAGCCGCACATCGACACCGGCAAGCTGCG
>JANMMD010000062.1:0-10901 GCA_031372905.1 Betaproteobacteria bacterium
AGCAGGTTGATGACCTGGGCCTGGATGGAGACATCGAGTGCGCTCACCGCCTCGTCGCAGACGATCAACTTCGGGCTCACGGCCAGCGCACGCGCGATGCCGATGCGCTGGCGCTGGCCGCCTGAAAACTCGTGCGGGAAACGCCGCAAGTGGTCGGCGGAGAGCCCCACGGTTTCCAGCAGCTGCACGATGCGGTCTTCGTACTCGCGGGCCGTCTTCGTCAGCTTGTGGATGGTCAGCGCCTCGCCGACGATGGCGCCCACGGTCATGCGCGGGTTCAGGCTGGCGTAGGGGTCCTGGAAGATGATCTGCATGTCGCGCGCCAGCGCGCGCAACTGTTGCTTGTTCGCTTGACTGACGCTCTGGCCCTCGAACGTCACCTCGCCCGAGGTCGGCTCGATCAAGCGCAGGATGCAGCGCCCCGTGGTGCTCTTGCCGCAGCCGCTTTCGCCCACCACGCCCAGCGTCTCGCCGGCCGCGAGCTCGAAGCTGACGCCGTCCACCGCATGCACCTGGTCGACCACGCGCCCAAGCAGGCCGCCGTGGATGGGAAAACGCTTGACGAGGTTCTGAACCTTCAACAGCGGCGCGTTCATGCCGGCACCGCCTGCCTGTTGGTTGTCGCCTCGGCTTCCAGGATGCAGGCGACCCGGTGGCCGTTGCCGACATCGCGCAGCGCCGGCGTGGCGGCGGTGCAGGCCGGCATCGCGAACCTGCAGCGCGGCGCAAAGCGGCAGCCGGGTGGCAGGGCGCCGCTCTCGGCGGCCACCAGCTTGGGCACGGTGCCGGCAATCGCCTCCAGCCGCACCTTGTGCGTGGCCGCCATGTCGATGCGCGGAATGCTGCGGATCAAGCCTTGCGTGTAGGGGTGGCGCGGCCGCGCGAAGAGGTCTTCCACCGTCGCTTCTTCGATCACCTGGCCGGCGTACATCACCACCACCCGTTGCGCCACTTCGGCCACCACGCCCATCGCGTGCGTGATCAGCATCACCGCCATGCCCATCTCGGCCTTCAGCTCGGCCAGCAGGTCGAGGATCTGCGCCTGGATGGTGACGTCCAGTGCCGTCGTCGGTTCGTCCGCAATCAGCAGCTGCGGCCGGCAGGCCAGGGCGATGGCGATCATCACGCGCTGGCGCATGCCGCCGCTGAACTGGTGCGGGTAGTCCTTGACGCGCCGCTCGGGCGTGGGAATGTGCACCCGCTTGAGCATCTCCACCGCTCGATTCATGGCTTCGCCGCGGCTCAGGCCTTCGTGCAGGCGCACGCTCTCGGCGATCTGGTCACCCACCGTGTAGACAGGGTTCAGGCTCGTCATCGGCTCCTGGAAGACGATGGCGATCTCCTTGGCGCGGATCTTCTGCATCTCGCTGGCAGGCAGCGGCACGAGGTCGCGGCCTTTCCACAGCACCTGCCCGCTGACGATCTTGCCCGGCGGCATGTCGATGAGCTTCATCACCGTCTTGGCCGTCACGCTCTTGCCGCAGCCGCTTTCGCCGACCACGCAGAGGGTCTCGCCCGCATCGAGCGTCATGTCGACGCCGTCCACCGCATGCAGCCAGCCGTCGTCGGTCTTGAAGTGGGTCTTCAGTCCCTTGATTTCCAGCAGCGCCATCACATGACTTTCCGCGGGTCCAGCGCGTCGCGCAGACCGTCGCCGATGAAGTTGATGGTCAGCACCGTCAGGAAGATGGCCAGGCCCGGAAACAGCGCCCAGTGCGGCGCGATGTCGAGGTAGTCCTTGCTGTCGAACAGGATGCGGCCCCAGGTCGGGATGTCGGGCGGGAAGCCCAGGCCGAGGAAGCTCAGGGTACTTTCCGCAATGATGGCCGCGGCCACGTCGATGGTGCCGGCCACGATCACCGGGCCGAGCGAGTTCGGCAGGATGTGACGCAGCACCTGGCGCGGCGTGCTGGCGCCCAAGGCACGCGCAGCCTCGACGAACTCCTTCTCGCGCAGGCTGAAGAACTGCGCGCGCACCAGCCGCGCCACCGGCATCCAGCGAAAGCCGCCGATCACCAGCACGATGAGGATGAACACGCCCATCTCGGTGCCGAAGGCGGCCTTCAGGCTGTCGCGAAAGAGGTAGATCACCAGCAGCAGCAAAGGCAGTTGCGGCAGGCTCAGGAAGAGGTCGGTCAGCCACATCAGCGCGGTATCCACCCAGCCGCGCGACATGCCGGCGATGGCGCCGATGAGCACGCCCACGAAGATGGCCATCAGCATCGCCGCAAGCCCCACCGCGATGCTGATCCGGCCGCCGTAGAGCATGCGCGCGAAGATATCCTGCCCCAGGTCGTCGGTGCCCATGGGGTGCGCGAGCGAGGGCGTGGCCAGGCGCGCGCTGAAGTCGATGTCGTTGATGGCCACGGTCCAGATGAAGGGGCCGACGAAGACCAGCAGCACCATCGCCAGCAGCAGCACCAGGCTGAAGACGGCCATCTTGTGGCGGCGGAAACGGCACCAGGCTTCGCTCCAAGGCGAAGTGCCTGCCATGGGCTTGCGCGGTGGCGCGCTAGCGGAAGCTAATTCGGGGGTCGAGCCAGCCATACAGCAGGTCTGCAATCAGGTTGAAGAGGATGACGAGGCAACTGAACACGAAGGTCACGGCCATGATGACCGGGGTGTCGTTGCGCAGGATGGCGTCGATCAAGAGCGAGCCGATGCCCGGGATGCGGAAGATCTGCTCGGTGACGATGGCGCCGCCGAACACCGCCGGCATCTGCAGGGCCACCAGCGTGACGACGGGGATGAGTGCATTGCGCACCACATGCTTCATCACCACCACACGCTCTTTCAGGCCCTTGCTGCGCGCGGTGGTGACGTAGTCGAGCTTGATGACATCGAGCACCGCGCTGCGCACGTAGCGCATCCAGCTGGCACCCTGGAAGAGGCCCAGCACCGTCACCGGCATGATGGATTGCTTGATGTGCAGCCACCACCATTCCCAGCCCGTGGCAGCAATATCCGCGCGGTAGACGAAGGGCAGCCAGTCGAGCGTGATGCTGAAGAGCAGGATCAGCAGGATGCCGCTGAAGAAGGTGGGCAGCGAGAAACCGACGAAGGCCAGCGTGCTGAAGATGCGGTCGAACCACGAATAAGGCTTGACGGCCGAGATGATGCCGATGGGCAAGGCGATCATCAGCGCCAGCACCTGCGAGGCGCCGATGACCGCCAGCGTGACGGGCACGCGCTGCAGGATGAGCGTGTCGACATCGACGCGGCTGATGAAGCTGTAGCCCCAGTCGCCCTGCAGCATCGCCGCCAGCCAGCGGAAGTAGCGCTGCCAGACGGGGTCGTCCAGGCCGAACTTGGCGCGCAGCATCTGCTTCACCTCGGCCGGCACATTGGGGTTGGTGGCCAGTTCCTCGAAGGGGTCGCCGGGGGCCAGGGCCAGCACCGTGAAGAGCACGGCGCTGATGCCCAGCAGGCTGGGCAGGGCGATCAAGATGCGGCGCAGGAGATACGGGCCCATGCGTGGTGTCTCGTCAAGTGGCCCGGTGCCAGAAGGCGAGGCTGGCCATGTCATTGCGCCAGGGCGACAGTGGTGCCACCAGGTTCTTCGCCAGCGCGCGCATCGAGTTGCGCGCCAGGATCGGCAGCACATAACCGTCGTTCACCACGAGGTCGTTCATGCGGATGAAGAGTGCGGCGCGCTTGACGGGGTCGAGCTCGGTCTGCGTAGCGCGGAAGGTGGCGTCGTACTCGGCGTTTTGCCAGCGCACCATGTTCTGGCCCAGCCACTTGTTGGCCTTGCCCGACACCTCCCACGAGACGAAGCACTGCATCAGGTTCTCGGGGTCGGGGTTGTTCACCGTCCAGTTGTAGGTCTGCATGTCGGCGTTGAACTTGCCGTAGGTGTCGGGGTTGCCGGTGTCCGACGAGAAGAACACGGCGCTGGGCACCGCCTTCAGTTCGATCTGGATGCCGGCCTTGGCCGCCGCCTGCTTCACCACCGCCTGCATGCTCTGGCTGGGCGCGCCCACCGCGCCCTGGAACAGCAGGCTCAAGCGGCGCCCGCCCTTCTCACGCACGCCGTCGGCACCGGGTTTCCAGCCCGCGGCGTCGAGCAGTGCCTTTGCCTTGTCGATGCTGAATTCGGCCGAGGAATTGCTGCTGCGGTAACGCACCGGGTTGTTGATGAAGTTCGTGGTGGCCACCGCCTGGCGGCCGTAGATGAAACGCTGGATGCCGGCGCGGTCGATCAGGTGGCCGATGGCCTTGCGCACCGCGGCATCGCTGAAGACGGGGTGGCGCGTCTTCGCGTGCGCACGCTCACCATCCACCGTCTGCGACGGGTCGGTGAAGTTCAGGTAGATCGCCTGCGTGGCGCTGCCGCTGAGCAGCTGCACGCGGCCCTTGCCGGCGGCTTCCAGTTTTTCCAGCAGGTCTTCGGGCAGCGCCAGGCTGCTGGCGAAGTCGTAGTCGCCGGTCTGCAGCACGGCGCGTGCGGCGCTGGTGGCGTCGCCGCCGGCCTTCATCTCCAGCGTGTCGAAGTAGGGGCGGTTGGGCAGGTGGTAGTTCTTGTTCAGTGTCGCGCGCAGCAGGTCGGCGGGGCGGAATTCCGTGAAGGTGTAGGGACCGGTGCCGACAGGGCGGTTGTTGTTCGGCGCCTCGCGCGATTTTTCGCCTGCGTAGGTGGCAAACAGGTGGCGCGGAATCAGGAAGACGGTGCTGTACTGCCCCGGCCAGAAGGGCGACGGCTTGTTGAAGACCACGCGCACGGTGTGCGTGTCGATCTTCTCGATCTTCAGGCCCTCGTAGTTGCCGCCGGTGACGGCCGCGGTGGCGGGGTCGGTGGCGTACTGCCAGTTGAAGATCACGTCATCGGCGGTGAAGGGGGCGCCGTCGTGCCACTGCACCCCGCGCTTCAGCTTCCACATCACGCTCTTGCCATCGGCAGCGAGGCCGCCGTTGGCCCGGCTGGGTATCTCGGCGGCCAGCACCGGCTCGAGGTTGCCTTCGGCGTCGAACTGCGCCAGCGGCTCGTAGAAGATGCGCGCGCCGGTGTTGTCTTTCAGGCCGGTGGCGAAGTGCGGGTTCAGCAGGGTCGGGCCCTGCCACTCGAGCAGGCGCAGCGTGCCGCCGCCGCCGCGTTGCGCGGGGTTGAACGCGGGCTGCGCCTGCGCGTTGGCGATGCCCGCATCCAGCAGCATCAGCCCGCCCAGCGGCGCGGCAATGCCCAAGGCACCCAGGCGGGCGATGAACTCGCGGCGCGGCAGCTGCCCGCTGCCCACCTGCTGCACCCAGCGCCGCAGCGCCGCTTCGTCCACGCGCAGTGGGCGTTTCGGGGCGGGCATCAGGCTTCCCGGTACCAGTGCGGCAGGCCCGAGTAGTCGAGGTCCCAGCCGGTCAGCACCGTCACCAGCTTGCTGGCCGCGCCGCGCACGCGCGAGCGCGCCACCAGCGGCACGATGAACTGGTCTTTCACCGGCAGGTCGTTGAGCTTGATGAAGAGCGCGGCACGCTTGATCGGATCGAGTTCCACCTCGGCCGCCGCGTAGGTGCTGTCGTACTCGGCGTTGCGATAACGCAGGATGTTTCGCCCCTGCCACTTGTTGGCCTTGCTCGACACCTCCTTGCTCAGGTACTGGTCCATGAAGCGTTCGGGGTCGGGCTGGTTCATCGTCGTCGTGTACATCTGCATGTCGGCGTAGAACTTGCCGTAGGTGTCGGGGTTGCCGACATCCGACGAGAAGAAGACGCTGGACGTGACCGACTTCAGTTCGAGCTCGATGCCAGCCTTGCCGCAGGCCTGCTTGATGATGGCCTGGGCCTTCTGGCGCGTGGCGTTGGTGCTGGTCTGAAACACCATGCGCAGCGGCTTGCCGTTCTTCTCGCGAACGCCGTTGCCGCCACGCTTCCAGCCGGCCGCATCCAGCAGCTGGTTGGCCTTGTCGAGGTTGAACTCGAAGCGGTTGTTGGGGCTGCGAAAACGCGCCGGGTTGTTCAGGAAGTTGGCCGTGGCCGTGCCGTTGCGGCCGTAGATAAAGTCCTGGATGGCCTGGCGGTCGCAGAGCAGTGCCATCGCCTCGCGCAGCTTGGCGTCGCCGAAGGCGAAGTGCGTGGTCTTGGTGCTGCTGCGTTCACCGTCCACTTCGGCCACCGGGTCGGTGGGGTTGAGCTGCACGAACTCGATGTCGCCGCTGGGCAGCAGGTGCGTTCTGCCCTTGCCGCCGGCTTCCATGCGCTTGAGCACTTCGTCTTCCACCTGCAGGTTCCAGGCGAAGTCGTACTCGCCGGTCTGGAGCACCGCGCGCGCCGAGCTCACCGCATCGCCGCCGCCCTTCACCTCGATGGTGTCGAAGTAGGGCCGGTTGGGCATGTGGTAATTCGGGTTCAGCTTGCCGCGCACGATGTCGCCGGGCTTGAACTCGACGAACACATAAGGGCCCGTGCCCACCGGCGCGAGGTTGGCTGGCGCCTCACGAGACTTGTCGCCCGCATAAGGCCCGAACAGGTGTTTGGGCAGGATCATGCCCTCGGTGGCGCAGAAGGCCGTGGCCCAGAAGGGCGTGGGTTTCGGGAAGCTGACGCGCACGGTATGGCTGTCGATCTTCGTCACCACCACGTCGCGGTAGACGCCGTTGGTCACGGCTGCGGTGGCCGGGTCTTTGGCGTACTCCCAGGTGAAGACGCAGTCGTCGGCGGTGAAGGGCTTGCCGTCGTGCCAGGTGACGCCTCGCTTGAGCTTCCAGATCACGCTCTTGCCGTCCGCACTCAAGCCCCCGTTCTCGCGGCTGGGCACCTCGGCGGCCAGCACGGGCACGAGGTTGCCGTCCTTGTCCCAGCTGCCGAGGGGTTCGTAGAAGATGCGGCAGGCCTCCTGGTCCTTGGTGCCGCTGGCGGAGTGCGGCTGCAGCAGCGTCGCTCCTTGCCACGACAGCGCGCGCAGCGGCCCGCCGCCGCCGCGTTTGGTGGGCTTGTAAGCGGCGCCCGCAGCTTGCGCCTGCGCGGGCGCCGGCGCCACAACCCCGGCCTGCATCAGCAGCATGCTGGCCATGGGCGCGCTGAGGCCCCAGCCGAGCATGCGCTGCACGAAGCGGCGGCGCGGCAACTCGCCGCTGCGCACGCCTTCGATCAAGGCTTGAAGTTCGGTGTGTTCCATGGAGGGAGCTTTCGTTTCAGACGGTTCGATGCCAATCGCGCAGGAAGGCCAGATCGCCGGCCCAGGCCGAGATGGGGGCGCGCAGCTTGGCGGAAATGGCCGCCACGCTGCGGCGCTGGATGACGGGGATCATCGCGTGGGTCTGCATCAGCAGGTCGTTCATGCGCACGAAGGTGGCCTCGCGTTTGATGGGGTCGAGCTCGGTCTCGGTGCTGCGCAAGAGACGGTCGAACTCGGGGTTGACGTGGCGCGAGAGGTTGATGCCCGACCACTTGTTGGCCTTCTGCGAGGCCTCCCACGACGCAAAGCGCAGCATCACGCGGGTGGGGTCGATGGTGCCGCTGCCGGTGTACATCTGCAGATCGGCCTGGAACTTGCCGTAGGTGTCGGGGTTGCCCGCATCGGTGCTGAAGAACACCGAGCCCGCAATGGCCTTGACCTCGATGGCCATGCCCGCCTTCAAGGCGGCCTGCTTGATGAGCGCCTGCGTCTTCTGGCGCGGCGCATTGGTGCTGGTCTGGAACAGCAGTTTCAAAGCCTTGCCGTCCTTCTCGCGGATGCCGTCGCGGCCCACTTTCCAGCCCGCAGCCTCCAGCACCGCAGCCGCTTTGCCGGGGTTGAACTCCGACTTCGTGTTCGGGCTGCGAAAGGGTGGCGGGTTGTCGATGTAATTCGATGTCGCCACACCCGCGCGGCCGTAGATGAATTTCTCGATGGCCGCCTTGTCGACCAGCAGCGTGATCGCCTGGCGCACGGCGGGGTCGCTCAGCAGCGGGTGCGGGGCTTTGAGGCTGCTGCGTTCACCGTCCACTTCGCGGTGGGGGTCGGTGAAGTTGAAGCTGATGAATTCGATGTCGGCGCCGCCGGGCACGAAGTCGGCACGGCCCTTGCCACCGGCTTCCATGCGCTTGATCAGCTCGTCTTCGACCTGGATGTTCCAGGCGAAGTCGTACTCGCCGGTCTGCAGCACGGCACGCGCCGCGCTGACCGCGTCACCGCCGCCCTTCATCTCGACGCGGTCGAAATGCGGGCGCGCCGGCTGGTGGTAATCCGGGTTCAGCACGCCCTGCACGAGGTCGCCCGGCTTGAATTCGACGAACCTGTAGGGCCCGGTGCCCACGGGCCTGAAGTTGGATGGTGCGTCGCGCGATTTCGCGCCGAGGTAGCTGTTGAACAAGTGTCGCGGCAGGATCTCGCCGCCCGTGCCCACGAAGGTGCTGGCCCAGAACGGCGTGGGCTGCTTGAAGACGACACGCACGGTGTGGCTGTCGATCTTCTCCACCACGCGGTCGATGTAGTAGCCAATGCTGGTGGCCGCGGTGGCGGGGTTGCTGGCCCACTGCCAGGTGAAGACCACGTCGTCGGCGGTGAAGGGCTGACCGTCGTGCCAGGTGACGCCGCGCTTGAGCTTCCAGACCACGCTCTTGCCGTCACGCGCCACACCGCCATCGGCGGCGCTGGGGATTTCGGCTGCCAATGAAGGCACAAGGCGGCCTTCACTGTCCCAGTCGGCCAGTGCTTCGTAGAACAGGCGCGAGCCGTCGGTGTCTTTCTGGCCGGTGGCGAAGTGCGGGTTCAAGATGGTCGGGCCTTGCCACCAGAGCAGGCGCAGCGCGCCACCACCGCCGCGCCTTGTGGGTGCATAGCGGTTCGCGGGCTGACCCTGCGCCACACCGGCGGCCAGCAGCAGCGCACCCGCCACGGGCGCGCTCAAGCCGCAGGCGGCCAGGCCTTGCACAAAGGCACGCCGCGGCAGGCGGCCGCTGCGCACGGCCTCCACCGACTGCCGCAATTCTGCTTCCTGCATCACCTGCGCTCCATGAGCGTGGGTTGTAGCAAGGAACCTGCCACGCCCACCCCGGCATCATCCCCAGGAGATACTTGCAGCCATGACCGATCTGCCTCCCATCGAACTGCAGGCTCCCGACATCACGCCGTGGAAAGACGGCAACACCGGTGTGCCCTGGGTGCACGTGCTGCAGGGCGCGCAGCCCGGCCCGGCGGTGATGGTGCAGGCGCTGACACATGGCAACGAGATCTGCGGCGCCATTGCCCTGGACTGGTTGCTGCAGCAGGTGCGATCGGGCTGGCGCCCGGCGGCCGGCCGCTTGACGCTGGCCTTCGCGAACGTGGAAGCCTACGCCCGCTTCGACCCCGCCGACCCCTTTCCTTCGCGTTGCGTGGACGAGGATTACAACCGCGTCTGGGCCGATGAAAGCCTGCACGGCAAACGCGATTCCGTGGAGCTGCGCCGCGCGCGTTTGCTGCGGCCCTTCGTCGACGACGCCGACCTGCTGCTCGACATCCACAGCATGGGCGAGGCCTGCCGGCCGCTGATGGTGTGCGGCATGGTCGACAAGAACGCCGCCTACGCGCGCGAACTCGGCGTGCCGGGCGACCTGCTCATCGACACCGGCCACCCCGCCGGCCTGCGCATGATCGACCGCGGCGCCTACGGCGACCCGGCCAGCCCGAAGCGCGCGCTGCTCATCGAGTGCGGCCAGCACTGGGAGCGTGCCGCAGCCGAGGTGGCCATCGATACCCTGGTGCGCTTTCTCGGGCTCACCGGCGCGGCCGACGCCGCCTGGGTGCAGGGCCACACGCGGCTGCAGCCGCCGGCTGCGCAGCACCTGGTGCGTGTCACCGAGCCCGTGGTGGCGCGCAGCCTCCTGTTCCGTTTTCTCGTGCCGACGGTGGGCCTGTCGGTCATCCCCAAAGCCGGCACGCGCATCGCGCAGGACGGCGAGCACGTCTGGCTCACGCCCTACGACAACTGCGTGCTGGTGATGCCCGGCACGCGCAACCTCAAACCCGGCGGCACGGCCGTGCGTTTCGGCCGGTTCGAGAACTGAAGGCGCGCGGGCTGAACCGCTCTAGGCAGCGGGCAGCCAGCGCAGCACCGCGGCCGCGGTGGCCTCGGGCTTTTCCATCGGAAAGAGGTGCGAGCCCTCCAGCCATTCCAGGCGCTCGTGCACCAGCGCGCGCGTGGCAGCCAGGCCCACCTGGCGCACTTCCACCGACTGCGTGCCCGCGAGGAAGGCCACCGGGCACTTCGGCGGGTGGCGCGCCAGCACCCGGCCCATGTGATGGGGCAGGGTGTTGTAGATGCGGGTTTCGATCTCGCGCCGGAAGGCCAGGCGCACCGCAGCGGGCTGTGCGCCATGGCGTGCGTCCGGATCGGCTTCCATGCCGCAGGCGATGTAGTCGCGCAGCACCTCGGGCGCCCAGCGCGCGAAGTTGTGCTTGGCCTCGAAGTGGGCCAGTGCCGCTTCGGCCGAAGGCCACTGCCAGCGCCGCTTCACGCTCACGCGCGCCGGCGACACCTTGTGGATGAGTCGCGCGGCCTTCATCACCTGCACGCTGTGCGCCTTCCAGCCGGTGAGCACCGGGCTGTCGATCATCAGCAGGCTCTGCGCCAGCGCGGGTTTGCGGCAGGCCGCGAGCAGGCTCAGGTAGCCGCCGAGCGAATGGCCCACCAGGTGCACCGGCTGGCCGGGGGACTCGGTCTCGATGAACTGCAGCAGCTGGTCGCGCAGATGCGGCCAGTTGCTGGTGACGGGGTAGGCCGGGTCGTGGCCGATGCGGTCTATCGCCAGCACGCGGTGGCCGGCAGCGCGCCAGGCCTCGAAGAGCACGCGGTAGGTGCCTGCCGGAAAGCCGTTGGCGTGGCTGAAGACGATGGTGGCGGCGCGCGAAGGCGCGTGAGAAGCAGCGCGGGAAGACGCGTGAGAAGTGGCAGTCAGACGATGCGCTCCGACGGTTTGCTGATCTTGCGCATGGGCTCGTAGCGCTCGCT
>JANMMD010000080.1:0-5575 GCA_031372905.1 Betaproteobacteria bacterium
CATGCAGACCTGGGATGACAGACAACCGATCTACCAGCAGCTCGCCGACATCCTGGCCGCGCAGCTGCTGGACGGCGAACCCACCGAAGGCAGCGCCATGCCCTCGGTGCGGGCGCTGGCCAGCCGCTACCTGCTGAACCCGCTGACCGTCAACCGCGCCTTGCAGGCGCTGGGCGACGAAGGCCTGCTCGAGAACCGCCGCGGCATGGGCCTCTTCGTCACGGCCGGCGCGCGGGAACGGTTGCGCGCCACCGAGCGCGACCGCTTCCTGCACACCGAATGGCCCCGGCTGCGCGAACGTCTGCGCCGCCTGGGCATCAGCGCACAACAACTGAACTGGGAGGAGCGTTGATGAACGCCGCAACACAAGAACCACTCGTCCAGGCCAGCCACCTCAGCGTGCGCTATGGCGCCAAGGCTGCCGTCGACGACGTCAGCTTCAGCATCCCCAAGGGCCGCGTCGTCGGCCTGCTCGGCCACAACGGTGCCGGCAAGACGACACTGATGAAGGCCCTGGTCGGCCTGACGCAAGGCACCGGCGAGCTCACGGTGCTGGGCATGCAGCCCCGCCAACAGCGCGCGCAGCTGCTGGAGCAGGCCTGCTACATCCCCGACGTGGCCATCCTGCCGCGCTGGGCGCGCGTGGAAGACCTGATCTCGCTGATGAGCGGCATGCACCCGCGCTTCTCCGCCGAACGCGCCCGCACCTTGCTGCGCCGCACCAGCGTGGGTTTGCGCGACAAGGTGAAGACCTTGTCCAAGGGCATGGTGGTGCAGGCCCACCTCGCGCTGGTGGCCGCCATCGATGCCAGGCTGATGATCCTGGACGAACCCACGCTGGGCCTGGATGTCCTCTCACGCAAGGCCTTCTACGAGCTGCTCATCGACGAGTGGTGCGACGGCGAGCGCAGCGTGCTCATCAGCACCCACCAGGTCGAAGAGATCGAAAGCCTGCTCAGCGACGTGCTGATGCTCAACGAGGGCAAGCTGGTGCTCAGCATCAGCCTGGAAGACATGGAAAAGCGCTTCGTCGGCGTCAGCCACGACGCTGCGGTGGCCGAGCAGATCGCCGCGGCGCACCCGCTGCTGCGCTACCGCACGGGCACCGGCACAGGCGGCGTCCTGGGCAACGCGGCCATCTTCGACGGCGCGCCGCCTGCGCACGTGCAGGCCCTGGGCCAGCGCATCCGCCCCAGTCTCGTCGACCTGTTCGTGGCGCTGACGCGCAAGCCCGAACTCGACCGCACCCACTTCTGACAAGGCACAGCCATGGACAAGTTTCTGACCCTGATGCGGCGTGAATGGCTGCAATACCGTTTCGGCTGGGCCTTGATGGTGGCCGTGCCCCTGGGCATCGCGCTGCTGCTGCTGGCTTTCGGCCAGATCCAGATCGGCCCGGACGACGCCGAGAAGGTCGGCGACAAGATGGCACCGCTGCTGGCGGTGGCGGCCATGGCTGGCAGCGCCTCGGTGCTCTTCATCATTGCCTGCTTCAGCTCGATCATCATCGTGGCCGGCGTGGCGCGGCGCGACCACAGCGACCGTTCCGTCGAGTTCTGGCTCTCGCTGCCCGCCACCCACAGCGCCAGCCTGGCGGCGCCCCTGGTCGTGCACCTGCTGCTGGTGCCCGCTGTCGCGCTGCTGCTGGGCCTGGCCGGCGGCCTGCTGGTCTCAATGGTGTTGGTGGCGCGTGTGGTGGGCGTCGGTGAGTGGTTCACGCTGCACTGGCTCGACCTGCTGCCTGCCGTTTTGGCGCTGGCTGCGCGCCTGCTGGCGGGGCTGCCGCTGGCCGTGCTGTGGCTGTCGCCGCTGATCCTGCTGGTGGTGCTGCTCTCGGCGTGGTTTCGCAGCTGGTCGTGGGTGATCCTGGGGGTGGGCATCGGCCTGGGCAGCCAGCTGCTGAACCGCGTCTTCGGCCAGCCGCTGCTGTCGGACATCACCCTGGGCTGGCTGCGCCAGGCGCGCGGCGCGCTGGTGCATGCCGGCGACGGCTTCACGATCGGCAAGAACGACGGCGCCGAGGGCCTGCGGCAGCTGCCGGCCTGGGCCTTGAACGACTTCTTCCTCGCGGTGAAGGAGCTGCCGTCGCCGCTGTTGCTGGGCGGGCTGCTCTTCGCGGCGGGGTGCTTCTACCTGCTGGTGATGTGGCGCGAGCGCGGGGCCGGGGCAGCGGGCTGAAAAGTCCCGGTGCTCGGGCTGCGGCCCTTGGGCAAAATGTCGGCGAAACTTCGGGGCCAAGCCAGCATCCGCTCTGGCTGCCCCTCCATCCCGCCGTACACCCGCCCGCCGACATGCTTCCCAAGACCCTGGCGCTCGTCGAAGACGACCCCGACTTCTCCGAATTCCTGTCGCAGTACCTGCAGGGCCGCGGCATCGAGGTGCGCGCCTATGCGGACAGCAGCGACCTGCTGGTCGAGGCAGGGGCCTTCGAGTTCGACTTCTATGTGCTCGATCTCAATCTGCCCGGCATCGACGGCGTGGACATGCTCAAACTGCTGCGCCGGCGCACCCAAGCCGGCATCCTGGTGGTGTCGGGCCGTGTGGCCTCCGACGTCTTCAGCCAGGTCATCACGGCCGGCGCCGACATGCTGCTGGCCAAGCCCGTGCAGTTCGAGCAGGTGGCGCTGGCCATCGAAGCGGTGCAGCGCCGCGTGGCCTCGTCCAGCCCCGGCGTGGCCCCGTGGAAGCTGGACCGCCGTGCGCGCCAGCTCGTGGCACCCGACGGCGTGCATGTCGACCTCAGCGAAGGCGACCTCGCCGTCGTCGAGTGTTTCGTGAATGCCGGCGGCGACGCCGTGACGCGCGAAGTCCTGTGTGAGCGCCTGGGCCTGCCGCCGGACGGCGACAACCTCAACGCCACCATCTACCGCCTGCGCCGCCGCATCGAGCGCGCGACGCCGGCGGTGGTGCCGCTGCAGTCGAAATCGCGCGTCGGCTACGTTTTCCGGGCGCCCTTGTTGGCGGTTTGAGCCACGGCCACACGATGCTCGGCGGGCCAAATTCACGGCTCGTTGCGGTCGTAACCCGGGGTAAACCCCAGGCCTCGTGCGGGCTCTTCCATAATCAATGGCTATGCCCATCCAACGCCGCCACCTTCTTCTCGCCACTACCGCAACGGCCCTGTCCGCGCCGTGGGTTCGCGCCCGCGCGGCCAGCGCGTGGGTCATCGGTCAGTCGGCACCACAAACCGGCGTGCTCGCGCCGTCCAACGCCGAAACCACGAGCAGCGCACGCCTGTACTTCGAGCGCCTGAATGCCCGCGGTGGCGTGCATGGCAAGCCGATAGAACTGCTTTCGCTGGACGACGGCCAGGATGCCAAGCGCACCGCCGAGAACACGCAGAAGCTGCTGGCGCAGGGCGTGCTGGGCCTGGCGCTCTACCGCACCACGCCGTCCACCGAAGCTGCCCTGCCGCTGGCTCGCAAGGCCGGCAGCGCCTTCATCGGCACGCAGGTCGGACCGTCGATGTTGTACGACCCCTCGGTGAAGGAAGTCTTCAATACGCGCGCGCGCTACAGCGACGAGGTCAGCCGCGCCGTCAAGTTCTTCACCAACCTGGGCTTGACGCGCGTGGCAGCGCTGGTGGCCACCGACGCCTTCGGCAAGGACGTGTTGAGCGGCCTGAACGCCGCCATGGCCGCTGTGAAGCTGGAACTGGTGGCCCAGGCCAGCTTCGACAACCGCAGCGCCGATGTCAGCGCGCAGGTAGAGCAGCTGCGCAAGGCCAACCCTCAGGTGGTGCTGCTGATCAGCAATGCCAAGGCCTCGGCCGAGTTCATCAAGGGCGCACGCGCGGTGGGCTTCCAGCCGACCTTCGTGTCGCTGTCGATCACCAGCGCGGCGTCCTTCATCAAGGACCTCGGCAAGGCCGCCGAGGGTGTGGTCGTCACGCAGGTGATGCCCAGCCCGTACGCGGGGCGCGTTCGCGTGGTCAGCGAGTACCGTGACGCCGTAGCACGCGCTGCCGCGCCGGCTCCGTCGACCTCTCACGCCAGCCTGCTGGGTTATGTGACGGCGAAATTCATCCACGAAGCCATACGCCGCGGCGGCCCGGGCGTGGACCGCGACGGGCTGGTCGAGACCATCAACCGCGCGGGCAGCTTCGACCTCGGCGACTTCACGCTGAACTACGCCAGCGACAACCGCCAGGGCTCGCGCCTGGCAGAGCTGACGGTCATCAGCCGCGACGGGCGCTTCATGTACTGAGTCAGGACGTGCAAGACCGGAAGGCCTTGCTCGCCTGACGAAGGCCTTGCGGCGATTTCACGCCGCAAGGCTGAAACAAACGACGCTCAGCCGTGCTTGGCGTCGAAGAACTGTTCGTCTTCGGTGCTGCCCTTCAAGGCCGCGGTGCTGGCATCACGCTCGATGGTGGTCGTGACCGCATCGAAGTAGCCGGTGCCGACCTCGCGCTGGTGTTTCACCGCGGTGAAACCACGCTCGGCAGCGGCGAATTCCTTCTCCTGCAGTTCGACGAAGGCGCTCATGTTGTTGCGCGCATAGCCGTAGGCCAGGTCGAACATGCCGTAGTTCAGGCTGTGGAAGCCGGCCAGCGTGATGAACTGGAACTTGTAGCCCATGGCGCCGAGCTCACGCTGGAACTTGGCGATGGTGGCGTCGTCCAGGTTCTTCTTCCAGTTGAACGAAGGCGAGCAGTTGTAGGCCAGCAGCTTGCCCGGGAACTTGGCGTGGATGGCCTCGGCAAACTGCTTGGCAAACAACAGGTCGGGCTTGCCCGTCTCGCACCAGATCAGGTCGGCATAGGGCGCGTAGGCCAGGCCGCGGCTGATCGCTTGATCCAGGCCATTCCGCGTGCGGAAGAAGCCTTCCACGGTGCGCTCGCCGGTGCAGAAGGGCTTGTCGTTGTCGTCGACATCGGCGGTGACCAGATCGCCCGCTTCGGCGTCGGTGCGCGCCAGCAGGATGGTGCTCACGCCCATGGTGTCGGCAGCCAGACGCGCGGCCACCAGCTTGGCCACGGCCTCCCGCGTGGGCACCAGCACCTTGCCGCCCATGTGGCCGCATTTCTTGGCCGCGGCCAGCTGGTCTTCGAAGTGCACGCCGGCAGCGCCTGCGTCGATCATGCTTTTCATCCGCTCGAAGGCGTTGAGCACGCCGCCGAAGCCGGCTTCGGCATCGGCCACGATGGGGGCGAAGTAGTCGATGTCGTTCTTGCCTTCGCTCCACTGAATTTCATCGGCGCGCTTGAAGGTGGCGTTGATGCGCTTGACGACCTTGGGCACGGAATCCACCGAGTACAGGCTCTGGTCGGGGTACATCTCGCCGTTGCTGTTGGCGTCACCGGCCACCTGCCAGCCGCTGAGGTAGATGGCCTTCAGGCCGGCCTTGACCTGCTGCATGGCCTGGTTGCCCGTCAGCGCGCCCAGGCTGTTGACGAAGGGCTCGGTGTTGATCAGGTTCCAGAGTTTTTCGGCGCCGCGCTTGGCCAGCGTGTGCTCGACCTGCAGGCTGCCGCGCAGGCGCACGACGACATCGGCGCTGTAACCGCGCTTGATGCCGGCCCAACGGGGGTTCTCGGCCCAGTCCTTCTCGAGGGCGGCGGCTTGTTGCTGGC
>JANMMD010000087.1:0-4822 GCA_031372905.1 Betaproteobacteria bacterium
CGACGGCCTGCTGTTGCGCGTGCTCGCCTTGGCCCGCGAGCTGGCGCCGCGGCATGCCATCGACGTGCTGTGCCTGCGGGCGCGCGCAGGCGTGGAAGACGTGGCGCCCGGTATCTTCCGCCGCGTCTGGGTGGCTGCGCCCGGCACACCGCGGCCACCGCCAGGCCCGCTGGGCCCGCTCACCGGCTGGAACCCCGAAGTGCTGTACGTGCGCAGCGACGAGGTTGCCGCGCTGCTGGAGGGCGAGATTGACCCGGCGGACTACGACGTGATCTGGGATGCCGGCGCCGTGCTCTTGACGCAGCTGCCGCCGCGCTGGAGCGCCGTGCCGGTGGTGGCCGATCTGGTCGACGACATGGTGTTGACGTTTCGCCGGGCGATGCAAGCCGCGCCGGGCTGGTTGGACAAGCTGCGGAACTGGAAATACGCGCAGGTCTTTGGCCGCTTCGAACGCGAAACCATGCGCCGCGCCGCGCACTGCGTGGTGGTGGGCGACGAGGACGCGGCTTCCTTCGCGCAGGTATCGCCGCAGGTGCCGGTCTCGGTGGTGGCCAACGGCGTCGACACCGTGCACTTCGCGCCCGACGGCACGCGAGCGCTGCCCGACAGCCTGGTCTTTGAAGGCACGATGGCATTTCCGCCCAACGAGCAGGCGGCGCTGCACCTGGTGCAGAACATCATGCCGCTGATCTGGGCGGTGCGGCCCCAGACCACGCTGGCGCTGGTGGGCCGCGCACCCGGTGCGGCGGTGCGCGCCTTGGCCAGCAGTCGGGTGACGGTGACGGGCTCGGTGCCTGACGTCCGCTCTCACGTGCTGCAGGCCGAGGTGTTCGTGTGCCCGTTGGTGTCGGGCGCCGGCATCAAGAACAAGCTGCTGCAGGCCTGGGCCATGGAAAGGCCGGTGGTCGCCACGTCGCTGAGCATCGGCGGCTTGCAGGCGCGTGACGGTGTCGACCTGCTGGTGCGCGACGGCGCCGAGGCCTTTGCGGGCGCGGTGCTGGAACTGCTGGCGGACCCTCAGCGCCGGGCGGCACTGGGCCGCGCGGGCCGGGAGGTGGCGGTGGCCCGTTTCGCCTGGGGCGCGATGGCAGCCCAGTTCGAGGCGCTGCTCGAGCAGGCCGCCAGGTCGGCACAACGCCCTGTGGCGTCACGCTGCTGACCGGCGAGCCAGTGACCGTCCTCGCGATGACGCCCGAGCCCGTGCACCCTCCCCAGCCGCGGGTGCATCGCGGGCGGTTCCGGGTGGGGCTCGGTGTGGCGCTCTTGCTGGCCGTTGCCGCGGGGCTGGCAGCCTGGTGGCTGTATCGGGACCTCGGGCGCACGCCCGGTGAGCTGCTGGACCGGGCGGAGCAGGCGCTGAAGGCGCAGCCCGACATGGCGCCGGTCCTGATTCCGGTCATCGGCGTCCTGCGTTCGGCGCTGGACGCCCCCTCGGCGCTGGAACGCGCGAAGTTGCCGTTCCTGGTGCCACCGCCACCACCACGGCGCGGGGCGCAGGACGTGCTGCCGCCCGAGGCGGCTCCGCCGGGCGCCCGCGTGTGGCGCGTGGGTCCCCGTGGTGACTTGCGCACCATCGCCGAGGCGGCGCGAGAGGCCCGCTCTGGGGACGTCGTCGAAATCGAAGCGGGTGACTACCGCGGCGACGTTGCGCTGTGGGAGCAAAAGCGTCTGACCATTCGCGGCGTGAATGGCGCGGCTCGGCTGTTCGCGGACGGGCGCAGCAGTGAGGGCAAGGCGATCTGGGTGATCAGGAACGGCGACTTCGACGTCTCGAACGTCGACTTCATCGCTGCGCGGGTGCAAGACAACAACGGCGCGGGCATCCGGTTCGAAGGCGGACGACTGCGTTTGCGCCACTGCTTGTTCTGGGGCAATCAGACCGGCGTGTTGACGTCCAACGCGGACATCGCAGCCGATGCGGCGTTGATCGTGGAGCACAGCGAGTTTGCCTACAGCCACGTGCAAGGGCAGTGGGCGCATAACCTGTACGTCGGCACGATTGCCTCGTTGACCGTGACCGGCAGCTATTTCCATCACGCCGACGCGGGCCACCTGCTGAAGAGCCGCGCCCGGGTGAACGACATCTTCTACAACCGGTTCACCGACGAGATCGGCGGACGTGCCAGCTACGAGCTGGACTTTCCGAACGGCGGGCTTGTCCGCTTGGTGGGCAACATCGTCCAGCAACAAGCCAGCACGGAAAACTCGATCGTCATCGCCTACGGTGAAGAGGGCTACCACTGGCCGGTGAACCGCTTGCTTCTGGGCAGCAACACGGTCGTCAACGACCTGCCTCACGGCGGCACGTTCTTGCAGGTCGCCCCGGGTGCCGAGCGCGTGGTGTCGGCCAACAACCTGCTCGTCGGGTCGGGGGGCTACCGGGTGAAGGACCCCCTGCTCGTTTTCAACGATGCCAGAACGGACTGGGGCAGCCTGGTGAGGCCGTCGCGCCACGACTACCGCCTGGCTTCGGCCAAGGCAGAGTTTCTGTACCGGCCGCTGGCGCAGGAGCCGGGCTGGGAAGCCGGCATGGCGCCGCGGTCGGTGTATCTGCACCCGCGGGCCCTCGAGCCACTGGCCGCGCCGCCCCGCACCGTGGGCGCTCAAGCTGCCGTCGCGCCTTGAGGCCTGTCGAGCTGTGTCGCGCTGTGTTGAACCGCATACGCCTGCGCGGCGGTGCGCCGGATAATCGAAGCAAAAAATGATGAGCCCTGCACTGGAGCACCACCCATGAAAGTCACTGTTTTCGGCGCCGGCTATGTCGGACTGGTCACCGGCGCTTGCCTGGCCGAAATGGGCAACCACGTTCTGTGCGTGGACGTCGATCCGCGCAAGGTCGAGATGCTGCAGCGCGGCGAGGTGCCCATCCATGAGCCGGGCCTGGACGCGCTGATCGAACGCAATGCCGCCGCTGGCCGCCTGCAGTTCACCACCGACGCTGCGGCCGCCGTGGCCCACGGCACCATGCAGTTCATCGGCGTCGGCACGCCACCCGATGAAGACGGCTCGGCCGACATGCGCTACGTGCTGGCCGTGGCCCGCACCATCGGGCAGCACATGACCGACTACAAGGTCGTCATCGACAAGAGCACCGTGCCCGTGGGCACTGCCGACAAGGTGCGCGCAACCATCGCCGAACAGCTGGCTGCCCGGGGCAGACCGATGAACTACGCCGTCGTCAGCAACCCCGAATTCCTGAAGGAAGGCGCTGCCATCGACGACTTCATGAAGCCGGATCGCATCGTCATCGGCAGTGACGACGAGCAGGCGACACTGCTCATGCGGGCCATCTACTCGCCCTTCATGCGCAACAGCGACCGCCTGGTGGTGATGGACGTGCGCAGCGCCGAGTTCACCAAGTACGCCGCGAACGCGATGCTGGCCACGCGCATCAGCTTCATGAACGAACTCGCGAGGCTGGCCGACGCCGTCGGCGCCGACATCGAACTCGTGCGCAAGGGCATCGGCAGCGACCCGCGCATCGGCACGCACTTTCTGTACGCGGGCACGGGCTACGGCGGCTCGTGTTTTCCGAAGGACGTGAAGGCGCTCATCAGCACCGGCCGAAGCAACGGCGTCACGCTGCGGGTGCTGGACGCGGTGGAGGCCGCCAACGACGCCCAGAAGCTGGTGCTGGTGGAGCACGTGGTGCGCCGCTTTGGCGAAGACTTGACGGGGCGCGTGTTTGCGATCTGGGGCCTGGCCTTCAAGCCCAACACCGACGACATGCGCGAAGCGCCCAGCCGCGTCGTGGTGGAAGAGCTCACGCGTCGCGGCGCGCGGGTGCAGGCCTACGACCCGGTGGCCATGCCTGAGGCGCAGCGCGTGCTGGGTCAGCTGGCGGGCTTCAGCGTCGTGCCTTCGGCGCAAGCGGCGCTGGAAGGGGCTGATGCCCTGCTGATCGTGACGGAGTGGCGCGAGTTCCGCACCCCTGACTTCGATCACATCAAAGCCACCCTGAAGCAGTCTCTGGTGCTGGACGGGCGCAATCTCTATGAACCAGCGCTGATGCGCGCCCTGGGCATCGACTACCTCGGCATCGGCCGCGGGACGCGCGCGGTCACCTGAGGCATGGGGGCATGACGGATGCGCCGGCTCTGCCCAGGGCGATCGCGCGCATCGCTGCCTTCGCGATAGCCGCCGGCGCGGCCTGTCTTGCCGCCTGGCTCGCCGCGAATCACCCGCTGTCGCCCGCCGTCGCCCTGGTGCTGAGCGCCATGCTGGCGGTTCTGGCTTTCAGCCGGCGGCCGCTTTGGCCATGGCTCGTGCTGCCCCTGCTGCCCTGGTTGGGTCTGATGCCCTGGACCGGATGGTTGATCGCCGAAGAGCTCGACATCGTCGTGCTGTCTGTCGCCGCAGGCGTGTGGCTGCGTTGCGCTCTGAAGCCCGCTGCGCCACAGCCGCATGCCGTGTCTCACGCATGGTTGTGGCTGATTCCACTGGCCCTATTCACTTTCGTCTCGATGGTGCGCGGCATCGACGATGCGGGCGGGCTGGTCTGGGGCTGGTGGCAGGGGTACTCAGAGCCACTGAACAGCCTGCGCCTCGCCAAGCCGGTGGTGGCGGTTCTCTTGCTGTGGCCTGCCTGGGGGCGGCGTTCACGCGGGGGCGCCACGCAGACCTGGTCGGATGCGGTGCTGTGCCTGCTGCTGGGCGTGGCGCTGGCGGTGATTGCTGAGCGCCTGGCGTTCACCGACCTGCTGAACTTCTCGAGTGACTACCGCGCCACCGGGCTGTTCTGGGAAATGCATGTCGGCGGGGCGGCGCTCGACGCCGTGCTGGCGCTCAGCCTTCCCTTCGCCATCTCGGGTTTGGTGCGCGC
>JANMMD010000098.1:0-7585 GCA_031372905.1 Betaproteobacteria bacterium
GTTGTGCTTGCGGATCTGGTCGACGTACTCCAGGTACTGCCGCGTCACGCTGGCCAGCGGGATGTCGAGGATGTTGAAGTTCTGCTTGCGGATCAGGTAAAGCAGCAGGTCCAGCGGGCCCTCGAAGGCCTCGAGAAACACCTCCAGCGCATCCGGCGGGATGTACAGGTCCAGCGGCATGCGGAAGAGTGGCTCGCCGTACAGGCGCGCCACGGCCACCTGGTCCACCACCTGGGGCATCGGTGGCACTTCGGCGCCGGCTTCCAGGCTGGCCTGCAGCGCGGGCTCGTCCAGCGGCAACAAGTTCAGTTCTTGGTCTGGTAGACGTAGGGCTGCTGCGGCACCGCGGCATCCTGCCATTCGGACTGCTGGCTGCGGTCGAGGGTGCGGTCCCAGAGCAGGGCGCGGCCCGCGCGCTGTTCGGCCTCGAGCGTGGGCTTCTTCGCTTTCAGCTCCTCGATGAAGGACGTCACTTCGGACTTGTAGGGCTTCCAGAACAGGGGCATGGGCGGCTCGAGGGCAGGCAGACGCCATAGTTTAGGCGGCACGGAGCAGGGGAAAGCCCTAGCGGTGCTTGCCCTCGTAGAGACCCCATCGTCAGTTATCTGTAAGTCCGCCTGAAAACAGTGCGCTACCCCACACAAGACAGGTCCCGCGTGCTGCTTTTCCTATCCGCCGTGAAATTGGTTTGCGAGATCGCCTTGATGGCGCTGCTGGGGCAAGGCCTGCTCGCTGCGTTGGCCGGCGAGAAGCGCGAGACCAACTTCTTCTACCAGTTGCTGAAGGTCCTGACGCGTCCTTTCGTCGCTGCGGCGCGCTGGATCGCGCCGCGTCAGGTGGCTGACCACCAGGTCGGTTTCGTGGCCTTCTTTCTGCTGTCCGTCGTCTGGATCATCGTGACCTTCGAGAAGGTGAGTTTCTGCATGAGCAACAAGATGGTGGGCTGCCAATGAAGCGCCTTGACTACCTGATGGCCAAGTGGCGCGGCATTGCGCTGCTGGTGCTCGGGCGCACGGTGGCTGCGCGCGAGGTCTTCGACGGCATGCTGCAGCGCTGGCCCGATGACCCCTACGCGCTGGCCAGCCGCGCCCACCTGCTCACCGAGGCCGGCCTCACAGCCGCGGCGCTGGCTGATTCGCACCGGCTCGTCGCGCTGCGCCCCGAGCACGGCGCCACCTGGTTCAACCACGGCTACATGCTGGAGGCCAGTGAGCGTTTCGAAGAGGCCGAGGCCGCCTTCCGCCGCGCCACGGAACTGAGCCCGCAACTCGACCGCGCCTGGTACGGGCTGGGTCTGGTGCTGATACGGCGCCAGCGTTACGAAGAAGCCATCACGGCCCTGAAGAAGAACACCGAGCTGCAGCCGATGAGCCCCTACGGCTGGTACCAGCTGGCCCGCGTGCATGTCGACCGCCAGCAGCCCGAAGAGGCGGCCAGGATCATCCGCCATCTCAAGGGCTTCGAGCCCAAGGTGGCGGCCCAGCTCGAACGCGAGATCGGCGTGCTGGCCGCTCCCACCAAGGCCTGACTTTCACGCGCAGGCGGCCGGGCCCCGGGCCAGGACCGCGCTGAGCTTTTTTCAGTGAGCCCCAATTCCGGGGCGGCATTCCAACCGAGAGGTGACAACGATGAAGGTGAGCGAGAACCACCAGGCGTATTGGAGGAAGAACCTCAGGATCACGGCCATCTTGCTGGGAATCTGGTTCGTGGTGACCTACGTCGTGGCGTACTTCGCCCGCGACCTGAGTTTCATCATGGCGGGCTGGCCCTTCAGCTTCTGGATGGGCGCACAAGGTGCATTGGTGATCTACGTCGCCATCATCTGGTTCTACGCCCACTACATGAACAAGCTCGACATCGAGCACGGCGTTGCCGAGGAGGAATGACATGGCTGGCTTGAGTTTCGAACCCCAGACCGGGGTCTCCAACAAGGAGGCCAATGCGGCCTTCAAGAAAGGCCTGAACAAGGTCTACACCTGGTACACGGGCGGCTTCATCGTCTTCGTGATCGCCCTGGCGATTGCCGAGCAGATGGGCTTGTCGCGCGGCGCCATCGGCATCGTGTTCCTGCTGGCCACCGTGGGCCTGTATGCCGGCATCGGCATCATGAGCCGCACCAACGACGCCGCCGAGTACTACGTCGCCGGCCGCCGCGTGCCTGCCGTCTACAACGGCATGGCCACGGGCGCCGACTGGATGTCGGCGGCCTCCTTCATCGGCATGGCCGGCACGCTGTACCTCACGGGCTACGGCGGCCTGGCCTTCATCATGGGCTGGACCGGCGGCTACTGCCTGGTGGCGCTGTTCCTGGCGCCCTACCTGCGCAAGTTCGGCCAGTTCACGATTCCCGACTTCCTGGGCGCGCGCTATGAAGGCAACGCGGCCCGCTTCGTCGGCATCCTGATCGCCATCCTGGTGTCCTTCGTCTATGTCGTGGCGCAGATCTACGGCGTGGGCCTGATCACTGCGCGCCTGTCGGGCCTGGCCTTCGAGGTCGGCATCTTCGTGGGCCTGGCCGGCATCCTGGTGTGCTCGTTCATGGGCGGCATGCGCGCCGTGACGTGGACCCAGGTGGCGCAGTACATCATCCTGATCGTGGCCTACATGATCCCGGTGATCTGGCTCAGCGTGAAGCAGACCGGTGTGCCCATCCCGCAGGCCATCTACGGCTCGCAGCTGGAGAAGGTCACCGCGCGTGAAGCTCAGCTGATCGCCGACCCCAAGGAAAAGGAAGTCATCGCGATCTTCAAGGCGCAGTCCGATGCGCTGGCCGCCAAGCTCAAGGACGTGCCCGCCGCCCTGGTGGCCGACACCGCCGCAGCGCAAGCCAAGGTGGCCGATCTGAAGGCCGCCAGTGGCGCGCCCGATGCCATCGCTGCTGCCGAGAAGGCGTTGGCGGCTCTGCCCAAGGACGCCGAGGCCGCCAAGAAGGCCTGGACGGCCGCGAAAACGGCTGCCGACGGCCGTGCCAAGGACCTGGCCGGC
This sequence comes from Betaproteobacteria bacterium, assembly GCA_031372905.1. Lineage (GTDB taxonomy): Bacteria > Pseudomonadota > Gammaproteobacteria > Burkholderiales > Burkholderiaceae_C > Rubrivivax. The sequence goes on from JANMMD010000098.1 coordinate 2,986, forward strand.
ATGCCGCGCCACGCCCAGGCCTACGCCGGCAACCCGGACGGGGACGAGAAGGCGCAGAAGACTTTCAACGAGTCGCGCCGCAATTTCCTGGCGTTGGTGTTCTGCCTGATGGTGGGCACGGCCGCGCTGCCGCACATCCTGATGCGCTACTACACCACGCCTTCGGTGAAGGACGCGCGCAGCTCGGTGACCTGGTCGCTGTTCTTCATCTTCCTGCTCTACTTCACGGCACCGGCCCTGGCGGTGCTGGTGAAGTACCAGGTGTTCAACGTGCTGGTGGGCACGCCCTTCGATCAGCTGCCAGCCTGGGTGGCGTCGTGGGCCAAGGTCGACCCGGCGCTGCTGTCCATCGCCGACGTGAACAAGGACGGTCTCTTCCAGCTGGGTGAGATGCGCATCGGTGGCGACATCATCGTGTTGGCCACGCCTGAGATCGCCGGCTTGCCGTATGTCATCTCCGGCCTGGTGGCTGCAGGCGGCCTGGCCGCTGCGCTGTCCACCGCCGACGGCCTGCTGCTGACCATCGCCAACGCGCTGAGCCACGACCTCTACTACAAGATGATCGACCCCAACGCGCCGACGGCACGCCGGGTGATGATCTCCAAGGCGCTGCTGTTGGTGGTGGCCCTGGCCGCGGCCTACGTGGCGTCGTTGAAGATCGCCGACATCCTGTTCCTGGTGTCTGCGGCCTTCTCGCTGGCCGCGGCGGGCTTCTTCCCGGCGCTGGTGCTCGGCATCTTCTGGAAGCGCGCCAGCAAGTGGGGCGCAGTGCTTGGCATGCTGGCGGGTGTGTCGATCACGTTCTACTACATGGCCACGACGCAGGTCTGGATGCGCGGCCTGTTCGGCGTCACCAGCCCGATCGCCGACAACACCTGGTGGGGCATCCTGCCCATCTCGGCCGGCATCTTCGGCGTGCCGCTGGGCTTCGCGGTCATCATCATCGTGAGCCTGCTGACGCCGGCGCCGAAGCGGGAAATCCAGGAACTGGTGGAGCACGTGCGCTACCCGAACCTGAACACCTCGCGCGCCTGACCGTTCTGCGCTGCGAGGGGGCCGCACCTGCGAGGGTGCGGCCCTTTTTCTTTGGCGGGCTGCCTGCAGCGTGGGCCTGCAGCAATGTCCAGCACGTTCCGTTTGGCAGCGATAGCATGCCCGGTCACCCGGGTGATCCATGGCCATTCCGCAGTCCATCCAGCGTCAAGGTTTTCGCAAGTGGTACGAGCGACAGCTGCTCACCGGCCATTCACACCTGGTGCTGGTGCTGCTGTGTGCCGTGGCGGTGGCAGGCGCGATGGAGGCCTATTTCTCGCAGCCTGACGGCAGCCGGCTGTCGATGGTGGCCAGCGTCGGTGTGGCAGCGGCGATCGGCGTGTGGGCGCTGCGTCGCTACCTCTTCCTGCTGATGCGCGCCGAACTCATCGCCAACCAGGCGGTGTGCGCTGCCTGCCAGACCTACGGCCGTTGGGCGATCGAGTCCCAGACTGCCGCCGACGAGCAAGGCGGGCAACCGGCGCAGATGCGTGTCTGCTGCCGCAAGTGCCAGGCGCGCTGGCTGATCGAGTGGTGACGGCCAGAGATGCCGGCCGGCTCAGCCTTGCGCGGCATCTTCCAGCGCGGCCGAAACCGTTGGCACGATGTGTTTGGCACCCAGCGCCGCTTCGAAGCCGGCGCGCCGCATCAGCAGCAGCGGCTGTTCGTTGACGTTGGCCAGCACCAGCGCCGTGCCCTGGCGCTTCAGCGTGCGGTGCATCTGCTCCAGCGCGTCCAGGCCCGAGCTGTCCATCAGCACCAGGCGCTGCATGTCCAGCACCACGGCGCGGGTGCCGGCGGGCAGGGCATCGGGCAGGGCCTCGATCTTGCCGACGGCGCCGAAGAAGAGCGAGCCGTAGAGATCGAACACCGCCACCCCCTCGGGCAGCGCGCCGCCGCCCCTGGGCAGATGCGGCTTCACGCTGAACAGGGTGCCCATGCGCCAGATGAAGAACACGCAGCTCAGCACCAGGCCCACCTGCACCGCCACCGTGAGGTCGAAGACGATGGTCAGCACGAAAGTGCCCACCATCAGCAAGCGGTAGCCGCCTGAGAACTGGCGCAGGCGCGCGAACTGGTGGCCTTCAAACATGTTCCAGGCCACGAACAGCATGATGCCGGCCAGCGCGGCCAGCGGCACCAGGCTGGCCAGAGGCGCAGCGGCGAGCAGGATGAAGAGCAGCGTGAACGCATGCACGATGCCCGAGACGGGGCTCACGGCGCCGGCGCGCACGTTGGTGACGGTGCGCGCGATGGTGCCGGTGGCTGGTATCCCGCCGAAAAACGGCACCACGACATTGGCCACGCCCTGCGCCATCAACTCCTGGTTGGGGTCGTGGCGTTTGAACGGGTTCTTGTCGTCGGCCATGCTGTCTGCAACCCGCGCGCAGAGCAGGCTCTCGATGGCGCCCAGCAGCGCGATGGTGATGGTGGGGATGACGAGCTGCTGCACGCTGGCCCAGGTGATGGGCGGCAGGTCGAAGTGCGGCAGGCCGCGCGGCAACTCGCCGAAGCGCGAGCCTATGGTCTCCACCGGCAGCTGGAACCACCAGGCCACCGCGGTCAGCGTGACCAGCGCGACGATGGGCGCCGGTGTGCGCGCGGCCCAGCGCAGCGGCCGGTAGTCCAGCGTGCGTGATGGCAAAAACCCGGGTAGCGGGCTGCCCTTGGCAAAGAGCCGCGGCCACAACGCCAGACCGGCCACGCAGGCCGCGCCGAGGGCAAAGGCCTGCGGGTTGAAGCTGCCGATGTTCGCGGCCAATGTCTGCAACTGCGCGAAGAACTCGCCAGGCATCTTGGCGACGTTCAGGCCGAAGAGATCACGCAGTTGCGACAGCGCGATGAGCACCGCGATGCCATTGGTGAAGCCGATGACGATGCTCACCGGGATGTAACGGATGAGCGCACCCAGCTTGAACAGGCCCAGCACGAACATCAGCATGCCGGCCAGCGCGGTGCTGATGAGCAGGTTGGTGAAACCGTAGCGCTCGATGATGCCGTAGACGATGACGATGAAAGCGCCGGCCGGCCCGCCGATCTGCACCTGGCTGCCGCCCAGGGCGCTGATGATGAAGCCTGCGACGATGGCCGTGATCAGCCCCTGCTCGGGTTTCACGCCGCTGGCGATGCCGAAGGCCAGTGCGAGGGGCAGCGCGACGATGCCCACGGTGATGCCGGCGCCCAGGTCGGCGTTGAAACGCTGGCGGTTGTAGCCCTTCAGCGCATCGAGCAGGCGCGGGCGGAAGGGGTGAAGCTGGGCGGGCAGCACGGGTGCATTGTCACCCCCGCTTGCCGCAGCAGGCTGTCAGCGCACGCGCATGCCGGGCAGCGCGCCGGGGAAGGGTTCCAGCACGAAGACTCCGGGCTGTGCCTTTTCATCGGCATGGCTGGCCGCCAGCACCATGCCTTCGCTGAGGCCGAACTTCATCTTGCGCGGCGCGAGGTTGGCCACCATGACGGTGAGCTTGCCTGTCAGCTGCTCGGGTGAGTAGTTCGCGGCGATACCGCTGAAGACGTTGCGCGTCTTTTCTTCGCCCACGTCCAGCGTCAGGCGCAGCAGCTTGGTGCTGCCTTCCACGGCCTCGGCCTTGACGATTTTCGCGATGCGCAGATCGACCTTGGTGAAGTCGGCAATGCCGATTTCTTCGGCGATGGTCTCGCCGCCGGGCAGCGGCGCGGCGGCGGCGGGCGGTGCGTCGAACAGCGCGTCCAGCTGCTTCGGGTCGACACGCTGCATCAGGTGTTTGTATTCGCCGATGGTGTGTGCGCCCAAAGAACGCTGCGCATCGGTCCATTGCAGAGCCGGCACCTGCAGGAAGGCTTCGACCTGCGCGGCCAGTGCCGGCAGCACCGGCTTCAGGTAAATGGTGAGGATGCGGAAGGCCTCGATGCAGACGCTGCACACGTCGTGCAGCGCGGCGTCCATGCCTTCCTTCTTCGCCAGCTCCCAGGGCTTGTGCTGGTCGACGTATTCGTTCACCCGGTCGGCCAGCAACATCACCTCGCGCAGCGCCTTGCCGAATTCGCGGTCGTCCAGGTGGGTGCAGATGGTCCCGCTGTGCGCGCGCAAGCCGTCGAGCAGCACGCGGCCTTCCACGCCGACATCGGCGCTGAGCTTGCCGCCAAACCGTTTGTGCAGGAAGCCCGCGGCACGGCTGGCGATGTTGATGTACTTGCCCACCAAGTCGCTGTTGACGCGAGCGGCGAAGTCGTCGGGGTTGAAGTCCAGGTCTTCGACATGCGCGTTCAGCTTGGCGGCGATGTAGTAGCGCAGCCATTCGGCGTTGAGGCCCAGCTCCAGGTACCTCAGCGGGCTGATGCCGGTGCCGCGGCTCTTGCTCATCTTCTCGCCGCTGACGGTGAGGTGGCCGTGCACATAGATGCGGTCTGGCACCTTGCGGCCGCTGAACTTCAGCATCGCCGGCCAGAACAGCGTGTGGAAGGTCACGATGTCCTTGCCGATGAAGTGCACCTGCTCCACCGCCGGGTCGGCGAGGTAGGCGTCCATGTCGAGGCCCAGCTTGCCGAAGAGGTTCTTCAGCGACGCCAGGTAACCCACCGGCGCGTC
>JANMMD010000113.1:0-14034 GCA_031372905.1 Betaproteobacteria bacterium
CTGCGGGTGGCAGTCACCGGCCACGATGATCGTGTCGCTCTTGCTCTTCACGCTGCGCTTGGCCAGCGTCATGGCTTCGGCCGCGGCGGTGGCTTCGTCCAGCATCGAGGCATTGGCCATCGCCATGCCGGTGAGCTCGCACACCATGGTCTGAAAGTTCACCAGGGCTTCCATGCGGCCCTGCGAGATCTCGGCCTGGTAGGGCGTGTAGGCCGTGTACCAGGCCGGGTTCTCGAGGATGTTGCGCAGGATGACACCCGGCGTGTGCGTGCCGTGGTAACCCTGGCCGATGAAGCTCTTCAGCACCTGGTTTTGCGATGCCAGCGCCTTCATCTCGGCCAGCGCCTGCGCTTCCGTCACCGGCGCGGGCAGCTTCATCGGCTGGCTGCGCGCGATGGCGCGCGGCACGATGGTCTCGATCAAGGCGCGGCGGCTGGCCGCGCCGATGACCGACAGCATGTGCGCTTCGTCGTCGGCGTAGGGGCCGATGTGGCGGGCGGCGAACTCGGTGTCGTTCTCGAGTTCACCCAGGGGCTTCAGTGCAGACATCAACATCGCGGGCTTTCGGCAGGGGCGTTCTTAAAGGGTCTTCAGCAGGGCGTCGTAGGCCGGCGGGTCCATCAGCTGGTCGAACTCACCCATGTTCGTGATGTGCACCTTGAAGAACCAGCCGTTGCCCAGCGGGTCGGTGTTGGCCAGCGACGGGTCGTCCTTCAGCGCGCTGTTCACTTCCACCACCTCGCCGGTGACGGGCATGTAGAGGTCGGCCGCGGCCTTGACGCTTTCCACCACGCCGGCGATCTCGCCCTTCTTGTAGGTGCGGCCGACCTCGGGCAGCTCGACGAAGACCACGTCACCCAAGGCGTCCTGCGCGTGGTGGGTGATGCCGACGACAGCGGCTTCGTGGTCGGAGGTGTTGATCCACTCGTGATCGGGCGTGTACATGGTGGTCATGGGCGGGCTCCAGAAAATTCCGTGTGAGGGTGGGGGGTCAGCGCTTGTAGCGGTGGGGGGCAAACGGCATCGGCGAGACGCGCATCGGCAGGCGCTTGCCGCGCACTTCGGCAAACACCTCGTGCTGCGGCAAGGCATGGTTCTGCGGCAGGTAGGCCATGGCAATGGGCTGGTTGACGCTCGGCCCCAGCGTGCCGCTGGTGACCACGCCCAGCTTGTGGCCGTGGGCGTCGACGATGACTGCACCTTCGCGCACCGGCGCGCGCTCCAGGCCCACCAGGCCCACGCGCTTGCTGGGCACGGCGCCGCCGAGGTGGCTTTCGATGACGTTCGCACCCGGATAGCCGCCGGAACGGGCGCCGCCGGGCCGCCGCACCTTCTGGATGGCCCAGGTCAGGCCGGCTTCCACCGGGCTGGTGGTCTCGTTGATGTCATGGCCATAGAGGCACAGGCCGGCCTCCAGGCGCAGCGTGTCGCGTGCGCCCAGGCCGGCGGGGGCCACCTCGGGCTGGGCCAGCAGGGCCTCGGCCAGCATCACGGCGTGGGCCTGGGGCACGCTGATCTCGAAGCCGTCTTCGCCGGTGTAGCCCGAGCGCGTGACGAAGCATGAAGCCCCGGCCAGCTCGAACACGCTGCCGCTCATGAAGACCAGATCCGCAACCGCCGCATTGAGGCGCGAGAGCGCGTCCACCGCCTTCGGGCCCTGCAGCGCCAGCAGCGCGCGTTCGGGCATGGCCACCACCTGGCAGCGGTGGCCGATGTGCGTTTGCAGGTGCTTCACGTCGGCGTCCTTGCAGCCGGCGTTCACCACCAGGAAGATGTCGCCGAAGGCAGCGCGTGCAGCCCCATCCGGCCGCACCATCATCAGGTCGTCGAGCAGGCCGCCGCTGGCGTTGGTAAAGAAGGCGTAGCGCTGCTTGCCCACGCCCAGGTCGACCACGTCCATCGGCACCAGCGTCTCCAGGGCGGCGGCGGCGTCGCTGCCCACCAGGCGAACCTGCCCCATGTGCGAGACGTCGAACAGCGCCGCCGCTTCGCGGCACTGCTTGTGCTCGGCCATCAGCCCGGCGGGGTACTGCACCGGCATGGCGTAGCCGGCGAAGGGCACCATGCGCGCGCCCAGGCGCTGGTGCAGGGCGTGCAGGGGGGTCTGGAGCAGGGGGGTGTCGGCGGACAAGGCAAGAACCTTTCGAGGGCGGCTGTGCAAGCACCGTGCATGCACGGTGTGGCTGGCCCTCGCTGTCCGCTTTACCTGAGAGATTCAGCGCGGGTCCATCGTGTGTTCAAGGTGAACCCACAACCACCCGGCCTTGCCCCTTCGGTGGGCCGCGCGCACTGCCTGGCAGCGCCTGCGGCCTCTCTCCAGTGAGGTGAAAAAGTCAGTCCTTTTGCCTGAGCGTTCGAGGCGGCATCGCTGCAGCTTCTGCGCCTTCGGCGGCCCTGTTGCGGCTTGCAGCGGGGCTCTCTCCTGACGGACGGCAGTGTAGCAGTGGCGCCTCGTGGCGCTCAGGCCGGCGTGCGCAAGATCTGCCGCCCAGAACAGGCTGCCGATGTTCAGCAGCGCCGGTACGCCCAGCACCACGCCCAGCACCACGGCCACCAGGTCGTATGGCGCCTGCGTACGCTGCCGCACGGACCCCGACCGGCCGGGACTGAAACACTGTTTCTTGCTGGTCGAGGCCCGCGCGGCCGCTGGGTCGCGAACCGCCCGTCCTGAAACCTTCAGAAAGAGACCGCGCCACGCATGGACGCCACCCGGGTGCTGATCGTGGACGACAACCACCTGTTCATCGAGATGGCGTCGTTCGTCCTGAACGCGGCGGGCAACGCTGTGGACACTGCGTCCGACGCGCAGCAAGCGCTGAGCAAGATTGCGGCGATGCCGCCGGACCTGATCCTGATGGACGTGCAGATGCCGGTCATGGACGGCATTGAGCTGACGCAAAGACTGAAGGCCGACCCCGCCACCCGGCACATCGTCATCGTGGCCTTCACGGCGTTTGCGCTCAAGGGCGACACCCCGAAGCTGCAGGCGGCCGGGTTCGATGGCTACGTCGGCAAGCCGGTGGATGTCACCACACTGGCGGCCGAAGTGCGCTTCTGGCTCGAGGGCCCCGTCAGCGCGCGCGCCAGCCACTTTGTCTGGCCCTGAGCGCGCGATGACATGCCGCACGTCGCAGTTTGTGCTGGCGCGGCCGCCAGGGCAGCGGCGGTGCCGGTGATGGCAGCCCCGCCACTGCCGTACCCCTACAGCATCAAGCGGCATGGCGTCTCGCTGTCCAGCTGCGACGAAGAGCCCGTGCAGACGCCGGGCTGCATCCAGGCCCACGGCCTGCTGCTGGCGCTGCGCCCCGCCGATCTCATCGTCACCCAGGTCAGCGAGAACTGCCAGCGCTGGACGGGCCTGCGCGTCGACGAGTTGCTGGGCCAACCCGTCGCGCTGTGCATCGGCGCAGCGGCTGGCGAGCGGGTTGCAGCGCTGCTGCTCAGCGAGGCGCTCGAGGGCAACCCCTGCTACGTGCTGACTTCCCGCCTGCCCGGCGCCGATGCCGCCGCTGCGCCGATGGACCTGACCGTGCACCTGGCCGACGGCGTGCTCCTGCTGGAGATGGAGCCCAGTGGCAGGCTGGCCCCCGCCGATGGCCCCGACGGCGGCTACTTCTCGATGTTGAGGAAGACCGTCGGCCGCCTGAAGAGCACGCGAAGCCTGGCCGGCTTCTGCGCCGTCGTGGCCCGCGAGACGCGCAGCATCACCGGGCTGGACCGGGCCATGGTCTACCGCTTCCATGCCGACGACAGTGGCGAAGTGTTGGCCGACGCGCACCGCGATGGCCTGCCGTCCTGGTTGGGCCTGCGTTACCCCGCCGCCGACATCCCGCTGCCGGCGCGAGAAATCTTCAAGAAGATCGGCGTGCGGCCCCTGCCCGATGTCAAGGGTGAGCTGTGCGAGATGGTGCCGCTGCTCAACCCTGACACGCACAGGCCGTTGCAGATGACGCATTGCGCGCTGCGCGGGGCCTCGGTGATGTACACCCAGTACCTGCAGAACATGGGCGTGGCGGCCATCCTGACGATGCCGATTCTGCGCGACGGCGCGCTCTGGGGGCTCATCGTCTGCCATCACTACACCGCCACGGCCTTGCCTTACCCGTTGCGCTCGGCCGCCGAGTTCCTGGCCGAAATCGCCTCGCTCGAGATTGCGCAGGCCGAGTTGCGGGAACACCTGCAATACCGCATCGACCTGGACGCCGTGCATCTGTCCGTGCTGGCGCGGGCTGCCACCGAAGGTGAGCTGTCGGCGATGAACACCGCATCGCCCAGCCTGCTCGACGGCATCGCCGCCGACGGGGTGGCCATCTTCCAGAACGCACGGTGGTCCAGCGCCGGCCAGGTGCCGGACGAACAGCATCTGGCGCCGCTGGGCCGGTGGCTGCGCGAGCGCATTGCCGCGCTGCCCGACGGCCTGCAGACCTACGCCAGCGACGCCCTCGGCCTGGCCTACCCACCCTTGGCAGGGTGCCCGCAGCAGGCCAGCGGTGTGCTGGCAGCGGCCGTGTCGCGCCATCCCGACAGCCCGCTGATCCTGTGGTTTCGCGGCGAGCAGGTGCAGACCTACAACTGGGCCGGCAACCCGCATGAGAAGCCCGCCTCGGTGGGCAGCTTCGGGGCGCGCCTGACACCCAGGCACAGCTTCGATCTCTGGCAGGAGCAGGTGCGCGGCCGCTCCGCGCCCTGGCAGCGGGTCGAGATCGAGGGCGCACAGCGCCTGCGCCGCATGGTCTTGGACCTGATCGTGGCGCAAGCCGATCAGCTCGCGGTGGCCAACACCGATCTGGCACGCAGCAATGCCGAGCTGGACGCGTTCGCCTACCTGGCCGGGCACGATCTGAAAGAGCCGCTGCGCGGCATCAACAAGTACGCGCACCGGCTGCTGGAAGACGCCAAGGCCGGCCGCCCCCACGACCCGGAGCGCGTCGAGTGGCTGCTGCGCATGACGGTGCGCATGGACACGCTGCTCACCGCGCTGCTGCACTTCTCGCGGGTGGAGCGGATGTCGATCGACCGCGCGACCATCGACCTCGGCCCCGTGCTGGTGGAGGCGCTGGACATGCTGGGCGGGCGCCTGGCCGAGAGCCGGGCCGAGCTGCGCGTGCCCAGGCCGCTGCCGTCGGCGCACTGTGACCGCCTCCGCGTGCGCGAGGTGTTGTCCAACCTCATCTCGAACGCCACCAAGTACAACGACAAGGCCATGCCCTGGGTCGAGATCGGCTACATCGAGGCACCTTCGGCAGGGGCAGGGGCCGGTGCGGCGCGGCCCGCCTCGGTACCGGCCGTCGCCGCGGCAGACACCCTCTTCTACGTGCGCGACAACGGCATCGGCATCGAGGCGCAGCACGCGGAGCGGGTCTTTGCGATCTTCAAACGGCTGCACCCGAGCGACGCCTTCGGCGGCGGCAGCGGCGCCGGCCTGACCATTGCACGCAAGATGGTGCAGCAGCATGGTGGGCTGATCTGGTTCGATTCCACCCCGGGCCAGGGCTCGACCTTCTATTTCACGCTGCCTGACGCTGAAGCCGGAGTCATCAGCCATGTGGCGTGAGTGCGCGGCAAGCGACAACCGGCCGGTGCTGGTGGTGGAAGACTCCGACGACGATTTCGATACGGTTCTGGAGGCTGCCGCACGGGCCCAGGTGCCCAATCGGCTGGTGCGCGCCGCCAACGCCGAGGCTGCGGGCGCCATGCTGGCCCGCGACGCCGCCGACACCTTCGCCTTCATGCTGCTGGACTACAGCCTGCCCGGCATGGACGGGCTGGCCTTCCTGCAGGCCGTGCGGCGCGATGTGGCGCTGGGCGCCTTGCCCGCAGTCATCTTCACCACCAGCGTGAACCCGGGCGACCGCGAAGCCTTCTGCCGCGCCGGCGCAAGTGCCTTCCACGTCAAGAGCGTGCAGCACACGGAAACCCTGAGGACGCTGGCTTCCATCTTCGAGCAATGGTTGCCGCACATGCCGCCGGGCATGCCGCCGCGCGAGGCGCCGCCCCGGGCATGAACAGCCGCCTGGAGCCGCCGCTGCGGGTGTTGATCGTCGATGACAACCCGCTGGACCGTGCCGACGCCAAGGCGGCGCTGCTGAAGGGTTCGGCGCGGCGCTACCAGTTCACGGAAGCCGCCTCGGCGCAGGAGGCCTTGCACGGGTGCCAGCAGCGGCCGCTGCCCGACTGCATCGTGCTGGACCTCGGCCTGCCCGACGCTGAAGAGTTCGACGTGCTGAACGGCCTGCCGCGCGATGAAAGCCAGCACTTGTTGGTGCCGGTGGTGGTGCTGACGGGCTCGGTCGAGCCCGGCCTCAGCCAGGCCGCGCTGCGTGCCGGCGCGCAAGACTACGTGGGCAAGGCCTGGATGCTGCCCGAGACCCTGACCCAGGCAGTCGAGAACGCGATCGAAAGGCTGCGCATGGCGCGCGCGCTCGCAGCGCAGCGCAACCAGGCCGAAGCGGCGCGGCTGCAGGTGCTGCAGCTGGAGGCGCTGAACCTGCAGATCCAGGAGACCACGCGCTTGAAGAGCCGGTTTCTGGCCAACATGTCGCACGAACTGCGCACCCCGCTGGCCGCGGTGATCGGCTTTGCCGACCTGCTGCAGAGCGGCATGGTTGCGTCGGGCTCGCCGAAGGAGCGCGAGTTCCTCGGGCACATCGGCAGCAGCGCGCGCCACCTGCTGCGCCTGATCAGCGACGTGCTGGATCTGTCCAAGGTGGAAGCCGGCAAGCTCGAGTTCTTTCCTGAAACGCTGGACCTGGCGGAGGTTGTCACGGAGGTCAGCCACATCCTGGGCATGGAGGTGCAACGCAAGCAACTCGGCTGGACCACCGAGATCGGGCCCGGCCTGGGTGAACTGGTGCTCGACCCGACGCGGTTGCGGCAGGTGCTCTACAACTACCTGTCGAACGCCATCAAGTTCACGCCGGCCGGCGGCGCCATCCGGGTGCGGGCCGCCACCGTGGGGGCCTTGCACTTCCGGCTCGAGGTCGAAGACAACGGCATCGGCATCGCCGCGCAGGACATCCCGCGCCTCTTCACGGCCTACCAGCAGCTCGATGCCGGCTCCACCAAGCAGTACGAAGGCTCGGGGCTCGGCCTGGCGCTGACGCGGCAGCTGGTGCGGGCACAGGGCGGCAGCGTCGGCGTGCGCAGCACACCCGGGTGCGGCAGTGTCTTCCACGTGCTGCTCAACCGCGTGCACGGCACCGATGCGCCGCGCGATGCGCGGCTGCCAGTGCCTACACCGCCCGTGCCAGCGGCAGGTTGAGCAGCAGGTTCTGCGGCTTCAGCCGCATCGTCTGCTCGGCCGTGGTCATCATGCCCAGGTAGACCGGCTTGCCGGCGACGTCGGCGCGCATGTCGGCAGGGTCGTCGAACTCCAGGCGGAACAGGCTCACCAGGCGCGCCAGGCGCTCGGGCTCGACGGCGCGGTCTTCATAGAGGTCGTCCAGCAGCTTGCTGGCCTCGGCGTCCAGGCCCAGGTGCCAGCGCCATTGCGGGTCGTCGATCTTCTGCAGCGGCGTGATCTGCACGGCCACGCCCAGCAGGTGCTGCACCCAGCGCTGCAGCACCGCGGCCAGCGCCTTCAGGCCCGAGTGCGCGTTGGTGACATGGAAGGCCAGGCCGTGCCCCAGCTCTTGTTTGATCTGGTGCGTGAGGTCCAACAGAAAGAGGTGGCGGCCGGCGGGCTTGGCCGCTTCGGCCCAGTACGCGGCCTGCGCGTCGGCGTGCAGCACGCGCATCTCGGCCGTGCGCAGCGGCTGCGCGGCCTGGGCCAGCAGGCGGCCGAGGTCGCCGAAGCCACCCGTGTCGCGCTGCAGGTCGAGGGTTTCCTTGTCGCCGGCCAGCAGCCGGCCTTCGTGCGTGCTCAGGCGCTGCGTGCGGAACAGCATCTCGGCAGCGCGGGCTTCATAGGCGCTGGCTGGCGCGGTATCGCCCCGGGCATCCAGCAGGCCCCGCAGCACCGCCTGCACCACGAGGTCGATGAACAGCGGCGGCACGCGAACCGGTCCGCTGCGCCACAGGGTCAGCAGCCAGGCCTCCAGGGTGCCGGCCTGCAGCAGCGCGTCGCGCAGGTTGATGAAGTGGGTGTAGTTCTCGCGCGCGTCGGCGTCCTTCAGTGCGGCCAGTTCGCGCGCGGTCACGGGCCGCAGCGGGTCGGCGGTCAGGCTCTGGTGCAGCTTGATCTCGGCGCGGCAGCTGTCGGGCACCAGGGCCAGTTCCGGGCGGGCCAGCCAGGCGGCCAGCCAGGCCGGCGTCGGCTGCAGCCAGCCCTCGGGGCCGCGCTGCAGCAGGTTGTAGCCGCAGGCGGGCCAGAAATCATGGGTCGAAGGGGCAGAGGTCACGCGGGTTCCGGCGTCGCAGCATGCAAAGGCGTGATTGTCCTCGGCCGCACGTTGGAGCTTGGCATCATCGCGGCTTTGTCCCCAGGGCCACCGTGAACCCACCCGCCGAACCCACCGAATCCGCACTGGCCTTCGCGCGCCTGATGCAGGCGCACCGCTCGATACGCCGCTACCGCAGCCAGCCGGTGGACGCTGCCTTCATCGACAGCCTGCTCGCCCAGGCCTGGGCCGGCACGTCCTCCAGCGGCAACCTGAACATGGTTTCGGTGGTGAAGACCGTGGACCCCGCACGCAAGGCCCACTTGCACACCTTGCACCTGCAGCAGCCCATGGTGCTGCAGGCCCCGCTGGTGCTGACCTTCTGCGCCGACAGCCACCGCACGCGCCAGTGGCTGGCGCAGCGCAACGCGCGCCCGGGCTTTGCCGATTTCTACAGCTGGCATGTGGCGTCTTTCGATGCGATGCTGCTGTCTCAGACGGTGGCCCTTGCCCTCGAAAGCCACGGTCTGGGCATCTGCTACATGGGCACGACCGTGCGTGCCATGCGCGAGATTGCCGACTTCCTGCAGCTGCCCGAGAACTGCCTGCCCGTGACGAGCCTGGTGGTGGGCTGGCCCGACGAAGCGCCCGCGCAGCGCGACCGCCTGCCGCCGCCGTCATGGATCCACGAAGAGGTCTACCAGCGCCCCACGCCGGAGAGCATCACCACCCACTTTGCCGAGCGTGAACGCCGTGGCCGCGAGCGCTACCTGGCGATGGGCCCGGAGATGGTGGCGGCCTGGCAGCAGCACGGCATCGAGTCGCTCGCGCAGTACTACACCAGCAAGATCAAGTACGACCCCGATGACTTCGCGGTGGCCTCGTCGGCGCTGGAAGCGCTGCTGCGCGAGCGCGGCTTCCTCGTCTGACGGACAAGCGGCCAAGGACTCGGAAATCGCCGCGCCGGCCTGCCGGTCCGCAGCTCGTGAGGTAGGGGGGCGCGCAAGCGCTGCAAGGGATGGCTGCGGTGGCGCTGCAGGCAGACAGTGCCCGTCCCGGCGCGCTGTCCAGGCGCCACTACCCCCAGGACATCGCCATGCCCACCAGCACCCGCCCCCCTGCGCCTGAACCCACCCCCACGCCGCGCAGCGTGCCCGTCCGCATCCAGCTCACCGGCGCACAGGCCGACGACAAGCTCGAACTGCTGCAGGCGCTGCTCTACGACCGCCTGGGCCAGGTGGCCGCCAGCACCACGCTGAGGCTCACGCGCCGTGGCGAGGTCTTCACCGCGGAAGGCGCGTTGAAGGCCGGCCCCGAGCAACTGGCCTCGGCGCGGCTGGTGGTGGCGCCGCTGCCGCCCGAAGGCGTGCCCCTGCCCACCACGCGCGAACTGCTGGAACGCCGCCTCGGCGCCTGGACCGAGCCGCTGCGGCTGGACCCGCGCGAACCGCGCATCGAATTCACCATTCCGCGCCCGGGCTGGCTGCCGTGGCCGCGCCTGTGCGTCTGCTGGGTGCGCGGCAAGCTCGTCAAGCGGGTGCAGCTGCCCGGCGGCCAGGTGCTGGACTTGCCCATCTGCCATGCGCGGGTGACGGTGTGCGAGGTCGACCGCTGGCACTGGCTGCTGGACCGCCTGCCGCGGCCCGAACTGCTGCGCCTGCGTGAAGACCTGCTGGAGGTGATACGCCGCCGCATCCCCTTGCCCGAGCCCGAGCCGGAACCCTTCTTCGACCCCCTCGGCCTGCCGCATCCCGGCCTCCAGCGCACACCGTTCGCCACGAGCCTGCCGACACCGATGCAGACGGCGCAGCGCCTGGCCCCCGCCCTGCTGCAGCGCGCCGGGCTGCCCGCCAGCACGCCGCTGCGCGCGGCGCTGCTGAGCGAGGCCCAGGCCACCAACCTCGGTGGCCTGCAGCTGCGCGACGGCAGCGCTGCATTGCTGCGCGCCGACCTGCTGGCGCACTTCGAGCTGATACGCCCGTGGTTCTGCTGGCTGCCGTGGCTGGAGCCCTGGTTCCTGTACAGCAAGCAGTGTTTCGCGCCCGTGCTGACCGACGAGCAGGGCCGCTTCACCTTCGCCTATGTGCACCTGTGCAACGACGGCGACCAGCCCGACATCTACATCTCTGCCGAGCAGCGGCTCGGTGGCGTGTGGACGCCCATCCACCAGCCGCCCGTGCGCTGCCACACGGTGTGGAACTACCGCTGCGGCGACGAGCTGGTCGTCGTCGTCAGCGACCCGCGCGCACAGCCCTGTGTGCCCGAGGTGCCCACCGAACCGCCGACCGGCGTGGACCGCTGGGTGATGCCGATGGCCATCGGCGGCACCTGGATACGCGGCACGGCGGCCAGCGGCCCCAGCCAGGACGGCTGGGTGCGGCCCGACGGCCTCGTCAACTACGGCGGCCTCGTCGATGCGCCTTTCGGTGCCACGCTGGGCTTTCGCCAGCAGCACGCGCTGTCGATACCCAACACCGGCCTGGGCGGGCAGTTCTACTACCGCTGGTCGGTGCGGCGCGGCACCAGCGGGCTCTTCACGCGCCTGCTCGACCCTGTCACGCGCAGCTATGTGCGAGATGTGCCCGGGCCGGGGGTCGAATTCCCGGCGGTGCTGCTGGGCCCGCAGCCCAACCAGCTGTTCCGCTTCAAGCCGGCCCTCTTCAACACCGCCGACTGGGGCATCAGCACCGCGGGCGACCCCGCCGGCACGCAGTACTACTGGCCGGTGGACAACGGCCTGGGCGACATCTACGCCGCGCGCTGGACCACGCCGGGCAGCAACGACGCCGCCGCGGCCCCGGCGCTGGCCGACAGTTACCAGGTGAAGCTGGAAGTCTTCGACAGCCTCGGCAATGTCGTGACGCCCGGCGCGGGCAGCTTCCAGTTCGTGCTGCCCAGCCACTTCATCGGCAACACGCTGCAAACCCGCACGGCCGCGCCGTCGGAAATGGACGGCGCGGGCTTCGTCTTCACCGTGCGCGTCGACAACTCGCGCTGCAGTGCCGACATCGCGGCGCCGGCGCTGTCCACGGGCGGGGTCGTCGATGACTGCGGCTTCCTGCGCTACACCGCCGGCAGCGCGCTCACGCTCGCCTTCGACGCGCTGCACCCGCACGGCCGCGCCACGTTCAGCTTCGATCTCGTGCGTGGCGCCCTGGGCGTGCCGGCGGCGGGGGCCGGCGGCGAGGTCTGGGCCGCCAGCTCCGGCGCCTACAGCAGCGGCGGCAACGGCAGCTTCAGCCATGCTTTTGCCGTCAGCAGCCTGATGGGGCCGCTGCCCGGCCACCCCGGCACCTGCGACAACGCCGCGTTTGCCGCCAGCCTGCAGGTGCATGCCAAGGCCATGAACGGCAACGCACGGCTCAGCGGCTACGACGCTGGCGATCTGCGCGCGTTTGCACTGGCGATGTCGCCCAGCCGCGTCGCGCCCTGAGCGCCGCCCAGGTGCTGGCGGCCGCCAGCACCTGGGCGTCAGGCACGGCATCATCGGCGTCGGCGCGCCCTTGGCCTTGGCGCGTCACCCCGGCGTCCTGCCTGTCATCTCTTTGGGAGTGAGCTTTGAGCTTGTCTGCGCTTTTCCGCCGTGCCTGGCGCGCTTTGCCCCTGGTCTTGCTGCCTGCCGCCGCTCTGGCCGCTGAAGGCATGTGGCCGCTGGACCAGTTGCCCAACGCCCAGATGCAGGCGCGCTACCGCTTCGCACCCGACGTGGCCTGGGTGAACAAGGCCATGCGCGCCTCGGCCCGTCTGGCCGGCGGCTGTTCGGCGTCCTTCGTCTCGCCCGATGGCCTGGTGATGACCAACCACCACTGCATCACACGCTGCGTGCAGTCGCTCTCAAGCCCCGGCAACGACCGCATGGCCGCGGGCTTCCTGGCGCGTGAACGCAAGGACGAGCTGCGCTGCCCCGATTTCGAGGTGAACCGGCTCGACGCCATCACCGACGTCACCGAGCAGGTGCGCGCTGCCACCGCCGGCAAGCAAGGCGCGGCCTACCAGGCCGCCGAAGACGCTGCGCGCGCCCGCCTGACGCGCGAATGCCGCGGCAGCGATGCCGAGAACACACGCTGCGACATGGTCACGCTCTACCGCGGCGGCCAGCACCAGCTCTACAAGTACCGGCGCTACGCCGACGTGCGCCTGGTCTGGGCGCCCGAAGCCGCGGCTGCGGCCTTCGGCGGCGACCCCGACAACTTCAACTTCCCGCGCTGGTGCCTGGACGCCTCTTTCCTGCGCGTCTACGAAGGCGGCAAGCCCGCGGCAGTGCAAGAGCACTTCAAGTTCCACCCCGAAGGCGCGCAGCCCGGCGAGATGGTGTTCGTCACCGGCCACCCGGGGGCCACGCAGCGCCTCTTGACCGTGGCGCAGCTGGAAGCCGAGCGCGACAACCTCGCGCTGCACACCATGCCGCGCCTGAGCGAGCAGCGCGGCGCGATGCTGCAGCTGGCGCGGGGCGATGCCGAAGAGCGCCGCCTGGCGATGGGCGCACTGCAGGGTACGGAGAACGCCTTGAAGGTCACGCGCGGCCGCCTGCAGGCGCTGGGCGAAGGCACGCTGATGGAGAACAAGCGCCGCGCCGAAGCCGCGCTGCGTGCCTTCGTCGCCAGCCAGCCCGAGCTGGCCGCGCGCACCGGCAACCCCTGGGCCGAGATCGAGGCCGCGCAGCGCGTCAAGCGCGAGCTGGAGACCGAGTACCAACTGCTGGAAGGCAGCAACGCTTTCCTCTCTGCGCACTTCGCCTACGCGCGCACGCTGGTGCGCGCCGCCGCCGAGCGCACGAAGCCGAACGCCGAGCGCCTGCGCGAATTCAACGACACCAGCCTGCCGCAGATCGAGCAGCGCCTGCGCGCCGTGGTGCCCGTCTACCCGGCGTTTGAACAGGGGCGCCTGGCGTGGTCCCTGAACCGCATGCGTTCTTTGCTCGGGCCTGACCACGCCGTGGTGCAGCAGGTGCTGGGCCAGCGCTCGCCCGAGCAGGCTGCGGCAGCCTTGCTGGCCGGCACGCGCCTGGGCGATGCTGCCGAGCGCCAGCGTCTGTGGGCCGGCGGGCAGGCCGCCATCAACGCCAGTGACGACAGCTTCATCCGCCTGGTGCGTGCGACGGAGCCGGCCGCGCTGGCTTTGCGCGCTCGGTATGAAGCGCAGGTGCTGGCCGTCGAGCGCCAGGCCGCCACGCGCATCGCGCAGGCGCAGTTCGCGCAGGCCGCGCAATCGGGCAACGCGCTCTACCCCGACGCCACCTTCTCGCTGCGCCTGAGCTATGGCGAGGTGGCGGGCTGGCAGGAAAAAGGCCGCGCAGTGCCCCCGTTCACCGACATCGCCGGCGCCTTCGGCCGCCACAGCGGC
This sequence comes from Betaproteobacteria bacterium, assembly GCA_031372905.1. Taxonomy (GTDB): domain Bacteria; phylum Pseudomonadota; class Gammaproteobacteria; order Burkholderiales; family Burkholderiaceae_C; genus Rubrivivax. The sequence continues at coordinate 13,662 of JANMMD010000113.1, forward strand.
GCGGCGCCCTTCGCCTTGCCGGCTTCTTGGCTGGAAGCCAGGCCGCGCCTGAACCCGGCGCAGCGCTACAACTTCGTCGCCACGCAAGACATCATCGGCGGCAATTCGGGCAGCCCCATGCTCGACCGCCAGGGCCGCGTGGTCGGCCTCGTCTTCGACGGCAACATCCACTCGCTGGGCGGCGCCTACAGCTACGACGAAAGCCAGAACCGCACGGTGGCCGTGCACGCCGGTGCCATCGTGGAGGCCCTGGGCAAGGTCTACCGCGCCGATGCGCTGGTGCAGGAGTTGCTGGGCCCGGCGCCCTGACCGGCTGCTGAAGTTGCCGTGATCCTCGGGGCATGAACGCCGGGCGTACCATGCCCGGCAGTTC
>JANMMD010000118.1:0-6430 GCA_031372905.1 Betaproteobacteria bacterium
GCGATGGCAAACACGTCACGCAGCGCGCCGTGGGTTTCTATCAGCACATGCACCGGCACCGCGCCGCCGCCCAGGGCATCGATCGCCTTCACCGCGCGCTGTACGTCGGCCAGGCTCTCGGGCTTGGGCAGCATCACATACGCCGGTGCGCGGGCGCTGGCCAGCACCGTGGCAGCCACTTCGGTGAACAGCGCATGCTGCACCGGCAGCAGCCGCACACCCACGCGGCCGTGGCGGTTGTCGGGCCCGTTCAGCAGGCCGACGATGAGCTGGGCCTGGTCGACCTCGCCCCCCACGGGCGCGCCGTCTTCGTTGTCCAGCGTGACGTCGAACACCGGGCCCAGCTCGGCCTGCAGCTGCAGGCTCTTGGTCATGCGCGGCTCGACGCCGGCGTAGTGATCGCACACCGGCAGGGCCGGCGGCAGCTCGCCGGCGCCGAAGAGAACGCTGCGCGGCGAGGGGTTCATCAAGGCATCAACCGAGGTGGGTCAGAGCAGGTGCTTCACGCCGTCTTGCTCACCCACCAGCTCAGCCAGGGTCTTGTCGATGCAAGTCTGGCTGAACTCGTCGATGGGCAGGCCCTCGACGATCTTGTACTTGCCGCCTTCGCAGGTGACCGGGTAGCCGAACATGGTGTCCTTCGGGATGCCGTACTCGCCGTTGCTGGGCACGCCCATCGTCACCCAGCCGCCGTTCGTGCCCAGCGCCCAGTCACGCATGTGGTCGATGGCGGCATTGGCCGCACTCGCCGCGCTGGAGAGGCCGCGCGCTTCGATGATCGCCGCGCCGCGCTTGCCCACCGTGGGCAGGAACACGTCCTTGTTCCAGGCGTGGTCGTTGATCATGTCCTTCACGCCTGCCCCTTCGATGGTGGCGAAGCGGTAGTCGGCGTACATCGTCGGGCTGTGGTTGCCCCACACCGCCAGGTTCTTGATGGCGGCCACGGGCTTGCCGGTCTTGGCAGCGAGTTGGCTCAGCGCGCGGTTGTGGTCCAGGCGCAGCATCGCGGTGAAGTTCTCGCGCGGCAGGCTGGGCGCGCTCTTCATCGCGATCCAGGCGTTGGTGTTGGCGGGGTTGCCCACCACCAGCACCTTCACGTCACGGCTCGCCACGGCATCCAGCGCCTTGCCCTGGCCGATGAAGATCTGGCCGTTGATCGACAACAGCTCGGCGCGCTCCATGCCCGCCTTGCGCGGCATGCTGCCGACGAGCAGCGCGTAATCCGCGTCCTTGAAGGCCGTCATCGGGTCGCCATGCGCTTCCATGCCGGCCAGCAGCGGGAAGGCGCAGTCGTCGATCTCCATCATCACGCCCTTCAGTGCCTTCTGCGGGCCTTCGACCGGCACTTCCAGCAGCTGCAGGATGACGGGCTGGTCCTTGCCGAGCATTTCGCCGCTGGCGATGCGGAAGAGCAGGGCATAGCCGATCTGGCCGGCGGCACCGGTGACAGCCACGCGGACGGGCTTCTTGGACATGGAGGGTCTCCTGGGGCAAAAAGGGGTGGTGAGTGCAGGAACAGCAGCCCGCGATTCTAGTCACCGCACACTGCTTCAAGTCTTATGTCTTATGCAAGAGTTCATGGAGGAGAATGTGCGTCATGCCTGCCGACCTTGCCCCGCCCACGCCAGCCGTTGCCCCCGCAACCCGGCCGGCGGCCCCGGCCTTCAGCCCGCTGTATCAGCAGATCAAGGTCTTGCTGCTGCAAAGCCTGCAGGCGGGCGAGTGGCTGCCTGGCCAGGCCATCCCCAGCGAGGTGGAACTGGCGGCGCGTTTTCGCGTCAGCCAGGGCACTGTGCGCAAGGCCATCGACGAGATGGCCACCGACAACGTGCTGGTTCGCCGCCAGGGCAAGGGCACCTTCGTGGCCACGCATGCCGAGCAGGCCACGCAGTTTCGCTTCCTGCGCCTGCTGCCAGACGACGGCAGCACGCCGCAGCTGCAGCGCCGCCTGCTGGAATGCCGCCGCATGCGCGCACCGGTGGATGTGGCGCGCTTGCTCGCCTTGAGCGCCGGCGAGGCCGCGGTACAGGTGCGACGCCTGCTGCTGGCGCCTGCTGGCAAACTGCCCAGGCCCGCAGAAGAGGGCAACGTCCTGCGGCCGGTGGTGCTGGACGACATCTGGCTGCCCGGCGCGGCTTTCAAGGGGCTGACCGCTGAGCGCCTGCAGGCCTGGCGCGGGCCGATGTACCGGCTGTTCGAGGCCGAGTTCAACGTACACATGATCCGCGCCGAAGAGAAACTGCGCGCCGTGGCTGCCAGCGAGTCCGACGCCGCGCTGCTGAACGTGCCGGCGGGGACGCCGCTGCTTTCGGTGGAGCGCCTGGCCTACACCTATGGCGACCGCCCCGTCGAGCTGCGCCGCGGGCTGTACCACACCGAGGCCCACCATTACCGCAACGAGCTCAGCTGAGGGCTGTCAGCATGACACCCACACCCCGGTGCAAGCCTGTTGCATTGCCATAAACTCCGAGGGTTTCACCCGGTTCCTGCTTCGAGAACTTTGAGAAAAAGACATGGCTGACATCAGCAGAACAAGACCCGGCACGATGCGCTTGATCGATGCCGTGAAGTACCGCCTTCCGGTGGCGGCCTTGGTGTCCATCCTGCACCGGGCCAGCGGCGCGATCATGTTCGCGCTGCTGCCCTTCGTGATCTGGATGTTCGACGTCAGCGTCACCTCCGAGATCACTTATGAACGCTTCACCAGCGCCTTCAGCGCCGGCATCGGCTGGGTGCCGGGCTGGCTGGTGAAGGTGGTGGTGCTGGGCCTGATCTGGGCCTATCTGCACCACTTCATCGCCGGCGTGCGCCATCTGTGGATGGACATGACGCACAGCGTCACCAAGGCGCAGGGTCACTCGTCGGCCGTCGTCACCCTCATCAGCAGCCTCGCGCTGACGGTGGTGCTCGGCGCCAAGCTCTTCGGCGCGTATTGAGACAAGGCGCGAAAAAAATGTCGGTCAATTACGGTTCCAGGCGCGTCGTCACCGGCGCCCACTACGGCATGCGCGACTGGCTGAGCCAGCGCGTCACCGCCAGCCTGATGGCGCTCTACACCGTGCTGCTGCTGGCGCAGGTGATCTTCACCCGCGGCCCCATCGGCTACGACACCTGGGCCGGCATCTTCGCGGCGCAGTGGATGAAGGTGCTGACGCTCGTGATCTTTCTCGCCCTGGGCTGGCATGCCTGGGTCGGCATCCGCGACATCTGGATGGACTACGTCAAGCCCGCCGCAATTCGGCTGGTCATGCAGGTGTTCACCATCGTCTGGCTCGTGGGCTGCATGGGCTGGGCCGTACAAGTGCTCTGGAGGCTGTAAGTCATGGCACTGACCAAATCTCTTCCGCGTCGCAAGTTCGACGTCGTCATCGTGGGTGCCGGTGGTTCCGGCATGCGCGCTTCGCTGCAACTGGCTCTCGCCGGCCTGAACGTGGCGGTGCTGAGCAAGGTGTTCCCGACGCGCAGCCACACCGTGGCGGCGCAGGGTGGCATCGGTGCGAGCCTCGGCAACATGGCCGAGGACAACTGGCACTACCACTTCTACGACACCGTGAAGGGCTCTGACTGGCTGGGCGACCAGGACGCCATCGAGTTCATGTGCCGCGAAGCGCCCAAGGTGGTGTACGAGCTCGAGCACATGGGCATGCCCTTCGACCGCAACCCCGACGGCACCATCTACCAGCGCCCCTTCGGCGGCCACACCGCCAACTACGGCGAAAAGCCCGTGCAGCGCGCCTGCGCCGCGGCCGACCGCACCGGCCACGCGATGCTGCACACGCTGTACCAGCAGAACGTGAAGGCACGCACCAACTTCTTCGTCGAATGGATGGCGCTGGATCTCATCCGCGACGCCGACGGCGATGTGCTCGGCGTCACCGCGCTGGAAATGGAAACCGGCGATGTCTACGTGCTCGAGGCCAAGACCACGCTGTTCGCCACCGGTGGTGCGGGCCGCATCTTCGCGGCCAGCACGAATGCCTTCATCAACACCGGCGACGGCCTGGGCATGGCAGCGCGTGCCGGCATTCCGCTCGAGGACATGGAGTTCTGGCAGTTCCACCCCACCGGCGTGCACAACGCCGGCGTGCTGCTGACCGAAGGCTGCCGCGGTGAAGGCGCGATTCTGCGCAACGCCAATGGCGAGCGCTTCATGGAGCGCTACGCGCCGACGCTGAAAGACCTGGCACCGCGCGATTTCGTCTCGCGCTGCATGGACCAGGAGATCAAGGAAGGCCGTGGCTGTGGCCCGAACAAGGACTACATCAACCTCGACCTCACGCACCTGGGTGGCGACACCATCATGAAGCGCTTGCCCAGCGTCTTCGAGATCGGCCACAACTTCGCCAACGTCGACATCACGAAGGAACCCATTCCCGTGGTGCCGACCATCCACTACCAGATGGGCGGGATCCCCACCAACATCCACGGCCAGGTGGTGATCCCGAAGAACGGCAACCCGAACACCATCGTGAACGGCTTCTATGCCGTGGGCGAATGCAGCTGCGTCAGCGTGCACGGCGCCAACCGCCTGGGCACCAATTCGCTGCTCGACCTGCTGGTGTTCGGCCGCGCCGCGGGCAACCACATCGTCGACAGCGCGCTGAAGGCCAAGACCCACAAGCCGCTGCCGGCCGATGCGGCCGATGCGTCGCTCGCGCGCCTGGCGCGGCTGGACGCCAACAGCAGCGGTGAGTACGCGCAGGACGTGGCGAACGACATCCGCGACACCATGCAGCAGCACGCCAGCGTCTTCCGCACCCAGGCCATGATGGACGAGGGCGTGGTGAAGGTGGCGGCTTTGGCCGAGCGCGTCAAGAACATCGGGCTGAAGGACAAGAGCAAGGTCTTCAACACCGCGCGTATCGAGGCGCTGGAAGTCGACAACCTGATCGAAAGCGCCCAGGCCACGATGGTGAGTGCCGCCGCGCGCAAGGAAAGCCGCGGCGCACATACCGTCAACGACTACGGCGACACGCCCGAGGCCCCGGCTGGCCGCAACGACGCGGTGTGGATGAAGCACACGCTCTGGTATTCCGAAGGCAACCGTCTCGACTACAAGCCCGTGAACCTGAAACCGCTGTCGGTGGAATCCGTTCCTCCGAAAGTCCGCACGTTCTGAAGACAAGGCAGTACCCCATGACGCTTCGCACCTTTCAGATCTACCGCTACGACCCCGATACCGACGCCAAGCCGCGCATGCAGACGTTGCAGGTCGAGCTCGACGGCAACGAGCGCATGCTGCTCGACGCCTTGAACAAGCTGAAGGCGGTGGACCCGAGCTTGAGCTTCCGCCGCAGCTGCCGCGAAGGCGTGTGCGGCTCAGACGCGATGAACATCAACGGCAAGAATGGCCTGGCCTGCCTGACCAATATGCGCACGCTGCCGGGCACGATCGTGCTGAAGCCGCTGCCTGGGCTGCCCGTCATCCGCGACCTGATCGTCGACATGACGCTGTTCTTCAAGCAGTACAACAGCATCAAGCCCTACCTGGTGAACGACACGCAGGCCCCCGAGAAGGAGCGCCTGCAGTCACCGGAAGAGCGCGACGAGCTCAACGGCCTGTACGAGTGCATCCTGTGCGCGAGCTGTTCCACCAGCTGCCCCAGTTTCTGGTGGAACCCGGACAAGTTCGTCGGGCCCGCTGGCCTGCTGCAGGCCTACCGCTTCATCGCCGACAGCCGTGACCAGGACACCGCCGGCCGTCTCGACAACCTGGAAGACCCGTACCGGCTCTTCCGTTGCCACACCATCATGAACTGCGTCGATGTCTGTCCCAAGGGTTTGAACCCGACCCGGGCCATCGGCAAGATCAAAGAACTCATGGTGCGTCGCGCCATCTGACGCGATGGAGACGCAGCTGATCGGCGAACGTGAACTCAGCAAGCTGAAGTGGCGCTGCCGCCGCGGCTTGCTGGAGAACGACATCTTCGTGCAGCGATTCTTCTCCACCCCCGAGGCCACGCTCACGGTGCGTCAAGCCGCCGGGTTGCAGGCCCTGATGGAATTGGCCGACAACGATTTGCTCGACCTGTTGCTGTCACGCAAGCAACCTACCGACCTGCCGGGCGAGCACTGCGACACCCCCGAGGTGCACGAGGTGCTGGGCCTGATGCGAGTTGCCCGCCACTGAACCCCACGTCCCTGTCGACAGACCCCGAAGAAAGGCCCTGCCCATGACCCCCTCCGACGTGAAAGCCACGCTGTCTTTTTCTGACGGCAGCCCCAGCATGGAGCTGCCCCTGTACAAGGGCAGCATCGGTCCGGACGTCATCGACATCCGCAAGCTCTACGCGCAGACCGGCAAGTTCACCTACGACCCGGGCTTTCTCAGCACCGCGGCCTGCAACAGCAGCATCACCTACATCGACGGCGACAAGGGCGAGCTGCTGTATCGCGGCTACCCCATCGAGCAGCTGGCCACGCAGTGTGA
>JANMMD010000156.1:0-1556 GCA_031372905.1 Betaproteobacteria bacterium
CCGACGGCCAGTTCAACGTGGTGTGGAAGACGCCGGGCCCGGTGAAGGCCCAGCCGTGGAGCCCTTTCATCCCCGAGAACAAGGGCAAAAAAGACGAGCCCGTGATCGCGAAGAAGTAAGCCCGTGAAGCTGCTGCGCACGCTGTGCGCAGCGCTGTGGTGGCTGACATCGGCGGGCTCGGCACTGGCGCTGAGCCCCGACCAGGCGCTGCGCATCGCGCAGGGCGACAGTGACGACCGCATCGCTGCGTTGAACGAGGTGGTGCTGGCCGCCGACCCGGCTTTGCCGGCCTATGTGCAGGCGCTGCTGGCCGACGAGGTGAAGCTGGCCGGCGGCAAGGCGTTCATCGTGCGCGGCGATGCGGTGACTGACGCCGCCACCGGTGCCGCGGCCACGCTGCCGGCCGATGCCGAAGACGTCGTCAACCCCAACCGCGTGCGGCGTGAACTGGAGGCGGCGCTGGCCGCGCTGAAGCTGTTTTCGCCCGACCGCGCCGTGCGCGTGCAGGCCGTGGCCGAGCTGAAGGAGCAGGCCGACGTCGGCAAGCTGGCTCTCTTCGAGAAGGCCGAGAAGACCGAGACCGACCCACAGATCCGCGCTGCTTTGGCCATGCTGAAGGCGTCGGCGCTGATTGCGTCCACCGACAAGAGCCAGCGCCTGGCCGCCGCCAAGCTGCTGGCCGACAGCGACCAGCCCGCCACCAAGAGCCTGCTGCTGGAACGTCTGTCCGCCGAAGACGACGCCGAGGTCAAGGTGGCGCTGCAGCGCACGCTGGACACGGTGTCTTCGCGCCTGGCCTGGGGTGAACGGCTGGGCGTGCTGTTCACGGGCGTCAGCCTCGGTTCCATCCTGCTGCTGGCGGCGTTGGGGCTGGCCATCACCTACGGCCTGATGGGCGTCATCAACATGGCGCACGGCGAACTCATCATGATCGGCGCCTACGCCACCTGGGCGGTGCAGAACCTGTTCCGCCAGTATCTGCCCGGCGCCTTCGACGCCTACATCCTGGCGGCCATTCCGGCGAGCTTCATCGCCAGCGCGCTGGTGGGTGCAGCGATGGAGCGCAGCGTCATCCGCTGGCTCTACGGCCGGCCGCTGGAAACGCTGCTGGCCACCTGGGGCATCAGCCTCATCCTGATGCAGTGCGTGCGAACGCTGTTCGGCGCGCAAAACGTCGGCGTCGAGAACCCGAGCTGGCTTTCGGGCGGCGTGCAGGTGCTGCCCAACCTGGTGCTGCCCTACAACCGCCTGGCCATCCTGGCCTTTGCGGCACTGGTGCTGCTGGGCATGGCGCTGTTGATCGGCAAGACACGCCTGGGCCTCTTTGTGCGCGGCGTGACGCAGAACCGCCGCATGGCCGCCTGTGTGGGCGTGAACACGGCGCGTGTCGATACCTATGCGTTTGCACTCGGCGCCGGTATTGCGGGCCTGGCGGGCTGCGCGCTCAGCCAGGTGGGCAACGTCGGGCCCGACCTGGGACAGGGCTACATCGTCGACAGCTTCATGGTGGTGGTGCTGGGCGGCGTGGGGCAGATCGCCGGCACCGTCTACGCCGG
>JANMMD010000174.1:0-3060 GCA_031372905.1 Betaproteobacteria bacterium
GAACTGCAGCCCGACCTGCTGCTGCTGGACATCGACATGCCTGGCGTCGACGGCTTCGAGGTCTGCCGCCGCGCCAAAGCCCACCCGTGCGCCCAGAGCTTGTCGGTCGCCTTCGTCACCCGGTACACCGACGCCGAGCACGAGGCCTTGGCCTTCGACATCGGCGCCGACGACTTCATCGCCAAGCCCTTCGACAGCGGCGTGCTGCAGGCGCGCGTGCGCCGGCTGATTGCTCGCAAGCACGACATCGACGCCGACCTGGCGGCCGTGCGTGCGCACTGGCAGGGGTTGGGCAACGCACGCGTGGCCGAAATCGTCGCCGCGGCCAGCGATGCCATCGTCGTGGCCAGCCACCAAGGCCGCATCGTGATGGCCAACCGCGCCGCCTGCACCATGTTCGGCGTGCCGGCCGGCAGCGCCATCGGCATCGCCTTGCGGCAATTCCTGCCGGCGCTGGCGGAGGCCGAGGCCGGGTCTGCCGCCACCCGCCAGACGGTGCGGCGCGCTGACGGCAGCGAGTTCACGGTTGAACTGGTGGGCTCTGCGGTGGGCGCCGGCCGCGACCGCCTGCACACCTGCGTGCTGCGCGACACCCGCGCGCGCGACCTCGAGGAAGCGGTCGCGCGCCAGCGCGCCGAGATCGATGCCGCGCGCCGCGCCACCGCGGCCATGGTGGCCTTCATCGCCCACGAGATGGGCAACTCGCTGAACGCGGTGCTCGGCTTCTCGCAGCTGGCGGGCAGCGACACGGCGTCGCCGCTGCCCGCCGTGCAGGCCAGGCGCATCGAGCAGATCGCCCGCGCCGGCCTGCAGCTGCAGGCCTTGATGCGCGACGTCATCGACCTCAACCGGCTCGAGGCCGGCAAGTTCCGCATCGAGGTCGACACGGTCGATCCGACACCGTGCGTGCTCAAGGTCTGTGCCGAGCTGGACCCGCAGGCCGAGCAAGCCGGCACGCGCTTCCTCAACGACCTGCCGGCCCAGGCGCTGCACCTGCGTGCCGACGCGCGCCGGCTGCAGCAATGCGTGCACAACCTGGTGTCCAACGCCATCAAGTACGGGCGGCCGGACGGGTGCATCGCGGTGGCGGTGCGCGCGCAGGGGGCCGAGGTGCTGATCGAGGTCCGCGACGACGGCTCCGGCCTCAGCGACGAGCAGCTGGCGCACCTGTTCGAGCCCTACAACCGCCTCGGGCGCGAAGGTGGCTCCTCGCCGGGCACCGGCCTGGGCCTGCTGCTGACGCGCGAGCTGGCCCTGGCGATGGGCGGGAAGCTCGAGGTCGAGAGCGTCGTCGGCGCGGGCAGCTGCTTCACGCTGCGCTTTCCCAGCCTTGCAGGCCCCGCCTGAACCCGCGCCCGATGCCCGCTACCGCGCCTGTCAATCCGGGCGGCCTCACCCCCTCGCTGCTCGACGCGCGCATCCTGCTCGTCGACGACGACGCGGCCGCCATCCAGCTTGTGGCGCGCCTGTTGTCGGGCTACGGGCAGCTGCGCTTTGCCACCAGCGGCGCACAGGCGCTGCAAGTCGCCGCCGCCTGGGTGCCGGAGCTGATCCTGCTCGATGCCGAGATGCCGGGCCTGAGCGGCTTCGATGTCTTCCGGGCGCTGCAGGCCGACCCGCGGCTGGCCGAGGTGCCGGTGATCTTCGTCACCCAGCATCGCGAGCCGGAGATCGAGACCGCGGTCTTCGAGCTGGGCGCTGCCGACTTCGTGACCAAGCCCGTCACCGGGCCGGCGCTGCGTGCCCGCGTGGCCATGCATCTGCGGCTGGCGCGCATGGCCCAGGCGCTGGCAGCCCGGCCGCGCCAGGACGGCCTCACGGGGCTGGCCAGCCGGCCGGTGCTGGAAGAGCGGCTTGCCGAGGAGGCCGTGCGTGCGCAGCGCAGCGGCCGTGCCTTGTCGCTGCTGCTGGTCGACATCGACCACTTCGGCGCCTACAACGAGACCCGGGGTCGCGCGGAGGGCGACGACTGCCTGCGGGCGCTGGCCAGCCTGGTGGACCTGCAGGCACGCCGGCCCGGCGACCTGGCCGCACGCCATGGCGCCGACGCGTTTGCGCTGCTGCTGCCCGATACCGACGCCGCCGGCGCGGCGGCAGTGGCCGAGGGTCTGGCCCGTGGCCTCGATGCGCTGGGCCTGCCGCACCCGGCATCGCCGGTGGCGTCGCACGTGACGGCCAGCGCCGGCATGAGCACGCTGGCGGCCGGCGCCGGTGACAGCGCTGCGTCGGCCCACCCCGGGTTGCTGCACGAGCAGGCGCTGCAGGCCTTGCAGGCCGCGCGGGAGTCGGCGCGTGGGTCGGCCCGTGAGTCGGCTCGTGAGTCGGCACCCGAGACGGCGCCGCGCCGCGCCACCGTGCCGGCACCCAGCACCCCTCTGAACTGAGCCTCACCGCAACGCCCACCGATGGATACCGCACCCCCCTCAAAGATCGCGACGCCGGCGCGCCGCCTGTCCGACCGGCAGCCGCCGGTGGGCCAGGAGGTGCGCCCCTTTGCCGACCCGGCGGCGGCCGCTTCGCCCTCGCTGCTGGTGATCGATGACGACCCCGGCAGCGTGCAGGTGCTGGGCCGCATGCTGGCCGGGCTCGGCCACCTGCGCTTCGCGCTGTCCGGCGCGGACGCGCTGGCCCTGGCGCTGGCCAGCGCGCCCGATGTCGTGCTCGTCGACGCCGAGATGCCGGGCATGGACGGCTTCGAGCTGTGTGCGCGCATGAAGGCCGAGCCAGCGCTGGCCGAGGTGCCGGTGATCTTCGTCACCAGCCACGGTGACATCGCGACCGAGGTCGCCGGCTTTGCCGCCGGCGCCGCCGACTTCATCCGCAAGCCGCTGGTGGCCGAGGTGGTGCGCGCCCGCGTCGGCACGCAACTGCGGCTGAAGGCCATGGCCGACACCCTGCGCCGCTCGGCGTCCACCGACGGCCTGACCGGCGTGGCCACTTCGAGCATCAACTGAAGTATCTGTGCGTCTTATCATCGTTCACGCGATATCACCAAGTGCAGAAGCTTTCTATGTGCATCATGGCTTCACCCATCTGCCAGTTGAAACTGCTACTCTGGCG
>JANMMD010000243.1:0-19094 GCA_031372905.1 Betaproteobacteria bacterium
CGTTCGCGTGGGCCTGTCGACCTACAACACGGCCACCTCCGGTGACGGCGGGCAGTTCCTGCGCGGCGTCGCCGACTTCACGAGCACGCAGCGCGCGGACCTCATCACCAGCATCAACGCGCTGAGCCCTTTCGGCAACACACCCTTGGCAGAGACGCTGGCAGACATTGGCCGCTACATGGCCACGGGCTACACGGGCAACATCACGGCGGGCGACGTCAGTGGCGTCAGCATCGACGACTTCCTGCGCCAAAACAGTCGGGCGTCATGCCTGCGCGGCGCCACATGCACCGGCAACGATGCCGTGCCATCCAGCCCGAGCGTGGGCACCCCAAACCGACCCATCCAGCTGTGGTGCCAGCGCTCGTATGCATTCCTGATGACCGACGGCCGCCCGCAGGGCGACCAGGAATTGAGCAACAACACCTACCTGCGCGATTACGACAAGGATTGCCAGGGACCGTTAGCGGCCAACTGCGTCGGCGGCGCCTCGGGCACCGTCGCCAACTGGGACCGCAAGACCGCGCGCACCTACGAGTCGGCTGGCTCTGACTATCTCGACGACGTGGCCAAGGCCTTGTTCGACGTCGACCTCCGGCCCAACCTGGTGTCGCCCGACCCGGTGGGCCGCCCCAAGAAGAACAACCTCCTGACCTACATCATCGGCTTCGCCGACTTGCAGGTTTTGAACGATCCCTTGTTGGTCAACGCCGCCAGTCAGGGCGGCGGCAAGGCCTACTTTCCCACCGGGCCTTCTCAACTGACCGATGCCTTCAACAGCGTCATCACCGATGCCTATGCCAAGGACGCAGCAGCGGCTGCGGTGGCCGTGGCCAACGCGCAGATCACGCTGAACAACATCGGCTATGCGTCGAGCTACAGGTCCGGCGCCTGGTACGGCGACCTGGTCAGCTATTCACTGAACACCAGCACCGCATTGCAGACCGGCAGTGATATCTGGTCGTTGCGAGACAAGCTGCGCGACCAGACGCCAAGCAGCCGCAAGATCGCCACCTACAACGGCAGCGCTGGCGTGGCTTTCGCTGCAGGGCTGAGCTACACGGGCCAACCGTCCTCGTTGACCGACTCCATCATCAACTACGTGCGCGGGGTCCGCACGGGCGAGGGCACGACCTATCGCACCCGTCAGGACGTGCTCGGCGACATCATCAACGCCGAGCCTGTGGTGGTGACCTACGGCAGCACACCGATCATCTTCCAGGGCGCCAACGACGGCATGCTGCACGTGGTCGACGGCCGCACCGACGCGTCGGTTGCCACGCGCGGCCAGGAACTCTGGGCCTACGTTCCCCGCCTGGTCCATGCCAACTTGGCCGATCTGGCCAACCCCGACTACGACCATCGGTACTTCGTCGATGGCACCCCGGCCGTGGCCGATCTGTCCGCCACCTCGAAGATCCTCGTCAGTGGCCTGGGCAAGGGTGGCAAGGGCTATTTCGCACTCGACATCTCCGACTACGCCGCGGCCGACCAAACCGCTGCCGCCGCCAAAGTGTTGTGGGAGTTCAGTCCGATCGGCATGGGCTATTCCTTCGGCACGCCGCTGATCGTGAAGGTGGGCAGCAACTGGCGCGTGGTGGTGCCCTCGGGCTACGACGCCACGGTGCATGGCGTCTGGGTACTGGACCCCGCCACCGGCACGGGCTCCTTCATTGCCGCTGTATCGGCTTCTGGCTTGGCCCACCTTGGCAAACTGGCCAACACGGCAGCAGATGCCAATACCCGGTATGTCTGGGGCGGTGACAACAACGGCAACGTCTACCGTTTCGACCTGGTGTCGCTGACATCCGTGCGCATCGCCGCACTCACCGACGCCAGCGGCAGCCTGGCCCAGCCCGTGACCGCACCGCCTGAAGTGGGCACGGTACCCGGCAGCTCGACCAAGTTCCTCGTGCACGTGGGCACCGGGCGCTATCTGGCCGACGCCGATGTGCCCGGCAGTGGCGCCAACGCCGAGGCCACGCAGCGCCAGACCATCTACGGTCTGGTCGACGACACCAGCGTCGCCATACCCACCCTGCCCAACATTCGCGGCACCAACGGTGCCAGCTGCCCGACCAACGGCGGCGATGGCAACCTGGTTTGCCAGACGCTCACCTACGTGGCAGCGACCAACACCTACCAGGCCACCACCAATGCTGTCGACCTGGCCACCAAACGGGGCTGGTATCTCGATCTGCCGACGAGTTCGGTGCCCACCAACAACAACATGATCAACGGCCGCATGATCAGCAAGCCGGCGCTGACTACCACCGGCGTGCTGACCCTGACTGTCAACATCCCCACCAACGTGCAGTGCGACCCGGGCGGCCGATCGTGGTTCCTGGCGCTGAACAGCACCACGGGTGGCGCCGTGCCGCGCAACGTGGGCGGCAACACCTATTTCGATGCCGGCTACTTTCTTGGTTATGCCTTGGCCAGCCGGCCAGTCATCGTGACGACGGCTGACGGCAAGCGCGCTCTGATCCGCATGTCAGACAAGACCGTGCAGGCCCCCACCGTGCCGGAGCCGGCCTCCACCGCGGCCCAGTGGCGCCGCATCTACTGGCGCGCCGTCAAGTAAGCCCTTGACCCCGGGGCATGCACCCTCGCATGCCCCGCATACGGGGTAACCCTGTGCAACGGCTGGGCGCATGCGAGAATCCGCCCCGCTTTGGACACCACCCCCTTCATAGAGATCGACCGCGTCACCTTCGGCTACGACACCAGCCGAACGATCCTCAAGGACATCTCCTTGAAGTTTCCGCGTGGCAAGGTCAGCGCCATCCTCGGTGGCTCGGGCTGCGGCAAGACCACCTTGATGCGCCTGATCGGCGGCGTGCATCGCCCGGGCAGTGGCCGAGTGATCTTCGACGGCGAGGTTGTCAACACGCGTGACCGCGCTCAGCTCTACCGCCTGCGCCGCCGCCTGGGCATGCTGTTCCAGTTCGGCGCCCTGTTCACGGACCTCAGCGTCTTCGACAACGTCGCCTTCCCGCTGCGCGAGCACACCAAGCTGCCCGAGGCCATGGTGCGCGACATCGTGCTGAAGAAGCTCAATGCAGTGGGCTTGCGCGGCGCGGCGGCGCTGCGCATTTCTGAGGTCTCGGGCGGCATGGCACGCCGCATCGCGCTGGCGCGTGCCATCGCGCTGGACCCCGAACTCATCATGTATGACGAGCCTTTTGCCGGCCTGGACCTCATCAGCATGGGTGTGGCCGCCAAGCTCATACGCACGCTGAACGACGTCACCGGTGCCACCAGCCTCGTGATCAGCCACGACGTGCCCGAGTGCATGGCCATTGCCGACTTCGTGGTGCTGATGGCCAACGGCGGCCGCATCGTGGCCCAGGGCACGCCCAAGGACCTGATGGACAGCACAGACCCTGAGACGCGCCAGTTCGTGCGCGGCGAACCCGACGGCCCTGTGAAGTTCCACTACCCCGCGCCCGAGATTGCAGCTGACTTCGGGGTGGCGCCATGACGGGCTCGATGATCGCGGCCTTCGTGCAGCGCCTGGGCGCGCACACGCTGGAGCAGTTCCGCGGCTGGGGCCACGCAGCGTTTTTCGTGCTCGACGTGCTGCGCGCGGTACCGGCCTCGCTGCGGCGCTTCGGTCTCGTGGTGTCGCAGATCTACGCCATCGGCAACCGCAGCCTGATCATCATCCTGGCCTCGGGCCTGGCGGTGGGTTTCGTGCTCGCCTTGCAGATGTATTACGCGCTGGTGCCCTACGGCGCGGCCGAGAGCCTGGGGCTCATCGTCAACCTGTCGTTGGTGCGCGAGCTCGGGCCGGTGGTGACCGGGCTGCTGTTCGCGGGCCGCGCCGGCACCTCGCTGACGGCCGAAATCGGCCTGATGAAGGCCGGCGAGCAGATCGCCGCGATGGAGCTGATGGCCATCGACCCCAAGGCCCGCGTGCTCGCGCCGCGCTTCATCGGCGGCATCGTGGCCATGCCCTTGCTGGCCATCCTGTTTTCGGCGGTCGGCATCCTCGGCGCCTACGTGGTGGCAGTGCTGCTCATCGGCGTGGACGCCGGCAACTTCTGGTCGATCATGCAGACGCGGGTGGATGTGCTGCGCGACGTCGGCAACGGTCTCGTGAAGGCCGCCGTCTTCGGTGTCATCTGCACCATCGTGGCCCTGTACCAGGGCTTCGAAACCGAAGCCACGCCCGAAGGCGTGGCATACGCCACCACGCGCACCGTGGTGATTTCATCGCTGTGGGTGCTTGGCATGGACTTCGTCCTGACAGCGCTGATGTTTTCGACGCCCTGAAGCGGCACCGCGGAACGAGGAGTTTGTTGATGGGCAAAAGAGGCACCGAAATGCTGGTCGGCTTTTTCGTGTTGCTGGGCATGGCAGGTTTGCTGTTCCTCGCGCTGAAGGCGGCCAATCTGGGCAATGTTGGCGGTGGCGACACCTATTCGCTGAAGGCCAACTTCGACAACGTGGGCGGTTTGAAGGTGCGCGCCCCGGTGCGCACGGCCGGTGTCACCGTGGGCCGCGTCACCAGCATCGAACTCGACAGCAAGACCTACCAGGGGGTGGTGTCGATGGAGATCGACCGCACCTACCAGTTTCCGAAGGATTCGGCGGCCAAGATCCTGACGGCCGGCCTGCTGGGCGACCAGTACATCGGCCTCGACCCCGGCGGTGACGACAAGACCCTGGCGGCCGGCGACGTGCTGCCGCAAACGCAATCGGCGGTGGTGCTGGAAAACCTGATCGGCCAGTTCCTGAGCAGCAAGGCCGAAGGCCCCGCTGCCGGTGCGGCGCCTGCCGCACCGGCAGCGTCTGGGGCCTTGAAGTGACAGCGCTGCGCGCCGCCCGCCTGGGCCTGGTCACCCTGGCCGTGGTGGCCTGCTCGGGCTTGTCGGCCGGCTGTGCCACCGTGCCGGCCAGTGCCACCGGGCCTACCTCCGACCCCTTCGAAAACTGGAACCGCAAGGTCTTTGCCTTCAACGATGCCGTGGACAAGGCCGTGCTGAAGCCGGTGGCCGAGACCTACCGCGATGTCGTGCCGTCCTTCGTGCGCACCGGCATCAACAACGTGCTGGGCAACATCTACGACGTCTGGTCCACCGCCAACCATTTCCTGCAGGGCAAGTTCGCCAGCGGCCTGGAAATGGGCATGCGCGTCCTGACGAACACCGTGTTCGGAGCGGCCGGCGTCCTCGACGTGGCCACCGAAGCCGGCCTGCAACGCCGCTCAGAAGATTTCGGCCAGACCCTGGGCATGTGGGGCGTGGCCAGCGGGCCTTTCCTGGTGCTGCCCTTGTTGGGCTCATCCACGCTGCGCGATACGGCAGGCCTCGTGGTCGACCGCCAGGCTGGGCCGTCAGCGCTGGCCAATGCCAGTGCCGACCGCTACGCCGTCACCGCGATGGAACTCATCAGCACGCGGGCGAATCTACTGTCCGCGGGCAATCTGGTCGACAGCGTTGCGCTCGACAGGTACAGCTTCCTGCGCGACGCCTACCTCTCACGCCGTCGCGACGCGCTGTACGACGGCGCGCCGCCGATGGAGACCTTCGAGGACGAACCGGATGCTCCCAAATCGGCAACCGCCAAACCTGCAGCACCGGCGGCATCGGCAGCACCGGCAAGCCCGGCGGCTTCCGCCGCTCGGTGAATCCGGTGACGCCCGGTGAACGCGGTGAACCGATCACGCGGTTCATCCGTTAAGGCCTGGTGACGCTGAAACCTCCGGTCGCTGCGCCCACCTCCAAAGGACCCCCATGCTCGACGCTCTGCTCAACACTCGCACCCTGATCGCCACTAGCCTGCTGGCCACCGCTGTGCTGGCTGCTCCCGCCTACGCGGAGACCGCCCCCGACGCGCTGGTGCGCCAGATCTCCGTCGACGTGATCGACACCGCGAAGGCCGACAAGGCGATTCAAGCCGGCGACATCGCGCGCATCACCGCCCTGGTGGACGCCAAGGTCATGCCCAGCGTGAACTTCGAGGTCGCCACGCGCTCGGCCGTGGGCCCGCAATGGCGCCAGGCCACCCCTGAGCAACGCACCAAGTTGCAGACCGAATTCAAGGCGCTGCTGCTGCGCTTGTATGCCGGCGCGCTGACGCAGCTGAAGGACCAGACCGTGTCCGTCACGCGCACGCTGCCCGCGGCAGGCAGCACGCAGGTCATCGTGCAGACCGAAGTGAAGGGCTCGGGCGAGCCCATCAAGCTCGACTACCGCCTCGACAAATTCACCGACGCCTGGAAGATCATCGACGTCAACGTCGGCGGCATCTGGCTGGTGCAGAACTACCGTTCGCAGTTCGCCGGCGAGATCACCAAGGGTGGCATCGACGGCCTTATCGCCACCCTCGTGGAGCGCAACAAGGCTTCGGCCAAGTGACCTGCGTTGCACGCTAACGTCTGAAAAGCATGCAGCTGCCCCCCGACGCCACCCTGCAGACCGTGGCTGAGCTGGCCGCCACGCTGCCCGCGGCGCTGGCCAGTGGGAGTGGCGTGTTCACGGTGGATGCCTCGGCACTGACCGACTACGACACCGCCACCATCGCCCTGCTGATGCAGGCGCGCCGCGCGGCGCAAGCCGCAGGCCGGGGGTTCAGCGTGCAGGGTGCGCCGGCCAAGCTGCAGCAACTGGCCGCGCTTTACGGCGTCGAAGAACTGCTGGCACTGGCGCCCGCGGCCTGATCGTCGATGTCTTGTTCGGAGCGCGGCTCCGTATCGGCGTAACGTTTCTGGCGCAGGTTCTTCTTGATCTCCTGCAGCAGCGGACGCAGTCGTGCCGAGCCCAGGCGCAAGGCCACGCCCGTGGTGAGGATGTCGATGATCAGCAGGTGCAGCAGGCGCGACACCATCGGGCTGTAGCGGTCGGCGTCTTCCGGATGGTCCGCGGCCAGCAGGATGTGCTGCACGCCGGCCCGGCATTCCAGCGCCAGCGGTGAGCCGCTGGCAGTGATGGCGATGATGGTGGCGCCCTTGCGCCGCGCGATCTCGGCCACGTCCAGCAGGTCGCGGCTGCGGCCTGAGTTGCTGATGATCACCGCGCAGTCGCCCGCCTGCAGCATGGTCGCACTCATCACCTGCATGTGGCCGTCGCTCACCGCCGCGGAGGTCACGCCCAGGCGGAAGAACTTGTGCTGCGCGTCCTGCGCCACGATGCCGGAATTGCCGACGCCGTAGAACTCGATGCGCCGGCCCTGGCCCGATTGCCGGCCGGTCTCGGCCAGCGCCGCGATGGCCCGTTCGACGCTTTGGCTGGCTGCCGCATTGCGGTAGCGCAGCATGGCCGCCACCGCGTTGTCGATGACCTTCACGACGATGTCGCCGGCCTTGTCGTCATCGTCCACGGCGCGGTGCACGAAGGGCACCCCTTCGTTCACGCTGCCGGCCAGCTTGAGCTTGAAATCGGCCAGGCCGTCGTAGCCAATGCTGCGGCAGAAGCGCACCACCGTCGGCTTGCTGACCTGCGCGCGCACGGCCAGTTCCGCCACCGGCAGCCTGGCAAAACCACGCGGGTCGCTCATCAGCAAACGGGCGACGCGCTGTTCCGCCGGCGGCAGCGCCGGGATGCTGGCGCGGATGCGGTCGAGCATGGCCACGCTCATCAGCGATTCAGCACGCGATCACTGCTCTTCCGCCCAGGCACAGCCGTCGCGCGCCACCAGCGCGCTCGCCGCAGCCGGGCCCCAGCTGCCAGGGGCATAGGGCCGCGGGCCGGTGGGGTCGGCGGCCCAGGCATGCAGGATCGGCTCGACCCAGCGCCAGGCCTGCTCTTGCTCGTCGCTGCGCACGAAGAGGTTCAAGCGGCCGGCGATGGCGTCGAGCAACAGGCGTTCGTAACCGCCCACACGCTCGCTCAGGAAGGCCTTGTCGAAGTCGAGGTCCAGCGACACGGGCGTGAGGATCTCCTGCCCGTTGAGCGAAGCGCCGCCGCCCTTGGCGGCCAGCAGGTGCAGCTCCAGGCCGTCTTCGGGTTGCAGCTTGATGACCAGCTTGTTGGCGCGCCGCGTGCCGGGGAAGATGGGGTGCGGCACCTCGCGGAAGTTCACCACGATGTGTGCGTCGCGCGCCGCCAGGCGTTTGCCGGTGCGCAGGTAGAAAGGCACACCGGCCCAGCGCCAGTTCTGCACCTCGGTGCGCAGCGCGACGAAGGTTTCGCAGCTGCTGCCAGCCGGTACCTTCTGCTCTTCGAGGTAACCCGGCACGGCCTTGCCGTCGACGGTGCCCGCGCGGTACTGCCCGCGCACGACATCCCTCGCCACGCTCTCGGGCGTGAAGGGCTTGAGCGAGCGCAGCACCTTCAGCTTCTCGTCGCGGATGGCGTCGGCGTCGCTGGTGGAGGGTGGCTCCATCGCGATCATGGTCAACAGCTGCAGCGCGTGGTTCTGCACCATGTCGCGCAGGGCGCCCGTGGTGTTGTAGAAGTCGCCGCGCGTGCCCACGCCGATGCTTTCGGCGATGGTGATCTGGATGTTGGCGATGCTCTCGCGCCGCCACAGCGGCTCGAACAGCGCGTTGCCGAAACGCAGCGCCATCAGGTTCTGCACCGCGGGCTTGCCGAGGTAGTGGTCGATGCGCAGCGCCTGCTCTTCGGCGAAGCTGGCGCGCACGGCGCGGTTGATGGCCTGCGCGCTGGCAAGGTCGTGGCCCAGCGGCTTTTCCAGCACCAGCCGCACGTTCTCGCCGTTGATGCCGGCCGCACCGAGCTGCTGGCACACCGGCACGAAAAGGTGCGGGCTGGTGGCCAGGAACACCACCACGGTGTCGGCACCGCGCTCAGCCAGCCATTGCTTCAGGCCGGCATAGTGCTCGGGCTGCGCCAGGTCCATGCGGCGGTAGTGCAGCAGCTCGGCGAAGCGCGTGAACTCCTCATCGCTGGGCTGCTTGGCCTCGTCGACACCGGCGAACTTCTCGCGGATGTAGCTGCGGTACTCGGCGTCGCTGCGCTCGTCGCGCGCCACCGCCAGGATGCGCCCGCCTTCGGGCAACTTGCCATGCCGCCAGGCCTGGAACAAGGCCGGCATCAGCTTGCGCCAGGTGAGGTCGCCGGTACCGCCGAAGAGCACGAGGTCGAAGGACATGGCGCAGGCCCGGGTAGGCCCGGTGCTGTAATTTAGTTACAGCAACGATGATGCCGAAGTTTCACAAGCGGGTCAACGCGGCAACGCCCGCTTCAGCCCTGCGCCTTCTTCAGCGCCGCTTCCATGTCGGCGATGAGATCGTCGACATGCTCGATGCCCACCGACAGGCGCAGCAGGTCCGGCGGTGCCGGCGTGCCGGCACCTTCAACGCTGGCGCGGTGCTCGATGAGACTCTCGGTACCGCCCAGCGACGTGGCGCGTTTCCACAGCTGCGTGTGCGCAGCCACGGCGATGGCCGCCGCCTCACCGCCCTTCACGCGCAAGGACATCATCCCGCCGTAGCCGCCCTGCATCTGGCGCCGGGCGATGGCGTGGCCGGAGAAATGCGGCAGCCCCGGATAGAGCACGGCCTCGACCAGCGGGTGGCCGTCGAAGTGCTCGGCGAAGCGCTGCGCCGATGCACAGGCCGCACGCACGCGCAGGTGCAGCGTGCGCAGGCCGCGCAGCAGCAGCCAGGCCTCGAAGCTGCCCAGCGTGCCGCCGACCTGCGCGCGCACCTTGCGCACCTTCTGCCAGTGTTCATTCGCTCTTTCGTCCTGATGGGCGCGTGTGGTGAGCGTGCCTGCGATGAGGTCGCTGTGGCCGTTGAGGTACTTGGTGGCGGCGTGCATCACGATGTCGGCGCCGTGCGCGAGCGGCTGCGTCAGCACTGGCGTGGCCACGGTCGAATCCACCGCCAGCAACGCGCCCGCTTTGTGCGCCAGTTGGGCAGTGGCTTCGATGTCGGTCAGCGTCCACAGCGGGTTGGCGGGGGTCTCCACCCACACCAGCCGGGTCTTGCCGGGGCGCAGCGCGGCCTGCACCACCGCCGGGTCGGCCATGTCGATGAGCTCGACGTCCAGGCCCCAGCTGACGGCAAACGTCATCAGCCAGTTGCGCAGGCTCCAGTACATCACCTTGGGTGCCAGCACGTGATCGCCCGGCTGCAGCGCCTGGAACACCGCCGTGGCCGCGGCCATGCCGCTGGCGAACAGCAGCGTCTGGTGGCCGCCTTCCAACGCGTTGATCACGGCCTCGGCCTGGTCGAAGGCCGGGTTGTCGGCGCGTGCGTAGACACGGCCGCTGCGGTACTGGTTGTCGGGGTCGCGCAGGTAGGTGCTGCTGACGTGGATGGGCGGCGTGATGGCACGCGTTTGCTCATCGATCCAGCCCAGGGCTTGGGCGGTGATGCTTTCGGGAGACCAGTTTTTCATGGCCGTGATCGTAGCCGGGCGCGGCTGCCCGGCGCGATGTTCAGCGCTGGAAAGCGCCCGGCGTCCAGGTTGCCGGCGGCTGGATGGCGCGCGTGCCCACCGGCCACTCGAACTCGGCCTTCGGGCTGAGATCGTGCCCATTGATGCGCCTGGGGTCGACGCCGCTGCCGCGCCACATCGCCCCGGGCGGCAGCTCCAGGCCGTTGGTCCAGATGTCCTGCAGCATGCCGCGCGTGGCGTGGCGGTTGCCGGCGAAATCACCACTGGCCGCGAGCCAGAAAACGCCGGGGCCGACAAGCAGGTTGTTCACGGCGAAGACCTTGGTGTCGGGGCCGACGCGGTCGTCGAACACGCGCATGAACCACGCTGGCAGCCATCCGTAGTGCAGGAAGGTGTTGTGCGCGACGTAGAGCTCGTTGCGGTCCCAGGCGCGGCCTTCGGTGCCGTAGACCAGCAGCACCGGGTTCTGGCTGTCCACACCCTGGCCGATGACGTTGCCGACGAGCGTGGCCAGCCCGCCGGCCGCCAGCTCGATCTCATACGAAGCGCCACCGCGCACGCCGTCGTGGATGAAGTTGTAGCTGATGACGGCCTCGCGCGCGCGGCTGCGGATGAGGTGGCCTTCGTAGCCTTGCTGGAAGCGGCTGCCGGTGATGCTGAGCTTGCCGATGCGGCCGATGTTCAGCAGGTGATGCAGGCCGCCCACGACCTTGGGCGCCTGGCCGAAGACGCTGTTCTCGATCAGCAGCTCGGCCTTGTCGTCGTTGGTGGCCATCAGGCCGTGCTCGTTGTCGAAGAACTGCGTCTTGCGCAGCGTAAGCTTGCCGCCTTCCTGGCGCAGGCCGGCGCCGCTGCCGTCCTTGCTGCGCGCACCGCGGAACTCCACGCCTTCGATCAGCACCTCGCCGCCGCGCACCGTCCACAGCGCCTTGGCGTCGCCGGGCTTGTCGTCGCCCTTCACCACCACCGGGCCGCTGCCGCGCAGGGTGAGACGCCGGTTTTCGAGCACCAACGTGCCGCGGTATTCACCGGGCGTGAGTTCGATGGTGTCGCCGTCGGCGGCTTGCATCACCGCCGCAGCCAGCGCCATGGGCGTGCCGCTCGGGCCGACCATCCAGGCAGTGGCGGCGTGGGCCCACCCGGCCGCAAATGTCGCAGCGCCCAACACCAGCGCGCGCAAGCCTGGCTTGCTGGCCTGCCTCCACCCCGCTCCGCCCCCTTGCTTCGTCATCCTGTGTATCGATTTGTTGACGCGGCGCGAGTATGGGCCCAAGCCTGCGGCTGGCGAACCCGCGCGCAGCCCCTGGTCCACGGGGAGCGCGCCTTCAAATCGCGAGTTCCAGGCGCATGTCACGCCAGCGCAGCCACACCGCCTTCGGGCCGATGCGATCGACCACGACCCCCGGCGCCGCCGTGTCGCCTTCGCGCACGACCTGGCCGTTGACGATGACGAAGCGGCTGAGCGCACTTTCCGACCACACCGAGCCCCCCAGGCTCAGCGCCGGCAGCTCGCGGCGCTGCTCGGCGCTGAGTTCGCCCAGGCGCACGGTTCGCAAGGTCGCCGTTGTGCTTGGCGTCGTGCCTGGCGCTGTACCTGGCGCTGTACCTGGCGTTGTACCGGGCGATGTGCCCGGCGATGTACCCGGCGCTTTGGCTGGCACCGACACGGTCGCGGGCGCAGGAGCCGGTGCCGGCAACGGCGGCGCTGACACCACCACGGGCAGCGGGGCCGGGCTCGGCGTCATGGCGGGCGGTGGCATCGGCACGGGCAGTGGCGCCGGCGCCGAGGCCACGGGTACCGCAGCCGGTGCGGGCACTGCAGGAGGTGCGCGCCAGAACCAGAACAGCACCGCCCCCAGAGCCAGCCCACCCAGGCCCGCCGGCAGCAGCCAGCGCCATGGCGCACCGTCCCTTTGCACCGGCAGGGCGGCCACGGCGGCAGGCTGGGCGTTGAGCCCTGGCACCTGCCCACGTTCACGTTCGGCTTGCGAGCGGCGCAGTGCTTCGAGGATGTAGGACATGGTCTTTCAGCTTCCGGCGGAGAGCATCGGCTCG
Source organism: Betaproteobacteria bacterium (assembly GCA_031372905.1). Classification (GTDB taxonomy): domain Bacteria; phylum Pseudomonadota; class Gammaproteobacteria; order Burkholderiales; family Burkholderiaceae_C; genus Rubrivivax. The sequence goes on from JANMMD010000243.1 coordinate 12,369, forward strand.
TCGACACCCGCAGCCCGGTTCAGGCGCATCACGGTCATCGCGCCAGCGCGGCCGTCGGGCGGCAGGCCCTGGGTGATCTGGAAGCCGCGCACACGCTCGGCCATTGGCGCGCCGGCGGCAAAGCCCGCGCTGCGCAGGCCCTGGTCCAGCCAGGCACGCGCAGCGGGGTCGCTGCCGCCATCGGGGGCATCGGCCCAACCGGGCGGCAAGCGCCAGAAGCTCGCGAAGTCACCGCGCCAGGCGCCGGCCAAGGCGGCCAGCGGCAGTGCAAAACGCTGGCTGCCGACCTGCAGGGTGGCCTGCTGCTCGTCCAGCGCCACCAGCAAGGCGTAGACGGTGCCGTTGCCCTTGCGCAAGCCCACGACGCCGGGTCGCGCAAGTTGGCGCACCACCACCAAGCCGCCGGTGGCGTTGCGGTAGCAGGCCAGGCGCGCCTGCGCGGCAGCGGCACAGGGCTCGCCTTCCCCGATGGCCACGTTCCAGCGCAACGCCAGCTCGCGCCAGGCCGTGGCCGGGTTGCTGTGCGCCGCGGCCAGCAGCGCGGTGATGTCGGCCGCCGACGGCTGAGACGGCACGACCACTGACGACGACGCCAACGAAGGCGAAGACGCGGAGGTGCTCGTGGACACACCAGCGGGCGCCATCGAAGTACCGCTGGAGGACGCAGGCGATGTTGCCGCTGCGCGCGGGGCGGTCACCGCCGCCACCAGCGCCGACGGTTCGGCGCCAGGGCGCAGCACGGCCCACAGCAAGCCCAAGACGGCCAGCCCGGCCGCGGCGGCCAGGGCAGGCAGGCGCCAGCGGGCAGCGACCGCTTGCCACGCAGCCGCCGGGCGGGCCCGGGAATCCGCGGCGCGACCGGCCCACCGCGGCACCGAGAACCGCGGCCTGCCACGCGACGGCGTGCCATCGCCGAACACCTCGCGCGCCGCCTGCTGCACCGTGCTGCGCTCGGCGCGCTGCTGTCCCTGCGCGTAGGCGCCCAGCAAGGCGCGGTCAGCCAGCAGGTTGATGCGGCGCGGCACGCCGCCGCTCAGCGCGTGGATGCGCGCCAGCGCCGCCGCGCTGAAGGGCAGCGGCGCGCTCGGCCCGGCCACGGCCAGGCGGTGCTGGATGTACTGCTGCGTCTCGGCGAAGCTCAGCGCCCCCAGGTGGTAGCGCGCCACGATGCGCTGCGCGAGTTGTTCCAGCTCGGGCCGCGCCACCATGCCGCGCAGCTCGGGCTGGCCGATGAGGATGATCTGCAGCAGCTTGCGCTCGGCGGTCTCCAGGTTCGTCAGCAGGCGCAGCTGCTCCAGCACCTCGGCGCTGAGGCTCTGCGCCTCGTCGATGACCAGCACCGCCTGCCGCCCTTCGGCGTGGCCGGCGAGCAGGAAGGCGTTCAGCGCGTCCACGTGCGCCTTCACGCTGTCGGCCTGCTCGGGCAGCGGGATGCCGAACTCGCCGCACACCGTCTGCAGCAGTTCCGCGACGCTGAGCTTGGGGTTGAAGATGTAGGCCACGCGGCAATGCGCGGGCACCTGCTCCAGGAAGCAGCGGCACACCGTGGTCTTGCCCGCGCCGACCTCGCCGGTGAGCAGCACGAAGCCGCCCCCGCCGCCCAGGCCGTAGAGCAGGTGCGCCAGTGCCTCGCGGTGCTGTTCGCTCATGAACAGGAAACGCGGGTCGGGCGAGATCGAGAACGGCTCTTTGCTGAGGCCGAAGAACGACGCGTACATGGGCTTGAGGATAGCTGCGGTGCCGTGCGGCCCTGCCGGGCCGCTTCCCCCTTCAGGTTCGCCGCATTCAAGTTCGCCAGATGCGCGGCGGCTCGGCCGCCAAGCCCCAGGCTTGCTGGCGCCAGGCCGCGCGTGCCGCGGCCAGCAACTGCATCACCGGCTCCACGCGCGCGGCCAGCACACGCAGCACCACCACCGTGGGCTGCGGCGCGGTGGCGCCCGCGGTGGCGGCCAGCGCGTGCCCGTCCAGACATGCGCGCGCTGCGTCGACCAGCGCCGTGCGCCGCGCCGAAGACATGGCCGCGCCAGCCGCAAACCACAAGGTGGCCGACACCGTGCACCCGGCCCAGCCGAGCGGGCCCTGCAGCAAGGTGTGATCGCTGGCAGCGATGCGCCCGCGTTCCAGCCACTGCCCGGGCAGTTCCAGCTGCTGTTTGAAGACGCCGGCTTGAAAGGGCTGACCTGCGGCCGGCAGGCCCAGCGCCAGCACGTCCCAGCCCATCATTTCGGCGCCGGGCGCGAGCTCGGCCGTCACGCAGTTGGCAGCCAGGCAGCTGCTGTAGGCGATGGTCTCCATCGGCAGCCATTCCAGGCGCGCGCCGTCGGCCACGCGCAGCCGCGTGTGCTGCAGCGCCGGCGCGCCTTCACTGCGGTAGAAACGCGTCGCACCAGGGGTGGTGATGAGCGCGTGGCTGCCGGCATCGAGACGCGCCTCGAGATGCAGTTCATCGCCACCGACGATGCCGCCCGGCGGGTGCACCAGCACGTGGTGGCAGATGCCGGGGCCTTCGGGGTACAGACGCTGCAGCACGCGCAGCGGGCCTTCGTGGCGGTCACGCGCGCCGGTGTGCACCACGCCGTCGCGGTGTTCGTGCGTGTAGTGCAGAGACAGTCGCGCCAGCCAGCCCATGGCGCGCATCATCACATGCGCGGTGCTCTCGACCTGCCTGCCCGCCCGGCCGGTTGCCCGCTGCTCAACGCCCCAGCTGCTGCAGGCGCGCCGGCTCGACGATCTCGATCCAGTAGCCGTCGGGGTCCTTGATGAAGGCCACGTCGCGCATCTTGCCCTGCTCGGGGCGTTTGACGTAGACCACCTCGTTCTCGTCCAGCCATGCGATGGCCGCGTCGAGGTCGGGCACCGAGAAGCAGATGTGGCCAAAGCCCTGCGGCTGCGCGTTGCCGTCGTGGTACTTGAAATCGGCATCGCCTTCGGTGCCCCAGTTATGCGTCAACTCGAGCAGGCCGCGCTGCGCAAACGTCCATGCGGTGCGCTGGCCGATGTCGTCGGGCGGGGCCTCGCCCTCGAGGGGGCGCTGCAGGAAGTACAGCGAGAACTTCATCTCCGGGAAATCGAGCTTGCGCAGCACGCGCATGCCGAAGACGCGGGTGTAGAAGTCCAGCGACACCTGCGGGTCCTTCACGCGCAGCATGCTGTGGTTGAGCACGAAGCCGCGGCTGGCGGCGGGCGGCTCGGCGCAAACGCCGGGGTGGATTTCGGTGTTGAAGCTCATGGCCAGGGTGTGCGGCGAAAACGAAGGGTTCAGGGTGTGCCGGCTGCCGTGCGCGCGGGGCCGCGCCCGCCCGGGGCGGCCAGCGAGCGCACGGTGGCCAGCGGTGCGGGGCGCGACAGCGAGGCAGCCTCTTCGCGGCGGCGCAGGTAACGCATGCAGGTCACGCGCAGGAAGGACGCGAAGTTGGGCACCTCGCCGCGGTGCGCCAATATTTCGTCGTGGAACAGCGAGATCAGCGCATTCGTCGTGCGCCCCTCGGCGGCAGCCATCTCGGCCAGGATGTCCCACACCATGTTCTCCAGCCGGATGCTGGTGAGCACACCGTGGATGCGCACCGTGCGCGAACGCTGTTCGTACTGGATGGGGTCGGCTTTCACGAAGAAGTCGCACATGGTCGGGGTCTCCTGGTGCGGCGAAACGGCTCAGATGGCGCGCGCCTTCATCTGCTGGCCGATGTATTCAGCCTGGCGGATGGCCAGCGACACGATGGTGAGCGTCGGGTTTTCCGCGCCGCCGCTGGTGAATTGGCTGCCGTCGCTGATGAAGAGGTTCTTGATGTCGTGCGTCTGGCCGAAACTGTTGCACACGCTGTCTTTCGCGCTGGCGCCCATACGGCAACTGCCCAGGTTGTGCGTGCTCGGGTAGGGCGGCGTGCGGAAGCTCTTGAGGGCACCCGCAGCCTCGTAGACGCGCTGGCCCTGGCGGAAGGCGTGCTCGCGCATCGCGATGTCGTTCTCGTGGTCATCGAAGTGCACGTTGGGCACGGCGTTGCCCCACTTGTCCTTGACCTTGTCGTTTAGCGTGATGCGGTTGGTCTCGCGCGGCATGTCTTCGCCGACGATCCACATGCCCGCCAGGTTGGTGTAGTTCTCCATGTACTCGGTGAAGTCGGCGCCCCAGCCGCCCGGGTTCAGGAAGGCGGCCATGAAGGGCACGCCGAGGGCCAGTGTCTCGAGCTCGTAACCCCCGACGAAGCCGCGCTTGGTGTCGTGCTTGGCCTCGTCGCGGATGATGCCGGCCATGGTGGTGCCGCGGTACATGTGCACCGGCTGCTTGAACAGGCCGTAGACCGAGCCGGTGAGGTGGCGCATGTAGTTGCGCCCCACCTGGCCCGAGCTGTTGGCCAGGCCGTCCTTGTACATGTTGGATGCCGACAGCAGCAGCAGCCGCGGCGTTTCGATGCTGTTGCCGGCCACACAGACGATGCGCGCCTTCTGGCGCTGCACGGTGCCTGCCTTGTCGTAGTAGACAACGCCCGTGACCTTGCCGCTGGCGTCGTGCTCGATGCGCGAGACATGGCTTTCAGGGCGCAGGTCGAGGTTGCCGGTCTTCTCGGCCATCGGCAATTCGACGTAGAGCGTGCTCCACTTCGCGCCGCTCTTGCAGCCCTGGAAGCAGAAGCCCAGCTGCATGCAACGCCCGCGGCCGTGCCGCGGCTGGCTGTTGATGGCCATGTTGCCGGTGTGCACGTCCTGGTAGCCCAGCTTCATGGCGCCGGCGTACATCACCTTGAAGTTGTTGTTGCCCGGCAGGCCGGGGATGCCGTTGGTGCGCGTGACGCCCATCTTGTCCTCGGCGCGCGCGTAGTAGGGCTCCAGATCCTTCAGCGTCAACGGCCAGTCCATCAGGCTCGCGCCCTTGAGCTCGCCATAGGTCGTGCGAACCTTGAACTCGTGCTCCTGCAGGCGCAGCGAGGCACCCGCCCAGTGGGTGGTGGTGCCGCCCACGGTCTTGCAGATCCAAGCCGGCAGGCCGGCAAAGTCCTTGGCCAAGCGGAACGTGCCCGACGTCGTGCGCGGGTCCAGCCACGCCAGTTGGCTGAAGGACTTCCACTCGTCGTTGATGAAAGTGGCCTGCGACTGCATCGCACCGGCCTCCAGCACCACCACCTTCACGCCCTGCTGACACAACTCGTTGGCCAGCGTGCCGCCACCGGCACCCGAACCGATGATGACGACCACCGAGTCGTCGCTGGAATCGAACTTCGCCATCTTGTCTCCTGCTGTTCTCTGGTGGGGCCCGCAAGGCCTGTACGGGATGTCTGCGCTCAGCCGACGAACGGCGGCGGGCTGGCAGCACGGCTGGGTGCCGGCAGCCATTTCAGGTCTTGGAAGCCACGCGTGAGGTAGCCGCCCTTTTCCCAGGCCGAGCCGGGATAGCCCAAGGCTGCGAACGCCATGTCGTTGTCGTACAGCGAGGTGACGCACTGGCCGCGCACGGTGTTGAAGAACGGTGTGCCTTCGATGGCCTTGACGATCTGCAGCCTCTGCGCCGGCTTGGCGCGCACGAAGCTGCCACCGGCGGCGACGTCCAGCGCAGCGATGCCGTCCTTCAGCAGGGCCTGCGCGTCGGCCTTGCCATCCAGGTCCTTGGCCAGCAGCGCATACACCGCGTCGGGCAGCTTCTTGTGCGGAAACAGCGTGCGGCCCATCGCCATCAGCGTCTTGCCCTGGTCGGTGCTGAGGTTCTTCAGCTCGGCGGCCCACACGCGCGATGGCGCCAGCGTGGCCAAGGCCGAGCCCATGGCCAACGTGCCCATCAGCACGCCGCTGCCCTTCAGAAACTCGCGCCGTGCCAGCGGCAACGGCAGCTTCGGCACCCGCCCATCGTGTTCTTCGTGGTCACTGCAGGCGGCTGCGTCTGCCGCGGCCGGCTGGGCGATGGGAATCACGCGCATGTCTTGTCTCCTGGGTGTACGTCATCGGATCGCCTGGCCACCGCGTGCCACGCAGCGTCTGGGTCGTCTCGACGGATCGAGTGTTGCACCCACCCCAGCGGTGGGGGTGGTAGTCGGCTACTTACAAGGGAAAGTCCGAAGAGGGTGAACCGATGGCCATTGACCGATGGCCCTTGATTCAGCGCGCGCCTTTCAGGATCCAGTCGGCCAGCCGCTTGGCGTCGGCCTCGCGCAACTGCGCCTGGGCAGGCATCGGCACCTCGCCCCAGCGGCCGCTGCCGCCCTGGCGTATGGACGCGGTGAGCTGCGCCAACGCGTCTGGCTGGCCGGCATAGCGCGTGCCCACCTCGCGCAGGCCCGGGCCGACCATGCGCATATCCAGCGCGTGGCAACCCAGGCAGTTGTTCTTCTCGGCCAGCGCGCGGTTGGCGTGTGCGGGCATCGCAGCGGCCAGGCACAGCGTGATGGCCAGGGCAAAGACGGGTGATGGATGGGACAAAACGGGCTCCAGCGCGTGGCCGGCAGGCGTCGGGCCCACGGCGTCAACCACGCGCAAACTATTATTCGGCGCACCGCTCAACGTGGGTAATAGCGCGTTACCTACACTGGGCGCGGCCGCGCCGACAACTCACTCCCCCTGCGTGCCGCGGTGCGCCCAGCCCGTGGTGCGCTTCTCCACCCAGCTGAAGAGCTCGTACATCAACATCGCCATCGCGCCGATGGTCACGAGCCCAGCGAAAGCCAGCGCCATGCGCTGCTGGCTGCCGGCGGTCTGCATCAGGTAGCCGATGCCCGAATCGCCGGCCGTCATCTCGGCCAG
>JANMMD010000247.1:0-3298 GCA_031372905.1 Betaproteobacteria bacterium
AAGCTCGAAGTGTTCTGCTGTCAATGCCTCGGGCGTGGCAGCGTCCCATGGCAGCACCTCACCCTCCCAGGGCACGAGCAGGCTGTGCGTGAAGGGCGTAGTGCCCACCCACAGGCGGCCGGGCTCGTGCCGGGTGACGAGGTTGACGCCGGCCGCGGTGTCGGGTTGGAACTTCATGCGGGATAATTCTAGGTTCCCTCACGGTCTGCCCACGGAGCCCGCCCGCGTGAAACCCATCGCCAAGTCCGCCAAGCTCGCCAACGTCGGCTACGACATCCGCGGCCCCGTGCTCGACAAGGCGCGGCAGATGGAGGAAGAGGGCCACAAGATCATCAAGCTGAACATCGGCAACGTGGCTGCGTTCGGCCTGATGCCGCCCGACGAGATCGTGCAGGACATGATCCGCAACCTGCCCAGCCAGACGGCGGCGGGCTATACCGACAGCAAGGGCCTGTTCGCCCCGCGCAAGGCGGTGGTGCACTACACGCAGGGCAAGCACATCGCCGGCGTGACGGTGGATGACGTCTACCTCGGTAACGGGGCGAGCGAATTGATCGCGATGAGCATGAACGCCCTGCTCGACGCCGGCGACGAGGTGCTGATCCCGTCGCCCGACTACCCACTGCACACCGCGGTGGTCTCGCTCTCGGGCGGCACACCGGTGCACTACCGCTGCGACGAGGGCTCGGGCTGGATGCCCGACCTGGCCGACATCCGCGCCAAGGTCACACCCAGAACCCGTGCCATCGTTGTCATCAACCCCAACAACCCCACGGGCGCGCTGTACCCGGTGGAGGTGTTGAAGGACATCGTCGAAGTCGCGCGCCAGCACCAGCTGATCGTGTTTGCCGACGAGATCTACGACAAGACGCTGTACGACGGCGCCGAGCACACCAGCATCGCGAGCCTGGCCGACGACGTGCTCTTCGTCACCTACAACGGCCTGTCGAAAAACTACCGCAGCTGCGGCTACCGCGCGGGCTGGATGGTGGTGTCGGGCGCCAAACGACATGCCAAGGACTACATCGAAGGCCTGAACATGCTGGCCAGCATGCGGCTGTGCGCGAACACGCCCGGGCAACTGGCCATCCAGACGGCGCTCGGCGGCTACCAGAGCATCCAGGACCTGGTGGCGCCCGGTGGACGGCTGCGGCGCCAACGTGACCTGGCCTACGAGCTGCTGAGCCAGATCCCGGGCGTGAGCGTGGTCAAGCCACAGGCGGCGCTGTACATGTTCCCGCGGCTCGACCCGAAGATGTACCCCATTGCCGACGACCAGCAGTTCGCCTATGACCTGCTGGCCGAGGAGAAGGTGCTGATCGTGCAGGGCACGGGCTTCAACTGGCCGCAGCCCGACCACTTCCGCCTCGTCTTCTTGCCGAACTCGGACGATCTCACCGAGGCCATCGGACGCATCGCCCGTTTCCTGGCCGGCTACCGCAAACGCCATTCGGCCTGACCTTGACCGCGAGCAAGAAGCACCCATGAACTCCATCCAGGTCGGCCTGCTGGGCATAGGCACGGTGGGCACCGGCACCTTCGAGGTCTTGCGCCGCAACCAGGCCGAGATACGCCGCCGTGCCGGCCGCGGCATCGAGATCGTGGCCGTGAGCCGGCGTGACACCGCGCTGGCGGCCCGCATCGTCGGGAACGCTGCGAGCGTGCATGCCGACCCTTTCGAGATCGTGCGCAACCCGGCGATCGATATCGTCATCGAACTCATCGGCGGCACCACGCTGGCGCGTGAGCTGGTGCTGGAGGCGATAGCCCGCGGCAAGCACGTGGTCACGGCCAACAAGGCGCTGCTGGCGGTGCATGGCAGCGAGATCTTTGCCGCGGCGCGCGCCAAAGGCGTGATGGTGGCTTTCGAGGCCGCGGTGGCGGGCGGCATCCCCATCATCAAGGCGCTGCGCGAGGGCCTGAGTGCGAACCGCATCGAGTGGGTGGCCGGCATCATCAACGGCACCACCAATTTCATCCTGAGCGAGATGCGCAGCAAGGGCCTGGACTTCGGCGTGGTGCTGAAGCAGGCGCAGGCGCTGGGTTACGCCGAAGCCGACCCCACCTTCGACATCGAAGGCGTGGACGCCGCGCACAAGGCCACCCTCATGAGCGCCATCGCCTTTGGCGTGCCGGTGCAGTTCGACAAGGCGCACGTGGAAGGCATCACCGCGCTGCAGGCGGTGGACATCCGCTACGCCGAGCAGCTGGGCTACCGCATCAAGCTGCTGGGCATCACGCGTCGGCGCGAGCACGGCATCGAGTTGCGCGTGCACCCGACGCTGATTCCGGCCACGCGCCTGATCGCCAACGTCGAAGGCGCCATGAACGCCGTGGTGGTGCACGGCGACGCCGTCGGCTCGACGCTCTACTACGGCAAGGGCGCGGGCAGCGAACCCACGGCCAGCGCGGTGATCGCCGATCTCGTGGACATCACGCGCCTGCACACGGCCGACCCCGAGCAGCGCGTTCCGCACCTGGCCTTCCAGCCCGGTGAACTGCACGACACGCCCATCCTGCCGATTGCCGAGGTCATCACCGCCTTCTACCTGCGCCTGGTGGTGGCCGACAAGGCCGGCGTGCTGGCGCGCATCACCGGCATCCTGGCCGAGCACGACATCAGCATCGACGCGGTGCTGCAGCGCGAAAGCGCCGACGGTGAAAAGCAAACCGACCTCATCATCCTCACGCACAACACCGTGGAAGGCCGAATGACGGCTGCACTGGCGCAGATGCAGGGCCTGCCGACGGTGCTCGCGCCGATCGTGAAGATCAGGAAAGAGGAGCTGAATTGAAGTACCTCAGCACGCGCGGCGACCCCACACCGCGCGGCTTCTCCGACATCCTGCTGGAAGGCCTGGCGCCCGACGGTGGCCTCTACCTGCCCACGCACTACCCGCAGGTGGATGCAGCGACGCTGCAGCGCTGGCGCGGCCTGCCGTATGCCGAGCTCGCGTACGAGGTGTTGTCGCGCTACATCGACGACATTCCTGCGGGCGACCTGAAACGTCTCTGCGCGGCCACCTACACCGAGGCCGTGTTCGGCACGGCGCAGATCACACCGCTGAAGAAGCTGCAGGACGGCTCTTCACCCGTTTATCTGCAAGCCCTGTCCAACGGCCCGACGCTGGCCTTCAAGGACATGGCCATGCAGTTGCTCGGCAACCTGTTCGAGTACGAACTGGCGCGGCGCAGCGAAGAGCTCAACATTCTGGGCGCCACCAGCGGCGACACCGGCAGCGCGGCCGAGTACGCGATGCGCGGCAAGCGCGGCGTGCGTGTCTTCATGCTCAGCCCG
>JANMMD010000257.1:0-13770 GCA_031372905.1 Betaproteobacteria bacterium
GAAGGTGGCCGACGAGCGCCAGCGCATCGCCGAGATCACGGGCGGTGGCGCCGTCCGCCCGAAGTGGCTGGAGGCCTCGCTGGTGGCTGCGGGTGTGCTGAAGACCGGCGAAACCCTTTAAAGAATTCTGGAGACAAGCCATGGAAAAAGTACTGGCCGCGGTGAAGACCGGCCCGAGCAAGATCGAACTGCGCGAATTCGACATGCCCGAGGTGCCGGAAGACAGCGCCCTGCTGAAGATGGAAGTGGCCGGCATCTGCGGCACCGACGTCAAGATGTACAAGGATCCGCTCAAGGGCGCGCCGGTGATCATGGGCCACGAGAACATCGGCTACATCGCCAAGGCCGGCCGTGAATTCACGCGGCGCAAGGGCTTCAAGGAAGGCGACCTCGTGTTCGTGGAGCACTACGTCGGCTGCATGAAGTGCGAGTGGTGCCACCGCGGCGAGTACCGCCATTGCGTGGCCACCGACTGGCGCGGCAACCCCGACGGCCTGCGCTACGGCTACACCTCGACAGAAAAGGCGCCGCACCTGTGGGGCGGCTTCGCGCAGTACGTCTACCTGCCGTGGAACAGCATCGTGCACAAGGTGCCGGCGGGCGTGACGCCCGAGATGGCGGGCCTGGTCACGCCCATGGCCAACGGCGTGGAGTGGTCGCTCTTCGACGGCGGCGTGAAGTACGACGACATCGTGCTCATCCAGGGGCCCGGTCAGCAGGGCCTGTCGCAGACGGTGATCTGCAAGCAGGCGGGTGCCGCCATGATCATCGTCACCGGCACGTCGAAAGACGCGGCGCGGCTGGAGGTGGCCAAGGCGCTGGGGGCCGATCACGTCATCGACGTGAACAAGGAGAACCCGCTCGAACGCCTCCAGCAGCTCACCGGCGGCCGGGGCGTCGACGTCGTGCTGGACTGCACCGCCGGCGCCGGCACCGTGCCCATCCTGCTCGGCATCGAGGCGCTGAAGCGCAAGGGCGGCCTGATGGTGGTGCAGGGCGAGATGGGCGACTTCCCCAACTTCCCGCTGGCCAAGATGACGCTGAAGTGGATCACGCTGAAGAGCGCGCGCGGGCACAGCTACCGCGCTTGCGAGATGGCGCTGGCGCAATTGGCCTCGAAGCGCTTTCCGCTGGAGAAGGTGACGACGCACCGCTTCGGGCTGAAGGACACCGACCTGGCCATCCGATCGGTGGGCAATGCCGGCGTGCCCGATGTCATCCACGCATCGCTGATGCCCTGGATGTGATGACGACCGACACCCGCATTCCCGTCACCGTGCTGACGGGCTACCTGGGTGCCGGCAAGACCACGCTGCTCAACCGCATCCTCAGCGAGGACCACGGCAGGCGATATGCCGTGATCGTCAACGAGTTCGGCGAGATCGGCATCGACCACGAGCTCGTCACGCACAGCTCGGAAGAGTTGTTCGAGATGAACAACGGCTGCATCTGCTGCACCGTGCGCGGCGACCTGATCCGCACGCTGCACGCGCTGCTGCAGCGGCCCGAGGGGGAGTCACGTTTCGACGCGGTCATCGTCGAGACCACCGGTCTGGCCGACCCTGGCCCAGTGGCGCAGACCTTCTTCGTCGACCCCAAGCTGCGCGCCGCGCTGCGGCTGGACAGCATCACGACCTTGGTCGACGCGCGGCACGTGCGGCAGCAACTGGCCAGCAGCCGCGAGGCCGCCGAGCAGATTGCCTTTGCCGACCAGCTGGTGCTGAACAAGACCGATCTCGAGACAGAAGCCCAGCTGTGCGCGGTGGAAGCCGTGCTGAGGCGGCTGAACCCGCTGGCGCCCATCGTGCGTGCGCTGCGCAGCGACGTGCCGCTGGCCCAGGTGCTCGGCCGTGGCGGTTTTGATCTCGCCCGCATCACGGCGCTGGAGCCTGAGTTCCTGGCGCCGTCTCATGTGCACGACGAGCGCTGCGGCCATGGCCACGATGCGCACCATCACCCGCACGACCACACGCACGACAGCGGCATCACCAGCGTGGCGCTGAAGTCTGCGACGCCGATGGACGCAGCGAAGGTGCAGGCCTGGCTGGCGGCCCTGGTGGCCACGCAGGGCGCGAATATCCTGCGCGCCAAGGGCATCGTCGATGTGGCGCACGACCCGCGCCGGATGGTCTTCCAGTCCGTGCACATGGTGCTGGAAGGCGATTGGCAGCGTCCCTGGCGCGCGGACGAAGAGCGCTGCAGCCGCCTGGTCTTCATCGGCCGGGAGGTCGACGCCGTGGCGCTGCAGCAAGGCCTGGATGCCTGCGCGGCCTGAGCCGCAAGCCGTCTGCCGCTACCAGAGCTTTTCGCCACGCTGCAGCTTGGCCAGCATGTCCTGCTGGAACAGCGCCGGCCCGTAGCCCAGGCGCTCGCCGCCTTGCGTGTAATAGAACGGTTGTCCGGTGGCCTGGGCGTGCCGCTGCATCCAGGCCAGCAGGTCGGGCCGGGCGTCGTTGCCGGCCGGCAGCAGGATCCACGCGGGCCCGCCCCGCCACGAGCTGGCGACGAGGATGACGCCCGACTCGTCGGGCCGGAAGTGGTCCGGGAACGGGCTGCCTGTTGCGCGCCAGCCGCAGACGAAACGGCGGCACGGAGACTCCGGGCGTTCTTCGTAGATGCGGCAGGGGCTGGCGGCTTGCGTGCGCTCGACCGGCGGCGCCAGGAAGTGGCAGGGCTGCCCGGGGTGCATGCGGTGGCCGCGGATCTCGCCTTCCGCCCAGCCTTCGCAGCAGGCGGTGCAGGGGCCGCATTCGCGCCCTGCTGCCGCTGCGGCGCTGGGCGTGGCCGCCACAGCCACGGGCAGCGCCGCGGTGCCGTGGCAGAGCTTGAACTTCTTGCCGCTGCCGCAGGGGCAGGGCTCGTTGCGGCCAGTCTTGGACACGTGGAACGCTGAGGTGCTTGGTGAGTCTGACCGATTGTGGCTGCCGATGCAGGGACGCCCAGGGCCCGGGTAATACCTGAGCCCCAGCCGTTGACAGGCTGCCTGCCGGCTTCCACCATGCGCTGATCTGCTATGCAGACCCGTGTTCCGGCATATGGAACATCGCGGCTGTGCCCGCCTTCTCACCAGGACCGCCATGGAAAGCGCCGAACAGAACCGCGAGCTGACCCGGGTCGGCCGCGGCACACCGATGGGCGAGCTGATGCGCCGCTACTGGCAGCCCTTCGCCGCGGCCGTGGAGCTGAAGGACCAGTGGACGCAGCGCGTGCGCCTGCTCGGCGAAGACCTGGTGCTCTTCCGCACACGCACCGGCGAACTCGGCCTCATTGCAGAACAGTGCCCGCACCGCCGCGCCAGCTTCCTGCATGGCATACCCACCGAGCGTGGCATCCGCTGCCCATACCACGGCTGGGAATTCAGCACCACGGGCGCCTGCCTGCACCAGCCCTTCGAGACCGACAACCCCGCTTTCCGCGAACGCGTGGGCACCGATGCCTACCCGGTGCAGGAAATGGGCGGTCTGCTCTGGGCCTACCTGGGCCCGGTGACGCCCGAGCAGCCGGCGCCTTTGCTGCCGCGCTTCGACGGCTTCGTCGCCGAAGGCGCCATCCGCATCATGGGCCGCGCCGTGCTGCCCGTGAACTGGCTGCAGATCATGGAGAACTCGCTCGACCCGGTGCACACCGAATGGCTGCACGGCCACCACTACGAGTTCCAGAAGGAGCAGGAAGGCGTGAAGGTGGCCATCAGCACGCCGCACCTGAAGATCGACTTCCGCGAGTTCGAATTCGGCATCACCAAACACCGCCTGCTCGCCGGGCACTCTGAAGACAGCGACGACTGGCGCATCGGTCACCCCATCGTCTTCCCCAACATCCTGGCCGTGGGCAACGGCGACCCGCAGGCGCGCTACCACTCCTTCCAGATGCGCGTGCCGGTGGACGACACGCACACGCTGCACCTTTGGTACAACGCCTACCTGCCGCCGGCGGGCGCCACCGTGCCGCCGCGGCTGCGCAGCCAGGTGCACACCTACGAGGTGCCTTTCATGGACGCGAAGGGCGACTTCATCGTCGACAACATCGACGGCCAGGACATCATGGCCTGGATCACGCAGGGCGCGATCGCCGATCGCACGCTGGAGCACCTGGGCGCCAGCGACAAGGGCGTGGTGATGTACCGCCGCACGCTCAAGCGCGAGATGAAGAAGGTGCAGGACGGTCTCGACCCCATGGGCGTGCTGCGCGACCCCGCGCGCAACACCTGCATCGAGCTGCCCACCGAGCGCAAGAAGCACCACAACAGCGACGGCTTCGCGGCCTTCCTGCTGCGCACGCACGCCAAGTACGCGCCCATTGCGGCCGACCTGGTGCAGGTCTACGAAGGCCGCCGCGAACGCGATGCGGTGGAGGAAGCGACATGAGCAGCACGAGCCCCACGATCGACACACCGTTCGACGGCGAGCGCGACCTTGAGCTGCGGCTGAAACTCATCGCCGCAGGCAACATCCTCGACGCCGCCGACCAGGGCGATCTGACGCGCGGCCACGTCAGCGTGCGCGTACCCGGCGACCCGGCGCACTTCTACATGAAGCCGCACAGCCAGGGCCTGGACGAGATCACGCCCGAGAACATCGTGGTGTGCAACCTGGCCGGAGAGAAGGTGGCTGGCGGCGGGCGGCGCCACAGCGAGGTTTTCATCCACAGCGAGGTCTACCAGCGCCGGCCCGACGTGATGAGCGTCATCCACACCCACCCGACGCACGCAGTCGCGCTGTCGGCCACGGGGCGGCCGCTGCTGCCGATCAGCCAGCCCAGTGTGGCCTTCTGCGATGGCGCGGGCCGCGGCGTGCCCTACTTCACCGAGACCATCGATCTCATCCGCACGCCTGAGATGGGTGCGGGCGTGGCGCGGGCCTTGGGCAGCGCTTCGGCGGTGTTCCTGCGCAACCACGGCGTGGCGGTGGTGGGCGCCAGCCTGGACGAGAGCGTGGTGCTGGCCTTGCTGCTGGAAGAGGCCTGCCGCATCCAGCTGCTGGTGCAGGCGGGGGGCGGCGTGGGTGAGATGTTCAGTGCCGAAAGCATTGGGAAGCTGCACCACAACATCACGCGTCCCGAGCAATACAGCATCAACTTCGACTACCTGCGCCGGCGCGTGCAGCGCGGCCACAGGCTCTGAACCCAGGACACCCGATGATTTCAAACCCGTGGAAGCCCCTGGCCGCTGCGCTGCTGCTGGGCGTGGCCCAGTTCAGCGCCCTCGCGCAAGACGCCGGCAAGGCGGCGCGCGACCTGGCCACGTATGCCGGTGCCGACCGTCACGACCGCCTGCTGGAGCTGGCGCGCAAGGAAGGCGAGCTCAGCGTCTATCACGTCTACCCGGCGCTGCCCACCATCGTGGCTGCCTTCACGAAGAAGTACGGCCTCAAGGTCAAGGCCTGGCGTTCGGGTTCGGAGGCGGTGCTGCAGCGTGTCAGCGCCGAGTCGCGCGGCAACCGCCACGAGGTGGACGTGGTGCAGAACAACGCGCCCGAGAACGAGGCCGCGTGGCGCGAGCAGCTGCTGCTGCCGGTGGCCTCGCCGCACTACAAGGACCTGATGCCCGGCGTGGTGCCCGCGCACAACGGCTATGCCGGCTTCACGCTCGACATCTGGACGGCGGCCTACAACACGAGCGCGGTAAAAAAGGAAGAGCTGCCGAAGAGCTATGCCGACCTGGCCGACCCGCGCTGGAAGGGCCGCTTGGGCATCGAGGCCAACAACCACGCCTGGTTCGGCACGCTGCTGGCCGAGCTGGGCGAGGCGCAGGGCCAGAAACTGTTCGACCACATCGTGGCCAGCAACGGCATCGGCGCGCGCAAGGGCCATTCGGTGCTGGCCAACCTGGTGGCCTCGGGCGACATCCCGCTGGGCTTGACGGTCTACAGCTGGATCCCCGAGCAGTTGAAGAAGAAGGGCGCGCCCATCGAGAACCACGTCATCCAGCCGCTGCTGGCGCAGCCCAGCACCATTGGCGTGATGCGCCGTGCGCCCAACCCGGCCACGGCGCTGCTGTTCCACGACTTCATGCTGAGCCCGGAAGGCCAGAAGCTGCTGGCCGACAACCAGTTCGTGCCCACCAGCCGCGTGCAGGACAACCCGCTCGCGCGCGTGCCGATGAAGCTGTTGGACCCGGTGCGGGTGCTGGACATGCAGGACAAGTGGCTGAAGAACTTCGACGAGACCGTGGTCAAGCGGGCGAAGTGACATCACGGCTGCCCGCATGAGCGCCCCGTTGCGTGTGGGCATTGCCGGCGTCGGCGCGGCCGGCCAGGCCTTTGTGCCGGCCTTGTCGGCACACGGCGGCTTCGAGTGGGTGGCCTTTGCCGAGCCCGCCGATGCCTTGCGGGCCGAGCTCGCCGCACGCCACGGCTGCGCGGGCCATGCCACGCTGCAAGGCCTGCTCGCGCACCCGGGCCTGGACGCCGTGATCGTGGCCACGCCCACGCCGCTGCACACCGCGCAGGTGCAGCAGGCGGCCGCCGCCGGCTTGCATGTGCTGGTGGAAAAACCCATGGCCGTGACGCTGGACGACGCACGCACCATGGTGCAGGCCTGCGAGCGCGCTGGCGTGGTGCTGCTGGTGGGGCATTCGCACGGCTACGACGCACCCATCGCGGCGATGCGCGAGGTCATCACTGCCGGCACCCTGGGCGCGGTGGGCATGGTCAACACCTGGTGCTACACCGACTGGGTCTGGCGTCCGCGCCGGCCCGACGAGTTCGATGCCACGCAAGGTGGCGGTGTCACCTTCCGCCAGGGCTCGCACCAGTTCGACATCCTGCGCCTGCTGTGCGGCGGTCGCGCGCGCAGCGTGCGCGCCAAGGACTTCGACTGGCAGCCCGAGCGCGCCACGGTGGGCGCCCACATGGCCTTCATCGATTTCGAAGACGGGCCCGCGGCCACCGCCGTCTACAACGGCTACGGCGGCTTCAGCAGCATGGACCTGTGCTTCGACATCAGCGAATGGGGCCTGCACCAGCCGCCGGGCAGCCGCCCGCGCTTGGCCGCGCCGGGTGACGCGCAGGCCGAACTGCAGGCCAAGCAGGCGCGCGCCGCCGGCGCTGTGCCGGCCAGCGCGCCGCACACACCCTTCTTCGGCCTCACGCTGGTGAGCTGCGAACGCGGCGACATCCGCCAGGCGCCCAACGGCCTGCGCCTGTACACGCGCAGCGGGGTGCAGGAAGTGCCCGTGGCGGTGGACCGCAGCCCGCGCGACCGCGTGCTGGACGAGTGGCACGCAGCCATCAGGGCCCGGGCGCCGGCGCTGCACAGCGGCGCCTGGGGCCTGGCGAACCTGGAGCTGTGCGTGGCGGCGCTGGCGTCTTCGCGAAGCGGGCGCGAGGTGCGGCTGCAGGAGCAGGTGGCGCTGCCCGTTCTGGCGTGAATTTCCCCGCTGAGTACGGGGTCGTGTTCGCGGGTTAGCCCTGAGGCCTCGGCCTTGACACCCCCAGGCCATCTGCCTACATTGCCCGTATCGCTATACGGACCAGTGTTCCGCAGATAGGAACGAATAAGAATGACTCCTGCAGCCGCCGCGTCAGCAAGCCCCGTTCACCCACAGGGAAGGCGCAGCCTCCGTTCGCGCGTCGATCTGCAGTCCCTGCTGAGCTGGAAGGGTCTGGTCATCGGCGTCTGCGTGGCGCTGGTGCTCTACATCGCGGTGATGCCGCTGGGCTTCCTGTTCTGGCAGAGCTTCTTCACGCCGCAAACCGCCACCAAGGCGGCCGAGTTCACGTGGGGCAACTACATCACGGCCTACACCAGCAGCGACACGCCGCGGTTGTTCGGCAATTCGCTGCGGTTCGCCTTCGGCACGGCCACCTTTGCCTTCCTGCTCGGCACCACCCTGGCCTGGCTCAACGAACGCACCAACACGCCTTTCAAGTCGCTGTTCTTCGCCATGGCGCTGATCCCGCTGGTGATGCCCGGCATCCTGTTCACGGTGTCGTGGATCCTGCTGGGCAGCCCCAAGATCGGCATCGTCAATCTGGTGCTGATGAACATGTTCGGTCTCACCGAGCCGGTGTTCAACATCTACTCGATGTGGGGAATGATCTGGGTCGACGGGCTGCAGGAATCCACGGTCGCCTTCCTGCTGATGACAGCCGCCTTCCGCGCCATGGACCCGTCGCTGGAAGAGAGCGCCATGATGAGCGGCGCGAACGTGTTCCAGGTGCTTTGGCGCGTCACGCTGCGGCTCGTCTGGCCGGCCATCTTCGCCACCTTCCTGATCCTTTTCGTGAAGGCCATCGAGTCCTTTGAGGTGCCCGCCTTGCTGGGCTTGCCGGTGGGCATCCAGGTCTTCACCTCGGCCATCTACCAGGCGGTGCACCGCTATCCCAGCCAGATCGGCCAGGCCTCGGCCTATGCCGTGGCGCTGCTCGTCATCACCACCGCGGGCATCTACTTCATCAGCCGCCTGTCGGCCAGCGGCAGCCGCTACTCGACGATGACCGGCAAGGGCTTCCGGCCGCGCCTGATCGACCTCGGCCCCTGGCGCTGGGTGGCCGTGGGCGCATTCATCGTCTACTTCATGCTGATCGTGGTACTGCCCTTCAGCGTGCTGCTGTGGTCGTCGCTGCAGAAGTTCTATGCCGTGCCGTCGCTGGCCGCGCTGCAGAACCTCACGCTCGACCCCTACCGCTTCGTGCTGAGCTACCCGAACCTGATGCGCGCGGTCGGCAACAGCCTGCTGCTGAGCTTCAGTTGCGCCACGGCGATCATGCTGCTGACCTCGGTGATCTGCTGGATCGTCGTGAAGACCAAGCTGCCCGGCCGCTGGTTGCTGGACAACCTGGCCTCGATGCCGATGGTCTTCCCGGGCCTGGTGCTGGGTCTGGCGCTGATGATCTTCTACCTGAACGTCGACATCGGTGTCTACGGCACGATGTGGATCCTGCTCATCGCCTACATCACGCGCTTCATGCCTTACGGCTTGCGCTTCAACACGACGTCGATGCTGCAGATCCACAAGGAACTGGAAGAGAGCGCGGCGATGAGCGGCGCCGGCTGGGGCACCACCTTCCGCCGCATCGTGCTGCCGCTGCTCAAGCCGGGCCTGCTGGCGGGCTGGATCTACATCATGATCGTTTCGATCCGCGAGCTGTCGAGTTCCATCCTGCTCTACAGCCCCGGCACGGAAGTCATCTCCATCATCATCTGGGAGCTGTGGGAGAACGGCCAGTACGTCGAACTCTCGGCGCTGGGTGTCATGTTCATCATCATGCTGCTCGTCCTGGTGATGGTCTCGCAGGCCGTCGGCAAGAAGTTCGGCATCAAGAATTAGGAACGCACCGTCGTGCTGAAGATCGAATCCCTCTACACCGAATACACCAACGAACTCGGCCAGCCCGTGAAGGCGGCGCAGGACGTGAACATCGACGTCCCGGAAGGCCACTTCTTCACGCTGCTCGGTCCCAGCGGCTGCGGCAAAACCACCACGCTGCGCAGCATCGCGGGCCTGGAGCGGCCGAATGGCGGCGAGATCTCGGTGAACAACGTGGTCGTGTTCAGCGCGAAGCGCGGCATCTTCGTGCCGCCCAACCAGCGCGGCTTCGGCATGGTGTTCCAGAGCTATGCCATCTGGCCGCACATGGACGTGTTCACCAACACGGCCTTCCCGCTGCAGGTGGGCAAGAAGAAGTACAGCCGCGACGAGATCGACGCCAAGGTGATGCGCGTGTTGAAGGCGGTGCAGCTCGACCACCTGCGTGACCGCGAGGCCACCAAGCTCAGCGGTGGCCAGCAGCAGCGCCTGGCGCTGGCGCGTGCGCTGGTGATGGAGCCCAAGCTCTTGCTGCTGGACGAGCCGCTGAGCAACCTCGACGCCAAGCTGCGCGAGCTGATGCGCTTCGAGCTGAAGCGTCTGCAGCGTGACCTGAAGATCACCACCGTCTACGTCACGCACGACCAGAGCGAAGCGCTGGCGCTGTCGCACCAGATCGCGGTGATGAATGCCGGCCGCATCCAGCAGATCGGCAGCCCGCGCGAGATCTACGAACGCCCGCAGACGCAGTTCGTCGCCGACTTCGTGGGCACCACGAATTTCGTCGATGGCACGGTGCGCAGCGCCGAGGCCGAAGACCGCTACTACATGATCGAAACCGAGCTCGGCGTATTGCGTGCGTACTCGGTCGAGACGGTGAGGCCGGGGCAGAAGGTGATCCTGTCGATCCGCCCCGAAGACGTGCGCCTGTCGGAAACGCAGCCCGCCGCTGGCGCCAACGTCATCCGCGGCGTGGTCGACCAGAAGGTGTTCCTGGGCGAATCGCTCGATTGGCAGCTGAAGGTGGGCGCGCGCACGGTGTTGTCGCGCACCCATCCGACCATCTACACCAAGGTCGGAGAACAGGTCTGGGCGCACCTCGACGCCGACAAGTGCGTGGCGATGCCGGCCGAGACCGAGTTGAAGAAGGCCGCTTGACCGTGGCCAGCGGCGAGAAGTTCGAGAAGATCGAGCGCCCGAAGAAGACGCCACCGGCCGTCAAGCCCAAGGACCGCTGGGGCGGTGACGTCATCGTCGACCTGCTGCACCGCTACCAGCTGCCCTATGCGACGCTGAACCCCGGCGCCAGCTACCGCGGCCTGCACGACAGCATCGTCAATTACGGCAGCAATTCTCCCGAGATGATGCTGTGCCAGCACGAAGAGACCGCGGTGCAGATCGCCCACGGCTACGGCAAGGCCAGCGGCAAGCCCATGGTCGCCATCCTGCACAACCTGGTGGGGCTGCTGCACGCCAACATGGCGGTGTACTACGCCTACATCGACCGCGCGCCCGTCTTCATCGTCGGTGCCACCGGGCCGATGGACGAGACCAAGCGCCGCCCGCGCATCGACTGGATCCACAGCGCGCAGACCCAAGGCGCGGCGATCCGCGACTACACCAAGTGGGACTACCAGCCGACCACGGTGGACGGTGTGCCGGAGGCCTTCGCCCGTGCCTACTCGGTGATGATGACCGAGCCGCGTGGCCCGGTGTACATGTGCTACGACGCCTGGCTGCAGGAGAAGAAGCTCGAGCACGAGGTACCGCTGCCGCCCAAGGGCTTCCAGCAGGTGCCCTCACGCCTGGCCCCCGACCCTGTGGCCTTGCAGACAGCAGCACAGACCCTGGCCGCTGCGAGGCGCCCGGTGATCCTGACGGAGTATTCGGGCCGCGACCCAAAGGGCTTCCATGACCTCGTCGCCCTGGCCGAAGCCCTGGGCGCGCCGGTTTACGACCTGAACATGCGCTTGAACTTCCCCAGCAATCACCCGCTGAACCTGAGCATGGACAAGACCATGTTCGAGGACGCCGACGCGGTGCTGCTGGTGGATGTGCGCGACTGGGAACGCCCCACCACCAAGCTCACCAGCACCACGCGTGAACTGGTGAGCCTGACGCCGAAGAACTGCCAGTGGATAGACATCGGCTTCGGCGACATGAACATCAGCGCCTGGGCGATGGATTACCAGCGCCTGCTCTACGCCCACCAACGCATCGTGGCCGACACGCTGCTGGCGGTGCCAGCCTTGACGGCGCTGCTGAAGAAACTGGCGAAGAAGGACGAAGCCTTCGCGGCGCGTGTTCCGCGGCGCACGGCCCGCATCGCGAAGAAGCACAAGGCGCTGCGTGACGGCTGGGCCAAAGAGGCGCTGCTCGACCGCGACGACAGCCCCATCACGCTGCCGCGCCTGGCGTCTGAAGTGTGGGCACAGATTCAGGACGAAGACTGGGTGCTGACGGCGGGCACGCTGGAAGACTGGACACGCAAGCTCTGGAACTTCGACAAGCCCTACCGCCATGCCGGCAAGAGCCTGGGCACGGCCACGCAGTTCGGCATCAGCATGGGCGTGGCGCTGGCGCACCGCGACCAAGGGCGCCTGGTGGTGGACATCCAGCCCGACGGTGACCTGATGTTCGACGCGGGTGCGCTCTGGGTCGCGGCCAAGCACAAGATCCCGATGCTGGTGGTGATGTACAACAACCGCGCCTACTTCAATGACTGGGAACACCAGATCCGCATGGCCAAGCAGCGCGGCACGCCTGTGGACCGCGCCTACATCGGCATGGACCTGGACGACCCGCCGCCCGACTTCGCCACGCTGGCACGCAGCATGGGCTGGTACGCGGAAGGCCCGATCGACCAGCCGGGTGATGTGGCTGCCGCGCTCAAGCGTGCCATCGCGCAGGTGAAGGCCGGCAAGCCGGCGCTGCTCGACACCATCACGCAAAAGCGATGAGCACGAACAAACCGACCGTGGGCGTGATCGGCGCGGGCCGCATGGGCACGCCCATCATTGGGCACCTGGTGAAGAAGGGCTACACCACCCTGGCCAGCGACCTGAACCCGGCGCGCGAAGCGAAGGTGCGGGAGCTTGGCGCTGAGTGGACCACCGATAACGCGGCCTTGGCCGTCGCCAGCGACGTGGTGCTGGTGTGCGTCGGCTTCGACGCCGAGGTTCGTGCACTGCTTGCCGAAGCCGGGCCGCTGCGCCACGCCAAGCCCGGCAGCATCGTCGCCATCCTCAGCACCATCAAACCCGAAACGGTACAGGAGCTGGCTGCGGTGATGCTGGCCGCCGGCACCGGCATCCACGTGGTCGACAGCACGGTGTGCCGCGGCGGCGCGGCCGCCGACAACGGCACGCTGCTCAGCTTCGTCGGCGGCGCTGATGACATCGTGGCTCGGCTCACGCCGGTGCTGCAGGCCTATTCGGCCGATGTCGTGCACACCGGCGGCATTGGTACGGCGCAGGTGGCCAAGGCGGCCAACAACAGCATCCTCTGGGCCTGCCTGATCGCCAACCATGAAGCCTTGGCGCTGGCCCGCCACTACGGCATGGATATCGATGTGCTGCGGCAGGCACTGATGATGAGCAGCGCCGAGAACCACGCCCTGGAGGTGTGGGGAAAACAGACCATGGCCTGGGCCGAGGACGACATGGTCATCGTGCAGGACATGGCTGCCCGCGCGGGCTTGTCGCTGCCGCAATCGGGCCTGAACCGCGAGCTCTGCCGCGCCCTGAAACCCAAGCGCTATCAACTGGACAAATATGGACGCTGACAACAAAAAGCCGGACGAGGTTTCCTCTTCGGGGCACACCGTGCCCAACGAGAGCCACTACCACTCCAAGAAGGACCGCGTCTTCGTGCGCGGCATCCAGGGCAAGTACAACCTGAAGACCGAGCTCGACCGCCTGCGCGCCATGCCCCGCGTGCGCAAGGGTTCGGAGATCAAGTTCAACGACGGGCCGCAGGCCTTCAGCCGGCATTACGTGGAGCCGAAAGACGGCATCACGCAGACCTTTCACCTGCACCTGGAAGAGTACGGCCCCGGTGGGCGCAGCCAGAAGCACGGCCACGTCAACGAAGCCGCGTTCTACATCCTCGACGGCGATGGCTACGAGGTGCACGACGGCATCCGCTACGACTGGACTGCGGGCGACATCGCCATCGTCCACAACAACTGCGTGCACCAGCACTTCAACGCCAGCAACGAGAAGCCGGCGCGTGCGCTGGTGATCAAGACCAAGCCGATGTACATGTTCATGAACATGCTCTTCCAGCACCAGGTGGAACCGCGGCCCAGTGAACCCGCGCCGGGCGGCGAGGGCTTCAAGTGCCGCGAAGGCGAAGTGAACTTCAACCACCCCGAGGAGAACTGACATGGCGTGGACCGAAGCCAAGGCGTGGCTGCAAGGCACAGCGCACCAAGACCTGTACCAGCAGCTGCTGGACGACGCCGCGCAAGCCCCGGCGCGCAACGCCAAGCGCAAGAAGGTGGTGAAGCCGGCCGACATGCC
>JANMMD010000264.1:0-9282 GCA_031372905.1 Betaproteobacteria bacterium
CACCAGCTCTTCGGGCGCGTTGCGCCCGGTCAGCACCACGTGCACGTGCGCGGGACGTTCGCGCAGCACCCGCAGCACCGGCTCCAGCGGCAGCCAGCCGTAGCGCAGCGGGTACATGATCTCGTCCAGCACGACGAGGAAGTGTTCCCCTGCGGCGATGGTGGCCGCCGCCCGCGCCCAGCCGTCGCGCGCGAGTTGCGCCGAATGCTCGAGGTCCTGGCTCTTCCAGCTGAAGCCGTCGCCCAGGCCCTCGATGGGCACGCCGAGCTGCTCGAAGAGGCGGTGCTCGCCGAAGCGCGCGCTGGGCACCTTCATGAACTGGTAGATCTTCACCGGCTTGCCGCGGCCGTGGGCGCGCAAGGCCAGGCCGAAGGCCGCCGTGCTCTTGCCCTTGCCGTGGCCGGTGTGCACGAGGATGAGACCGCGGCGTTCGCCCGCGGGCTTGGGCGTGGTGCGTTCGGTGGGCGGGGCGACGATGTCCATGGCGGCTTCCAGTTCAGAGATGGGGCAGCACCGCCCAGCGCGCCTGCCCGGCGACGTGAACGGCTTCGATGCTGAAGGAATGGTCGAAGACCGCCATCAACGCGGCCTGCAGCGCCGCGTCGGCCGGGGCGCCGTCGGCCACGATGCGGCCACGGTCCATCACCAGCACGCGGTCGGCGGCCAGCGCGGCGGTCAGGTCGTGCAGCACGGCGGCCACGGCCGCGCCGCTGCGGGCGCGTGCGGCCAGGCCGCGCAGCAGCGCGCGCTGGTGCGGCGCGTCCAGGTGCGTGGTGGGTTCGTCCAGCAGCAGCACCGGCGCCTGCACGGCCAGCGCGCGCGCCAGCAGCACGCGCTGGCGTTCACCGCCCGACAACGCGCTCAGGCGCCGTGCGGCATAGGCCGTGGCCTCGGTCTCGGCCAGCGCCAGGGTCACGGCCGCTTCGTCGGCGGCGTCGGGCGCGCCGAACAGGCCGTGGCGCGGCAGCCGGCCCAGGCGCACGACATCGCGCGCGGCGATCTCGCCTTCGGCTTCGCCTTGCTGCGACAGCCAGGCCAGGCTGCGGGCGCGCTCGCGCGCGGGCAGCGCGGCGAGGTCGCGGCCCTGCAGCAGCACGCGCCCGGCATCGGGTGCGCGCAAGCCCGCCAGCAGCGACAGCAGCGTGCTCTTGCCGGCACCGTTGGGGCCGACGATGGCCGCCCACTGCCCGGGGTGCAGTTCGAGCGAGACGCCGTCCACCGCGCGCAGCGCGCCCAGGTGCAGTGCCAGGTGCTCGGCCTGCAGCGCAGAAGCCTGCAGCGCAGTCGTCATGCTGCCTGCCGCCGGCGCAGCAGCGCCATCAGGTACAGGCCGCCCAGCACCGCCGTGAGCACGCCCACCGGCAGTTCCTGCGGGGCGATGACGCTGCGCGCGGCGACGTCGGCCGCCAGCAGCAGCACGCCGCCGGCCGCAGCCGACAGCAGCAGCAGCGGCCCGTGCGTCACCACCGCGAGCCTGCGCACCAGGTGCGGTGCCACCAGCCCGACGAAGGCCACGAGCCCGGCCTGCGCCACCGCAGTGCCTGTGGCCAGCGCCATCAACACCACCAGCAGCAGGCGCACCCGCGGCAGCTGCAGGCCCAGGCTGGCGGCGCTGGCTTCGCCCAGCACCAGCGCGTCCAGCGCCCGCGCGAAGCGCCAGGCCAGCGCGCCCGCCAGCGCCAGCACGGCGGCGAGCACGGCACAGCTGCTCCAGCCCAGGAAGGACGTGGTGCCGAGCATGAAGATCTGCTTGCCGCGCAGCGCGTCGGGCGAGATCAGCGTCACCAGTTCAGACACCGACGCCAGCAGCACGCCCACCACCACGCCGGCCAGCAGCAGCACCAGCGGGCGGCCGGTGCCGCGCGCCAGCGCCAGCGTCAGCGCCACGCCCGCCACTGCGCCGGCGAAGGCCGCGCCCACCAGACCCATGCGCAGCAGCCAGCCGGCGGTGGCCAGGCCGATGTAGTGACCCAAGGCGCCGCCGGCGGCCAGCACCAGCACCACGCCCAGCCCGGCGCCCGCGGCCGAACCCAGCAGGTAGGGGTCGGCCAGCGGGTTGCGGAAGAGGCCCTGCGCGATGGCGCCGGCCAGGCCGAGCAGCGCGCCGGTGAGCAGCGCGCCCAGCGTGCGCGGGGCACGGATGGCGGCCACCAGGCTCCACTCATCTTGCGCGCCATGCGCCCAGGCCAGCGACCAGCCCTCGCTGCCCGCGGCCAGGCCGGCCACACCCAGCACCACGGCCAGCGCCAGCAGCGCGGCGCCCAGCAGCGCGGCGGGGGCGACGGGCGCCGCAGTGGACGCAGCGACGGACAACTCGGGCTTCATGCGGCAGCGGTCTGGGCCCGGGTTCAGCGCGGCGCGCCGTCGGCGCGTTCCAGGCCGGTCAGGCAGTCGGCCAGCAGCTCGGCCGCCTCGGCCAGGCGCGGGCCGGGGCGCACCAGGGTGTCCCAGGGCTCGCTGGCAAAGCCGCAGTGGCGCCGCGCCTGCAGCGCACGCAGCGCGGCCCAGCCCGGACGCGCCGGCATCTCGGCCACGGCGCGTGCGGTGGCCATGACGATGTCGGGCTGCGCACGCACCACGAACTCAGGGTTCAGCTTCGGAAAAGGCCCCAGCGCGGAAGGCACGATGTTGCCCATGCCCAGGCGTGCCAGGGTCTCGCCGATGAACGACGATTCGCCGGCGGCATAGGGCGCCGACGCGACTTCGAAATACACCTTCTGCCCGCGCACGCCCGCAGGCACGCGCGCAGCGGCGGCAGCGATGCGCTGCTGCAGACGTTGCCACAGCGCCGGCCCGGCCGGCGCGTCGCCCAGGGCCAGGGCCAACTTGGCGATGACACGCTCGGTGTCCTGCAGGCTCTTGGGTTCCAGGGCCACCACGCGCAGGCCCAGCGCTTCCAGGCGGTCGATGGCGCGGGATGAACCCGCGGCCAGCACGAGGTCGGGCTTCAAGGCCACGATGCGTTCGATCTGCGTGTCTTCGAGGCCGCCCAGCTTGGGCAGCGCCAGCACGCTGGCCGGCCAGTTCGAGTAGCGGTCAGTGCCCACCAGCCGCGCGCAGGCCTGCAGCGCGCAGACGGTTTCCGTCAGCGACGGCAGCAACGAGACCACGCGCTGCGGCGCCGCCGGCAGCTCCACCGTGCGGCCGCGGTCGTCCACCACGGTGGCGGCGTGCGCCGCGGCGCAGGCCAGCAGCATCCAGACGATCAAGCCCTTCATCGTGCAGGCTCCTTCATGTTCAGTTCACAGCCCGCCACGACGAGCGTGACGCGCTCGCAGGCGGCGGCCACGGCCTGGTGCAGCCAGCCCAGCGCGTCGACGAAGGCGCGCGTCTCGCGGCCCAGCGGCAGCACGCCCAGGCCGATCTCGTTGGACACCAGCAGCACCGGGCCGGGCGAAGCACGCAGTGCCGCCACCAGCGCGTCGCAGGCGGCCTGCACCGCCGCCGCGGTGGGGGGCGGCCCAGCGAACGGCCCGGCGGAGGGCCCAGAAAGCGGCAAGGCCTGCTGCGTCAGCCACAGCGTCAGGCAGTCCACCACCAGCAGACGATGCGGCGCGCTGTGCAGGGCCAGCGCCGCGGCCAGGCCGGGCTGCCCCGGCATCGCCACCTCCAGCGTGCCCAGCGCCGGCACGCGCGCGGCGCGGTCGGCCTGGTGGCGCGCGATGCGCGCAGCCATCTCGTCATCGCCCGGCAGTGCCGTGGCCAGCAGCAGCGCCTGCTGGCCGGGCGTGGCCAGCCAGCGTGACGTGCGCGCCTCGGCGGCGCGCGACTTGCCGCTGCGCGCACCGCCGAGGATGAGTTCGTGCGCGGCCACGGCAGCAGCCCTCAACGCAGCACGTAGCGCAGCGTGACGAAGCCTTCACGCCCCGGCTGGTTGTAGCCCAGCACGGTGTGGTAGGCCTTGTCGCCGACGTTGTTCACGCGCAGGCCCAGCTTCGTGCCGGGCGCCAGCGCCCATTCGGCGCGCACGTCGAGCGTGCCGTAGCCGCCCAGCCGCGTGGTGTTGCTGGCGTTGTCGAAGCGGTGCGAGAAGGCGGCCAGCGTGGCGCCGGCCGTCCAGTCCCCGGCCTGCCAGTCGGCGCCCAGCCGAAGCGCCTGCTTGGCGCGCCGCGCCAGCTGCTTGCCGTAGTTGGCATTGCCGACGGTGGCATTGCGCGGGTCGACGTGGTCGTAGGAAGCCGTGAGGTCGAACTCGCGCCAGCGGCCTTCGTAGCTCAGCGTGACGCCGTCGATGTCCACCCGGGGCAGGTTCACCGGCTGCGGGCCGCTGCTGATGAAGCCGCGGTAGCGGTAGTCGTACCAGGCCGCGCGCAGGCGATGCTCACCCACGGTGTAGCGCGCGCTCAGCTCACCATGCTGGCCTTTCTCGGGCAGCAGATTCGGGCTGCCGAAGCCCGGGAAGTACAGCTGGTTGAAACTCGGCAGCACCTGGCTGGTGCCGTAGCTGGCACCCAACAGCCAGGCGGGCGTGAGCGCGTAGCCGTAGGCCAGCGCGCCGGTGGTGACACCGCCGAACTGCGAGTTGCGGTCGTGGCGCAGGCTGGCCTGCCAGTGGTGCGCGGCGGCACTGCCGTTCAGGCCCAGGGCCAGGCTGTCGATGTCGCGCTCGCTTACCGCGAAGGGAGCGCCGGGCCGGCTGACGACCTCGTTCGTGCGCTCGAGCAACAGCAGCGCGTTGCCCAGCGGCGTGGCCGTGGTGTTCTCCCAGCTGGCCTGGCGGCTGCGTGTCTTGATGGCGCCCAGCGACGCAAAGGCGCTGGCGCTGGCCAGGGTGTCGTAGGCGTCGGTCGATGACGTCAGGCTGAGGCGCGTGTTCCAACCCGGCAGCACGCTGCCACGCGCCGACAGGCCGAGCAGGCTGTTTTCCAGCTCGGCACGCGCGTCGGCGCCCGGCCCGTCGTCGATGCGCGTCAGGCCCGTGCTCTGCAGCGCCAGCAGTTCCACGCGCCAGCCGGCACCGGGCAGCCAGCCCAGGCGCAGGCTGCCGGCGTTCTGGCGGAAGCCGTCGCGGTCGGGGTTGTGGTTGCCGAAAGGCACGCTCGGGTTGGTGGCCGAGAAGCCTTGCGTCTCGGTGCGTTGCAGCTGCACGGCGGCGTCCATCACACCGTTGCCGAAGCCCACGCCCCCGGCCAGCTGCCCGTAGCGGTGGGTGCCGCCGCTGAGCTTGGCGTTGCCGCTGAAGCCCTGCGTGGCCCGGCGTGTGAAGACCTGCACCACACCGCCGAAAGCGCCACTGCCGTACAGCGATGACATCGGCCCGCGAACGATCTCGATGCGCTCCACCGCTTCCAGCGGCAGGTTGTCCAAGGAGGGCGTGCCCAGCGTGGCGGAGCCGACACGGATGCCGTCCACCAGCAGCAGCGTGTGGCGCGCCTCGAGGCCGCGGATGAACAGCGAGGCGGTCTTGCCCAGCCCACCGTTGCTGGCGAATTGCAGGCCGGCCTGCTGCGAGAGCAGTTCCACCAGCGTGCGGCCCTCATTGCGCTCGATGGTGGCGCGGTCGATGACCGTGACCTCGGCCACGAGCTGGTTCACCGGCGTGGGCACCCGCGTGGCGGTGATGCTGATCTGTTGCGCGGGCGGCGCCGTCTGGGCACCCGCACTGGCAGCGGCCAGCAGCGACAACAGGAAAACAGGCGCCGTGGCACGGCGCTTGAACGAAGAAAGCGAAAGACGAAGAGACAAGAGAAACCTCCAGCCGCGCACCCCGCGCGGGCATGAACCGAATGCGCTGGGCATGGCTGAAGGCAAGGAAGGCAGGAGCACCATCGCGGCGCACGGCGGCGCAGCAGCAGGCACTCCGGCCCGCGCTGCCCTCCGCAACGCCAGCTCCCATCGCACCAGGCCGGTATCCGGGCTCGCGAGTGCCGAGGGCGTCTGAGCGATCTCAAACGCCTTCGGAGGCCCACCGCGCCTTCCCAGGCCGCTTGTCTCGTTGACGCGGGCCCAGTGGCTGTCGTGCAGTGCGCTCCTCGCTGACCGTTGCGGGGGCAGCGCCGGGATCGCGCGGTCCATGTGCGGACTGCGCTCACCGGCTTCCCGTTTAACCTGCCGCCCTGAACGGAACGGCAGGCACCTGGTGCAAGCGCCGCGATGCTAGCGCAAGAAGGTCCGGGCAGACCCGCCCGATATACTCACGATTTCCCACCACAGCAGGGCGCACCGCCGCCGTGCTGCACGCAATGACCAAGTTCGTTTTTGTCACCGGCGGTGTGGTGTCCTCGCTCGGCAAGGGCATCGCAGCGGCATCTCTGGCCGCCATCCTCGAGTCGCGTGGCCTCAAGGTCACCCTCATCAAGCTGGACCCGTACCTCAACGTCGACCCGGGGACCATGAGCCCCTTCCAGCACGGCGAGGTCTTCGTCACCGACGACGGCGCTGAAACCGACCTCGACCTCGGCCATTACGAGCGCTTCATCACCACGCGGATGAAGAAGGCCAACAACTTCACCGCCGGCCAGATCTACAAGACCGTGCTCGAGAAAGAGCGGCGCGGCGACTACCTCGGCAAGACGGTGCAGGTGATTCCGCACGTCACGAATGAGATTCAAGAATTCGTGAAGCGCGGCGCCACGGCGGATCTGGACGTGGCCATCGTCGAGATCGGCGGCACGGTGGGCGACATCGAGAGCTTGCCATTCCTCGAAGCGGTGCGTCAGATGAGCTTGAAGATGGGCCCGAAGAACTCGGCCTTCGTGCACCTGACCTACGTGCCGTGGATTGCCGCGGCCGGCGAGCTGAAGACCAAGCCGACGCAGCACACGGTGCAGAAGATGCGCGAGATCGGCATCCAGCCCGACGTGCTGCTGTGCCGCGCCGACCGCGCCATCCCCGATGAAGAGCGCGAGAAGATCAGTCTCTTCACCAACGTGCAGCCGCACGGCGTGATCAGCATGTGGGACGTCGACACCATCTACAAGGTGCCGCGCATGCTGCACGAGCAGGGCCTGGACGAGATGATCTGCATGAAGCTGCAGCTGCTCACCAAGCCCGCCGACCTGAAGCGCTGGGACAGCCTGGTGCACGAGCTGGCGCACCCGCGTGCGACGGTGAAGATCGCGATGTGCGGCAAATACACCGATCTGTCGGACAGCTACAAGAGCCTGAACGAGGCGCTGCGCCACGCCGGCATCCACAACCACGCCAAGGTGCAGATCGAGTACGTCGATGCCGAAACGCTGACGCCGGCCACCGCTGCGCAGCTGTCGGCGTTCGACGCCATCCTCGTGCCCGGCGGCTTTGGCCAACGGGGTGTGGAGGGCAAGATCATCGCGGTGCAGTACGCCCGCGAGCACAAGATTCCCTACCTCGGCATCTGCCTGGGTATGCAGGTGGCCACCATCGAATACGCGCGCCACGTGGCGGGCCTGACGGGCGCCAACAGCACCGAGTTCGAGTCCGGTTGCGCGCACCCCGTCATCGCACTCATCGAAGAGTGGCAAGACCGCGACGGCAGCATCCAGAAGCGCACGGCCAGCTCCGACCTCGGCGGCACCATGCGCCTGGGCGCACAGAGCAGCGATGTGAAGGCCGGCACGCTGGCGCACCAGATCTACGGCCCGGTGGTGACGGAGCGCCACCGCCACCGGTATGAAGCCAACGTGAACTACCTCGAGCGACTGCAAGAGGCCGGCCTCGTGATCAGCGCGCTGACGCAGGCCGAGAAGCTCACCGAGATCGTCGAGCTGCCGCAGAGCGTGCACCCGTGGTTTGTCGGCGTGCAATTCCACCCTGAGTTCAAGAGCACGCCGTGGGGCGGCCACCCGCTGTTCACGAGTTATGTCAAGGCGGCGCTGGACCAGCACCTGCGCCAGACGGCCCCGGGCACGGCAGAGAAGGCGGCAGCATGAAGCTCTGTGGTTTCGACGTTGGCATCACGCAGCCGTTTTTCCTCATCAGCGGCCCCTGCGTCGTCGAGAGCGAACAACTGCAGATGGACGTGGCCGGGCGGCTGCAGGAGATCACCCGCGAGCTGGGCATCCCCTTCATCTTCAAGAGCAGCTACGACAAGGCCAACCGCAGCAGCGGCGCGAGTTTCCGCGGCCCGGGCATGGAGCGCGGGCTGGAGATCCTGGCCAAGGTGAAGCGCGAGCTGGGCGTGCCCATCCTCACCGACGTGCACGACGAAAGCCACGTGGCTCAGGTGGCGGCGGTGGTGGACGTGCTGCAGACGCCGGCCTTCCTGAGCCGCCAGACCGACTTCATCCGCGCCGTGGCGCAAAGCGGCAAGCCGGTGAACATCAAGAAGGGGCAGTTCCTGGCGCCCCACGACATGAAGAACGTCATCGACAAGGCCCGCGCCGCGGCGCGCGAAAAAGGCCTGCCGGACGACGTGTTCATGGCCTGCGAGCGCGGCGTGAGCTTCGGCTACAACAACCTCGTCTCCGACATGCGCGCACTGGCCATCATGCGCGAGACGAATGCGCCGGTGGTCTTCGACGCCACGCACAGCGTGCAGCTGCCGGGCGGCCAGGGCACCAGCTCCGGCGGCCAGCGCGAGTTCGTGCCGGTGCTGAGCCGCGCTGCGGTCGCCGTGGGCGTGGCGGGCCTCTTCATGGAGACGCACCCCGACCCCGCGAATGCGTTGAGCGACGGCCCGAACGCCGTGCCTCTCAAACACATGAAGGCGCTGCTGGAGCAACTGCTGGCACTCGACCGCGTGATCAAGCAGCAGCCGCTGCTCGAGAACGACTTTTCCTGCTGAACCGAATTTCCACACTTCCCCGAGACACAAGAATATGAGTGCCATCGTCGATATCGTCGGCCGCGAAATCCTGGACAGCCGCGGCAACCCCACCGTCGAATGCGATGTGCTGCTGGAAAGCGGCACCATGGGCCGCGCGGCCGTGCCCTCCGGCGCCAGCACCGGCAGCCGCGAGGCCATCGAGCTGCGCGACGGCGACAAGCAGCGCTACGGCGGCAAGGGCGTGCTGAAGGCGGTGGAGCACATCAACACCGAGATCAGCGAAAGCATCCTCGGCCTGGATGCTTCCGAGCAGGCCTTTCTCGACAAGACCTTGATCGACCTCGACGGCACCGACAACAAGAGCCGCCTGGGCGCGAACTCGATGCTGGCGGTGAGCATGGCCGTGGCGCGTGCGGCGGCGGAAGAAAGCGGCCTGCCGCTGTACCGCTACTTCGGCGGCATGGGCCGCATGAGCCTGCCGGTGCCGATGATGAACGTCATCAACGGCGGCGCGCACGCCAACAACAACCTCGATCTGCAGGAGTTCATGATCATCCCCGTGGGCGCGCCCAGCTTCCGCGAAGCGGTGCGCTACG
>JANMMD010000277.1:0-2006 GCA_031372905.1 Betaproteobacteria bacterium
ATGACCCCGATACGCGGCGAGATCGTGTCCGGCGACAGCTGGTCGTGCCTGCGCTTCGAGCGGTCGATCGCGGTGGCCGTCGTCGACGGCCTGGGCCACGGCCCGAAGGCGGCCGAAGCCGCCCACGCGGCCATCGAAGCCTTCCACCACAGCGTGCGCGACGTGGGGCCGGCGCAGGCCATTGAACTCGCCCATCAGTCGCTGCGGTCGACGCGGGGGGCGGTGATGGCGGTGGCCAGCATCGACGCGCACGCAGGCACCCTGCGCTTTGCCGGGCTCGGCAATATCAGCGCGGTGGTGCATGCCCCAGCCGAAACAACGCGCTTGGCTTCGACCGACGGCACGGTGGGCTACGGCGCGCGCAAGGCACGCGAGTCGTCGGCGGACTGGCCGCCGCGGTCGACCTTGATCATGAACACCGACGGCCTGAGTTCGCGCTGGAACCTGGCCAAACATCCGGGCCTGCTGGCTTGCCACCCCGTGCTGATTGCCGCGGTGCTGCACCGCGAGTTCGCACGCAACACCGACGACGCCACCGTCGTCGTCATCCAGGGGCGCTGATGCAGTACGTCGTCTTGACCGTGAAGATCCAGACCGATCAGAGCCTGGTGGCGCTGCGCCACCGCTGTCGCCAGGTGTGCGAGCTCTTCGGGCTCGAGGGGCTGCCTCGCACGCGGCTGACGACGGCGCTGTCCGAGATCGGCCGCAATGCGCTGCAGCACGCTGGCGGCGCCACGGTGAGTTTTCAGGTCGGTGATTCGGCCACACACCCTGGCGCGCAGGCCATGGTCATCCGGGTTGCCGACAAGGGCCCGGGGGTGCCGGTCTCGGTCTGGGCCGACGGCAAGATCCACCCCAGCCGCAGCGCCGGTGGCGTGCACGGCAGCTACCGCCTGGTGGATGCCTTCTCCATCGAGGTCAAAGCCAGCGAAGGTTCGACCGTGGCCATGGAAATGCTGCTGCCCCGCAATGCGCCCAGGCTGTCTGCCGCCGACATCAGCCAGCGCATCGACGCGCTGTTTCAGCGCCAGCCGCAAAGCCCGCATGAAGAACTGGAGCAGCAGAACCGCGACATGCTGATCGCGCTGGAAGAGTTGCGCCAGCGCAAGAACGACTTGGAAGTTGCCGACGAACGCAAGAACGAGTTCGTCGCGATGCTGGCGCATGAATTGCGCAACCCGCTGGCAGCGATTTCCATGTACGTGGAGGTGATGCGGCGCCGGAAGACCCTCAGCACGGCAGAGGTCGACAAATACCGCGACAGCATTGGCCGGCAGGCCACGCAGTTGACCAAGCTGGTCAACGACCTGATGGATGTCTCGCGCGTCTCGCGCGGCAAGGTCGAACTTGAACGTGCCGTGGTCGGTGTCGGGTCGCTGGTGTTCGAGGCCGTCGAGATGACAAGCGCCTTCATCGACGCGAAGAAGCACCGGCTGGTGATGCCGCCCCTGGGCGACGTGGCCTGGGTCGATGTCGACCTGGTGCGCATGAAGCAGGTCATCAGCAACCTGGTGCACAACGCCGCGCGCTACACCCCGGAGGGCGGTTTGATCGAGATCGGCATCGCCGTGGCCGACGCGCAGGTGCACATCAGCATCAAGGACAACGGCATCGGCATCGAGGCGCAGATGCTGCCCAAGATCTTCGATCTGTTCACGCAGGCCTCCAACAGCCTGACGCGCGAGGATGTCGGCCTGGGCATCGGCCTGACCATCGTTCAGCGCATGGCCGCCGACCACGGCGGCTCGGTCAGCGTGCACAGCGCGGGCCTGGGCTGCGGCAGCGAATTCATCCTGAGCTTGCCGACCGTGGCGCCGCCCAGCGCAGTGCCCGCAGTGTCGGCCGGGTCGCCAGCATCGGCCCTGGCGCCGCAGAGCGCCGCAGCTCAGCGTCGTCTGCTGCTGGTCAACGACAACCCCGACGCACTGCACGCGATGACCGAGCTGTGCGAGATGCACGGCTATGCGTGCACCGTGGCGGTGGATGGGCCGCAAGGCGTGGCAGCC
>JANMMD010000322.1:0-6086 GCA_031372905.1 Betaproteobacteria bacterium
GGCAGCACGGTGTCCGCCGCTGAACTGCTGGCGCACTGCAAGGGCCTGCTCGCCGGCTACAAGCTGCCGCGCGACATCCGCTTCGAGCCCATCCCGAAGACCAGCACCGGCAAGATCCAGAAGTTCGAGCTGCGTCAGCGCCTGCGCGTGCCCACCGAAGGCCGCTGAATCGCCTCAGCCTACCGGCGCGTCGCGCGCCACGCGGCCGTCGAGCATCTCGACGATGCGGTCGCAGCGTGCGGCCAGGCGGGGGTCGTGGGTGACGATGAGGAAGGAGGTGCCCACCTCCGCATGCATGCGCCGCAGCAGCACGAAGACCTCGTCGGCCGCCGCCGTGTCGAGGTTGCCGGTGGGCTCGTCGGCCAGCACCAGCGCCGGCTGCAGCACCAGCGCGCGCGCGATGGCCACGCGCTGCTGCATGCCGCCGCTGAGCTCCTGCGGCTTGCGGTCCATCGCCGCGGACAGGCCCACGCCGGCCAGCAGGCTGCGGCCGCGTTCGAGCAGCGCGCTGCTGACGCGGCCGTCGCGCGCCAGCGCCGGCAGCGTGACGTTCTCCAGCGCCGTGAAGGCCGGCAGCAGGTGGTGGAACTGGAACACGAAGCCCAGGGTCTCGCGGCGCATGCGCGTCAGGCCGTCGTCGTCCAGCGCCTGCACGGCGGTGCCGGCCAGCGTGTAGCTGCCGGCGCTGGGCCGCTCCAGCAGACCCAGCAGGTTGAGCAGCGTGCTCTTGCCCGAGCCCGAGGGCCCGATCAGCGCCGCGAACTCACCGCGCGCCAGGTTCAGGTCGATGCCGTGCAGCACCTCGGCCTCGTTGGGCAGGCCGGCGTTGTAGGTCTTGCGGATGCCGCGCAGCGCCACCAGCGCCTCTCCTCGGGCCTGCGCCGCGGCCGTGGCGTTCATGTGCGGATGGCCTGCGCCGGGTCCATGCGCGAAGCACGGCGTGCGGGCGCCACCGCCGCCAGCACGCCCGCCAGCGCGGCCAGCGCGGCGATCTGCAGCGCCATCGCCAGCGGCAGCGTGATGTCGAACAGCGGCAGACCGTCGGCGCCGCGCACGAAACGCGTGAAGAGTGCCACCAGCGCCATCGCCAGCACCACGCCCAGGCTGCTGCCCAGCCCGCCGACCAGCGCGCCCTGCAGCAGGAAGACACGCAGCACCTGCCCGCGCGTGGCGCCCATCGCGCGCAGGATGCCGAACTCGCGCTGCTTCTGCACCACCGAGACCACCAGCACGCTGGCGATGCCCAGCACCACCACCACCATCACCACCGCGCGGATGATGGTGGTGCTGACGCTCTGCGCGTTCAGCGCCGAGACGAGCTGGCTGTTGGTGTCCTGCCAGCTCTCCACCTTGTAGGGCAGCCGCTGCGCAAGGCGCCGCGCCAGGTCTTGCGCGGCCCACACGTCGGTGAGCGTCACGTCCAGCTGCGTGGCGCCGCCGGGCAGGTCGAACAGGGTCTGCCCGGTGCGCAGCGGCACCAGCAGCGTGCGGCGGTTGAGTTCACGCACACCCAGGTCCACCAGGCCGGTGAGGCGC
This sequence comes from Betaproteobacteria bacterium, assembly GCA_031372905.1. Classification (GTDB taxonomy): domain Bacteria; phylum Pseudomonadota; class Gammaproteobacteria; order Burkholderiales; family Burkholderiaceae_C; genus Rubrivivax. The sequence goes on from JANMMD010000322.1 coordinate 1,537, forward strand.
AGCACCTCGCTGCGTGTGCCCGTGGTGCCCGTGGCGCCGGTCGTCAGCGTGATGCGGTCGCCCACGCGCACACCCAGGTCGCTGGCCAGCGTGAGCCCGGCGATGGCTTCGCCCGGGGCCAGGCGCAGCGTGCCGGCCACGAGCTTGCTGCGCAGGCCCACCACGCGCTCGTAGCGTTCGATCTCGACGCCGGCCACCGTCACCGCGCGCGTGGCCTCGCCGCGCTGCGCCAGCCCCGAGCCGGCCACCAGCGGCGACACCGCGGCCACGCCAGGCTGGGCCTCGAGGCTGGCCACCACCAGCGGCCAGTTGCTCAGGTTGCGCAGCCGCTGCGCGCGCGGCTGCAGGTCGCTGAAAGGTCGTTCGCCCGGCGCGCGCGGCAGCACCGGCGTGACGCGCTCTTCCAGCGGCGTCAGCACCACGTGGGCCTGCGCGCCCAGCGTCTTGCTCAGCGTGTTCTGCTGCAGGCCGGTGATCAGTGCCGAGATGTAGGCCACCACGGCCACGCCGGCAGCGACGCCGAAGATGATGAGCAGGCTCTGGAAGCGGCCTTCGCGCAGGAAGCGCACCGCCACCGTGAACTCGAAGCCGATGCCGCGCATGGGGCCGCAGCGCCTTTAGCGTGCCGCTGGCAGCGTCACGCGCGTGCCGGGCGCCAGCTGCGGGTTCAGCAGCACGGTGTCCCCGGCGGCCAGGCCGGCGGTCACCTCGGCCTGGTCTAGGGTGCGCAGGCCCAGCGTCACGCGGCGCTCGGTGGCGCGGCCGCCCTGCAGCACCAGCACGCGCGCATCGCCCTCGGCCGTGCCCGGCCGCAGTGCCTGTAGCGGTATGACAAGGGCCTGGGCGCGCTCGTCGGTGATGGCCTCCACCGACAGCGTCATGTCTTCGCGCAGGAAGCCCGGCGTCTTGCCCACGGGCGTGAAGACGACTTCCACCGCCCCGCGGGCGGCGTCGACACCCGGCGCCAGCCGTGCCAGCACTGCGCTGAAGGGCTGCAGCGGGTAGGCGTCGGCCAGCACGCGGGCCTGCTGGCCCACGCGCAGCTGGCCGAGGAAACGTTCGTCCACCTGGGCCACCAGCTCGGTGGGGCCGGTGACGGCCAGCGTCAGCAGCGCGCGGCCGGGCTGCACGATCTGCCCGGGCTCGACGCTGCGCAGGATGACGCGCGCTGCCGCGGGCGCGCGCAGGGTGGCTTGCGCCAGCCGCGCTTCGGCAGCCTGCACCGCGGCTTCGGCCGCCTGGCGCTGGGCCTCGATGCCGGCCAGTTCGGGCCCGTCGGCGCGGTTGGCCGCCGCCTGGGCACGGGCCGCGTCGCGCTGCGCGCTGGCCACGGCCAGGCTGCGCTGCACCTCGTCCAGGCGCGCCTGGCTGAGGAAGCCCTGGGCCACGAGCTCGCGCGTGCGCGCCAGCTCACGCTCGGCCGTCGCGCGCGTAGCTTCGGCCTGCGCCAGCGCCGCATCGGCACCGGGCTGCGCCACGGCCCGCTGGCTGGCGCTGCGCGCCTGCGCCTGGCGCAGTGTGGCCCGCGCCTGCTGCAGCGCGGCCTTCAGCTCGTCGTCTTCCAGCGCCACCAGCGCAGCGCCGGCCGCCACGTCTTGGCCTTCGCGCACGGGCACGCTCGCCACGCGTCCGGTGAGCGTGCTGCCCACGTCCACGCGCGCCGGCGTCAGCACGCGGGCGCTGAACTGCAGCGTGCGCTGCAGCGCCTGCGTCTGCAGCACCAGGCCTTCGGCGGCCACGGGCCGCGCCCGCCACGCCAGGGTGGCGGCCACGGCCAGCACGGCCACCACACCCACCGTGAGCCAGCGCCGCCAGGGCTTGCGCCGCACGGCGGGCGGGGGCGGGGTCGCGGGTGCACCGGCCGCGGTGGCGGGCGCTGAGGGGGGTTCTGGGGTCGCGGTCAGGGCAGGGCTGTGGTTGTGGGCAGCGGCGGGCGCCGCGCGTCGATGATGGCACCGCGGGCGGCGGCGCAGCTTGCACAATGTCAAGGTATGCCGGAGACGCCGATGCCTGACCAACCCCTGGTGCTTTGCGCTGCCGACGCCCGCGGCGTCGTCACCCTCACGCTGAACCGCCCGCTGGCCTTCAATGCCTTGAGCGTGGGCCTGCTGGACGCGCTGCAGGCGGCGCTGGACGCCGTGGCGCGAGACGCCAGCGCCCGCGTGGTGGTGCTGGCGGCGGCCGGCCGCGCCTTCTGCGCCGGCCACGACCTGAAGGAGATGCGTGCCGAGCCCAGCCAGGGCGGCTACGAACGTCTCTTCGAGCAATGCGGCCGCATGATGATGACGATCCAGCAGCTGCCCGTGCCGGTGGTGGCGCGTGTGCAGGGCATCGCCACCGCGGCGGGCTGCCAGCTGGTGGCGATGTGCGACCTGGCCGTGGCCAGCCGCGAGGCGCGGTTCGCCGTCAGCGGCGTCAACCTGGGCCTCTTCTGCAGCACGCCCAGCGTCGCGCTCAGCCGCAACCTGCACCGCAAGGCGGCCTTCGAGATGCTGGTGACGGGCGACTTCATCAGCGCCGACGAAGCCCGCCAGCAGGGCCTGGTGAACCGCGTCGTCGACGCCGCCGAACTCGATGCCGAGGTGGAACGGCTCGTCGCCCGCATCGCCGCCAAGCCGCGCGTGGCGCTGGCGATGGGCAAGGCCCTCTTCTACCGCCAGCTGGAGACGGGCATCGCGGCGGCCTACGAGGACGCGGCCCGCACGATGGCCTGCAACATGATGGACGAGAGCGCACTGGAAGGCGTGCAGGCCTTCATCGAGAAGCGCGCGCCGAGCTGGAAGTAGCCGCAGTGGCAGCGCCCTGAAGCGCGCCGGTAGCGCCGAGGAAGCGCGAAGGAGGCGCGGAAGAAGCGCCAAGGCAGACACCCCGCTTAGCATTGCGGCATGAGCTCCAACCCCCGCCCTGACACTCGAATCCCTGGCCGCCGTTTCCTGCACTCGCCCGGCCCCACCCCCCTGCCGGAAGCCGTGCTGCACGCCATGTCCCAGCAGCCCATGGACCTGGCCGACCCGCGCGTCGACGACTGCATCACCGCTTGTGAAGAAGGCCTGCAGCGGCTGATGTCGACCACGGGCGATGTCTTCCTCTACGCCTCCAACGGCCACGGCGTGTGGGAGGCCGTGGCAGAGAACGTGGCCGATCTCGGCGCCAGTGTGCTGGTGCCCGGCACCGGTGTCTTCAGCGAAGGCTGGGCGGTGCAGACCGAGGCCCTGGGCCGCAAGGTCGTGCGCACCCCGGCGCGTGAAGGCTGGCCGCTGGACCCGGCCGCCGTGGAGCAGGCGTTGCGCGACGACCGCGAACACCGCATCCAGGCCGTGTTTGCCGTGCACACCGACACCAGCACCAGCGTCACCAGCGACCTCGCCGCCGTGCGCCGTGCCATCGATGCCGCCGGCCACCCGGCCTTGCTGGTGGCCGACGTCGTGGCCTCGCTGGGCGCAGCGCCGTTCGAGATGGACGCGCTGGGTGTGGACGTCGCGCTGGGCGCTTCGCAGAAAGGCCTGATGTGCCCGCCGGGCGCCGGTTTCGTGGCCGTGAACCGGCGCGCCTTTGCCCGCGCCGAGGCCAACCCGGCGCCGCGTTTTTACTGGGACTGGGTGCACCGCCGCCACAACGCCAGCTACCGCAAGTACTGCGGCACGCCGCCGCTGAACCTGCTGTTCGGCATGCAGGCCGCGCTGGACCTGATCTTCAGCGAGGGGCTGGATGCCGTGCATGCGCGCCATGCTCTGCTGGCCGGCGCCGTGCACGCCGCGGTGGACGGCTGGCGCGAGGGCGGCGCGCTGGACTTCTTCGCGCAAGAGCCGGCCACGCGCGCGGTGAGCGTCACCACCGTGACCGTGGCAGGCGGCGTGGATGCGCTGGCGCTGCGCACCGTGGCGCGTGAACGCTTCCAGGTGGCGATGGCCGGCGGCCTGGGTGAGATGCAGGGCCGCGCCTTCCGCATCGGGCATCTCGGCGACTGCAACCCGGCCATGATCCTGGGCGCCTTGGGTGGCATCGAAGCGGCCCTCATCAGCCTGGGCGTGCCGGTGGGCGGCGGCGGTGTGCAGCGTGCGGTGCGCGCGCTGGCGGCTGCTGCGATGCCCTGATGGTCATCTCCCCGTCACGCCGCGAGCCTAGCGTCGGCGCCGGGCCTGCCAGAGCGTGGGCCCCGTGCCCCATAACGCCAGGAGAGATCATGAGACTGATACGCACATTTCAGACGTTAGCGGCCGTGACGGTCGCGGCGCTGTCCACGCTGGCCTGCGCCAACAACGGCCATGGCAACGGTCCCGACAACGACGGCCCCGCCAGCGTGCAGATCGGCCCGCGGCCGTTTTTCCTCGTCAATGACATGGCCGAGAGCCCGCTGCAGCAGCGCCTGCAGTCCTGCGCGGCACGGCGCAAGAACTACGAGGTGACGGACTTCTCCATCGGCCACCGCGGCGCGGCCTTGCAGTTCCCCGAGCACACGAAGGAAAGCTACGAGGCCGCCGCGCGCATGGGCGCCGGCATCGTGGAGTGCGACGTGACCTTCACCAAGGACAAGGAACTCGTCTGCCGCC
>JANMMD010000340.1:0-9316 GCA_031372905.1 Betaproteobacteria bacterium
GGGCCAACCTGCGCACCGAGTTCCCGCGTTTCCGCATGAACGACGACCGCGAGGTCAGCTGCTACGCGCTGCTGGCGCGCCACCTCGCCGGCGACGACGTGCGCCAGGCCGCACGCGCCGCGTGGCTGGCACCGCGTGAACTGGACGACGGCTGCGCGCTGATGGCCAGCACCCTGTTCGAAGCGAAAGTGCTCACCACCGACGACGCCTGGCAGGCGCTGCGCATGGCGGTGGAGAACAACCGCCTGCGCGCTGCGCGCAGCGCGGCTGCGCTGCTGGGCCCGACGGTCGACAAAGCGGTGGCGCAGCTGCTCGAGAACCCGGCGCGTTACCTGAACGGAACACAGGGCCGCAACCCCGGCGCCGGCAGCCACGGCCACGAGCTGCTGGTACTGGCGCTCATGCGCGCCGCAGCGAGCGACCCGGACTATGCCGTCACGCAGCTGCAAGCGGCCGACGCGCACCGCCTGCACGCAGCGCAGGAGGCCACCGTGTGGGCGCACATCGCCAAGCAAGCGGCCCTGAAGCTGCAGTCGAATGCCGCAGAACACGCACGGCACGCCTGGAAGCTGTGGGACCGCGCCCACCCGCCCGGCACCCAACCGCCGTGGAGCGACGAGCTGCTGGCCTGGCACGTACGCGCCGCGCTGCGCCAGCCGGCCAGGGACACCAGCCGCTGGGCTTTGATGCAGCGCGCCATCGAGGCCATGCCCGCGGCCGAACAGCGCCAGGACAGCTGGCTCTATTGGCAGGCCCGCGCCACGCTGGCCCGCGCGGCGGCCGGGCCTGAAGGGGATGCCGCGCGCAGCAGCGCCCGCAGCGCCCTGGCCGGTGTGGCCACGCCACTGACTTTCTACGGCCAGCTGGCGGCTGAGGAGATCGGCGAAGCCTGGCGCCTGCCCGCGCCGCCTGCGTCCTTGAGCGAACCCGAACGCCAGGCCATACGCCGGCAGCCCGGGCTGGTGCGCGCGCTGATGCTGATCGAGCTCGGCCTGCGCAGCGAAGGCGTGCGCGAGTGGAACTTCACGCTGCGCGGCATGAACGACCGCGAGTTGCTGGCTGCTGCCGACCTGGCCTGCGAGCGCAGGGTCTGGGACCGCTGCATCAACACCAGCGACCGCACACGCAGCGAGATCGATCTCGCCCAGCGCTACCCGCTGGTGCACCGGGAGCTCATCGTCGAACGCGCACGCGCCGCGGGCCTGGATGCGGCGGTGGTCTTCGGCCTCATCCGCCAGGAATCACGCTTCGTCACCGATGCGCGCTCGGGCGTGGGCGCCAGCGGCTTGATGCAGCTGATGCCCGCCACCGCCAGCTGGACGGCGAAGAAGCTCGGCCTGCCCTGGAACAACACGCTGATCAACGACAACGGCATCAACCTGCAGCTGGGCACCGCCTACCTCAAGCGTGTGCTCGACGACTTCGGCGGCTCGCTGGCCATGGCCACCGCCGCCTACAACGCCGGCCCCGGCCGGCCACGGCGCTGGCGCGAAGGCGGTGCGGTGATGGAACCCGCGGCCTGGGCCGAAAGCATTCCCTTCAATGAAACGCGCGATTACGTGAAGAAGGTGCTGGCTAACAGCGTCACCTACAGTGCGTTGTTGGGTGGCTCCGCGACGCCCTTGCGCACCCGCCTGGGTGCCCCCATCGGCCCGCGCGAGCCGGCCACCGCCGCGCCTGATCGCGACCTGCCCTGAGCTGTAAATCCCCATGCAAAGAGTTCTTGTTCTCGGTGGCACCGGCTTCGTCGGCCGTGCGGTGTGTGAACGCCTGGCGGCCTCCAGCCCCAGCCTGCGCATCGTCGTGCCCACGCGCCGTGCCGCGCGCGCCAAGGCGCTGACCGCGCTGCCCACGGTGGAGGTGGTGCAGGCCGACGTGCACGACGATGCCGCGCTGGCCCGCCTGGTGGCCGGCTGCGACGCAGTGGTGAACCTGGTGGCCATCCTCCACGGCAGCCCGGCGGCCTTCGACCACGTGCATGTGCGCCTGCCGCGCCACCTGGCGCAGGCCTGCGCAGCGGCGGGCGTGCGGCGTCTGGTGCACATCAGCGCCTTGGGCGTGACGGCGGAGGTAAATGCCGCGCCGTCGAACTACCTGCGCAGCAAGACCGCCGGCGAACACGTGCTGGAGCAGAGCGGCTTGCAGCTCACGCTGTTGCGGCCCTCGGTGATCTTCGGTGCCGAAGACAGCTTCCTCAACCTCTTTGCCAAGCTGCAGGCGCTGGCGCCGTTCATGCCGCTGGCCGGCAGCACGGCGCGCTTCCAGCCGGTGTGGGTGGAAGACGTGGCCAGTGCCGTGGTCACCGCGCTGCAGCGGCCAGAGACCATCGGCAAGACCTACGAACTCGTCGGCCCCACGGTCTACACGCTGGGTGAACTGGTGCAGCTGGCCGGGCGCTGGTCCGGCCACGAGCGCGCGGTGATCCCGCTGCCCGACGCCATCGGCCGCGTGCAGGCGCTGGTGATGGAACTGCTGCCCGGGCCAACGCTGATGTCGCGCGACAACCTCGATTCGATGAAGCAGCCCAACATCGCCGGCGGCAAGCTGCCTGGCCTGGCGGCACTCGACATCACGGCAGCGGCGCTGGAGGCCATCGCGCCGGGCTACCTGGGCGCGGTGCACGGCCGCGCCAAGCTGGAGAAGCTGCGCGCCGGGGCAAGGCGCGACTAGCATCGAGACTCAAGGCTTCAGGCTCTCGGTGTTATGCAACAGGGGCGCGTCATGCATCTGGTGATCGGCAACAAGAACTACTCGTCGTGGTCGATGCGCCCGTGGGTGCTGATGAAGCAGCTCGGCCTGCCCTTCGAAGAACGCAAGCTGCGCTTCGACTTCTCGCCCGGCTCGGCGTTCCGCCGTGAGGTGGCCACCTTCTCACCGTCGGGCAAGGTGCCGGTGCTGCTGGACGACGACTTCGCTGTCTGGGACACCTTGGCCATCATCGAATATCTGCACGACAAGTTCCCTGGCCACGGCATCTGGCCCGAAGGCATGCGTGAACGGGCGCGCGCACGTTCGCTGTGCGCCGAGATGCACAGCGGCTTCGGCGCCCTGCGCAGCCATTGCCCGATGAACATCGAGGCGGCCTTGCCCGAAGTGGGCGCGAAGATCTGGGCCGAGCAGGCTGGCGTGCGCGCCGACGTGCTGCGCATCGAGCAGATGTGGGCCGAGGCGCTGAACGACAGCGGCGGGCCCTTCCTCTTCGGCGCCTTCAGCGCGGCCGATGCGATGTTCGCGCCGGTGTGCATGCGCCTGCGCACCTATGCGCTGCCCATGCCGCACCGCCTGCACGACTACATCGCGCGGGTGGCCACCGCGCCGGGGGTGCGCGCCTGGATCGTCGACGCGCTGGAAGAGCACGACTACATCGCCGAAGACGAGCCGTACCGGCCCAAGCCCTGATGGCGATGCAGCTGTATGTCGTCGGCGGCGCCGTGCGCGACCGCCTGCTGGGCCTGCCCGAGAGCGACCGCGACTGGGTGGCCGTGGGCACCACGCCCGAAGAACTGCTGGCGCTGGGCTACAAGCCCGTCGGCAAGGATTTCCCGGTCTTTCTGCACCCAGCGACAGGCGAAGAAGTGGCGCTGGCGCGCACCGAACGCAAGACCGCGCCGGGCTACCGCGGCTTCGAAATCCACGCGGCACCCGGTGTGACGCTCGAAGACGACCTGCTGCGCCGCGATCTCACCATCAACGCCATTGCGCAGGCCGAGGACGGCAGCCTGATCGACCCCCACGGCGGCCAGCGCGACATCGAGGCGCGTGTGCTGCGCCATGTCTCGCCGGCCTTCGTCGAAGACCCGGTGCGCGTGTTGCGCCTGGCGCGGCTGGCGGCGCGTTTCCCCGCGTTCAGCATCGCGCCGGAAACACTGGCACTGCTGCAGCAGATGGTGGCCGAGGGCGAGGTCGACCACCTCGTGCCGGAACGTGTGTGGCAGGAGCTGTCGCGTGGCTTGATGACCGCACAGCCCAGCCGCATGCTGGAAGTGCTGCGCGACTGCGGCGCGCTGCAGCGCCTGCTGCCCGAGGTGCACCGCCTGTGGGGCGTGCCGCAGCCGCCCGCTCATCACCCCGAGGTGGACACCGGTGTGCACCTGCTCATGGTGCTGGACGAAGCCGCACGCGTGAACGCGCCGCTGGCCGTGCGCTGGGCCTGCCTGTGCCACGACCTGGGCAAGGGCACGACGCACCCCGAAGCCTGGCCGCGCCACATCGGCCACGAGGGCCGCAGCGCCAAGCTGGCGGCGGCGCTGGGCGCGCGGCTGCGTGTGCCCAGCGAATGCCGTGAGCTCGCCGAGGTGGTGGCGCGTGAGCACACGCACCTGCATGGCAGTGGCAGCCTCAGCGCCGGCGCGCTGGTGCGCTTGTTCGAGCGCTGCGACGCGCTGCGCCGGCCCGAGCGCTTCGAGCAGGCGCTGCTGGCCTGCGCCTGCGATGCCCGCGGCCGCACCGGCCTGCAAGACCGGCCCTACGAGCCTTGCACGCGCCTGCCGCCCTTGCTGGCCGCGGCGCGCACCGTGGACACCGCCACGGCGGCCGATGCAGCGATGGCGCGCGGCCGCAAGGGCCCCGAGATCGGCGCCGAGGTGCATGCCACGCGGGTGGCCGCGGTGACTGCGGCGATGACCGCGATGGCCGAGCGGGCGGCGGCGCTCCCGGCCGCCTGATCGCCTCTTCAGCCCGCGCTGACCACCCGGTCGCGGCCGCTGAACTTCGCGGCATAAAGGCGCCGGTCGGCCAACGCAAAAAGCTCGGGCACGGTGGCTGTTTCCACGGCCGCGGCCACGCCGATGCTCACGCTGACGCGCAAACCTGCAGCCACCTGCCCCCAGGCCTGCTCGGCGGTGGCCGCGCGCAGGCGCTCGGCCACGGCCGTGGCGGCCTCGACGCCGACGCCGGCCAGCGCCAGCACGAACTCTTCACCGCCGTAACGCACCGCCAGATCCCCATCGCGGCAACTCTGCTCGATGAGTCTGGCGACGCGGCGCAGTACCTCGTCGCCGGCGCCATGTCCGAAGCTGTCGTTCACCCACTTGAAGTGGTCCAGGTCCATCAGCAGCACACACAGCGGCAGGCCGCGCTCGGCGCGCGGCAGCTGCCGCTCCATCCACTGCTCCAGCGCGCGGCGGTTACCGAGGCCGGTGAGCGCATCGGTGGTGGCGTGGCGCGCCCACTGGCTGCTCAGGCGCGCCAGCTCGATGCGCAGCTCACGCTGCACCACCGCGCCGCGCGCGGCGTCGTCGGACTTGCGCCGGTCCAGCGCACGCACGCGGCGCAGCGTGGCCAGCGCCGCTGCGGGGTCGCCGCAGGCGGCCTCGGCTTCGCTCAGCGCTTCCAGCGTCTCCTGCAGGTCGTCGACCGCGCCGCCGTCGCGCAGCACGGCCTCGGCGCGCCGGGCGCTGTCGCGCGCGCTCGCCGCGTCGCCCAGCGCCAGCTGGCTGATCGCCAGCTTGCCCAGGCACAAGCCCTCGTTGGGCCGCATGCCGAGGTGGCGGTACTGCGGCTCCAGCGCCCGCAGTTCGGCGATAGCGTCGGCATGCCGACCGAGCTCGGCCAGCGTGATGGCGTGGTTGCCCTGGGCCATCACGGCCAGGCGCTGCTGGCCGGCCGCGGCGCAGGCCTCCGCCAAGGTCTGCCAGGCGGGCAGGGTGGCGTCCAGGGTCAGACGGCGCTCTTCGGAATCGGGCGGCAAGGACTCGCTGAGCCGGTTGCGCGCGTTCAGTGTCGACAGCCGCGCCTGCAGGCGGTCGGCCGGGCTGCCATGCGTCTGCAGCAGGGTTTCGGCTTCTTCCAGGCAGGTCTGGGCATGGCGATGCCGCCCCACCAGCGAACAGCACACGCCGATCTGCCGCAGCACCTGGGCCAGCGGCAGCAGCAGGCCGGCTTCACGCGCCAGGGCCTCGGCCTGCTCCAGCGTGGCGATGGCGGTGGCGTGGTCGCCCACCAGACGCAGCGCGCCGGCGACACGCCCGAGGGCTTCGCAGATGCCGGCTTGTGCCTGGGCGTGGGAAGCCCCTGCACTGGCGCCGCCGGCGGCCACCAGCTCCTGAAACACCTCGCGCGCCGCGACGCCGTTGCGCATGCCTTCCAGGGCATCGCCAGCCAGCGTGCTGGCCGTGGCCAGCAGCAGCAGCATGCGGCCGCGTTCGGCGCCGCTCAAGGCCGGCAGCACGGTGCGCGCGGCAGCGCGTGCGGCCTCGACTTCGCCGCGGTCCATGATGGCCTGGATCTGTTCGTGCGTGTGGGCTGCCATGGTCGTCATCAAAACATCAAGCCGATCAACATTGCCAGCACGCTGAGCACCACCGAACTGGCCAGCGGCACATGCCACTCGCGACCGCGCAGGCGGAAGCTGAAGTCACCCGGCAGCTTGCCCAGGCCGATCTTGCGCAGCCAGCCGTGCAGGACGTTGAAGAAGATCGAGGCGAGCAGGAAGACGAGCAGCCAGCGCATGACCCGCGGCCTTACAGCGTGTGCGAGCGGTCGCCCGCCGCAAACCCGATGGCGCCGAAATCAGCACCCTTGACGAAGCCCAGCACCTTGAAGAGCTCGCCCATCTCGTGTTCGGTGATGAGCTTCTGCGCCATTGCGGTCTGGCGGATATCGGCGCCCCGCAGCAGCTCGAGCAGGCCGCAGTTCAGCAGAAAACGCGCCTGGCTGGTGTAGCCCAGCACCTGCAGGCCGGCGTCCTGCCCGACCAGCGCCACCGCGCTGAAATTGACATGCGCGGTGATGTCCTTATCGCCGACGTGCACCAGCGGGTCGGCATCGGCCCGGTGCGCCTGGTGGCACATCAGCGTGCCGCCGGTGCGCTGTGGGTGGTAGTACTCGGCCTCGGGAAAACCGTAGTCGATGAAGAACGCCGCGCCGCGCTGCATGCGTTCGGCCAGGCTGCGGATGAAGGCCTCGGCCTGGGCGTGGATCTCGGTGACGGTGCCGGGCATGAACGCAGCGTCTGCCGGCGGGCGTTGCGTGGTGGGGCGGTCGCGCCACGTGAAGCCTTCGCCATCGCTCACCACGCCACGCTCCAGCCACTGCTGGCCATCGAAGTGCAGCAGCTGCACCGGCATCGCATCCAGCACCTCGTTGCCCACCACCACGGCTTCGATGCGTGCCGGCCACGCGTCCAGCCACGTTACCCGCGGCGCGAATCTGGCCAGACGCAGCGCCTGACGTTCGCGCAGGGTGCCCGAGACATCGACGATGGTGTAGCGCTGCAGGTGATCGCCGAGCGCATCGAGCAGCTGCTCCGCGAGTGCGCCGGAACCCGCGCCGAACTCCAGCACCTCGTGCGTGCCCGTGGCGGCGAGCGCCTGCGCCACCTGCCGCGCCAGGGTGCGGCCGAAGTAAGGCGACAGCTCGGGCGCGGTGACGAAATCGCTGCCCCGCCCTTCCCCAAAACCCGGCATCGCCCCGAACACCGGCGTGCCGCGCGCGTAGTAGCCCAGCCCCGGCTCGTACAAGGCCCTGGCCATGAAGCCATCGAAGCCCAGCCAGCCGCCGGCATCGGCGATGGCCGCATGCAGGCGCAGGGACAAACGTGGCGAAAGGCGCGCCGATAAACTCTCGGCCCCGGGTGATGGCATCCGCGGCATTGTAGAAACCCCTTCCTTCTCCTCCCACACCCCTTGATGGACACCCGCCCCGTCGTGCTGGTGACCGGCGCCGCCCAGCGCATCGGTCGCGAGATCAGCCAACACCTGGCCACCCACGGCTGGCGTGTGGCCGTGCACTACCGCAGCTCGGGCGCCGCCGCGGCACAGACCGTGGCCGCCATCCGCGAGGCCGGCGGCGTGGCCATGGCCTTTGCGGCCGACCTGGCCGATGAAGCCGCCTGCGAAGGCCTGCTGCCCGCCGTGGTGCAAGGCTACGGGCGTGTGGACGCGGTGGTGAACAACGCCTCGCTCTTCGAGTACGACGACGTGGCCAGCTTCAGCGCCCAGCGCATGGAAGCGCACTGGCGCGCCAACACGATGCCGGCCATCGTGCTGGCGCGGGCGCTGCATGGGCTGGTGGGCGAAGCGGTCACGGGCTGCGTGATCAACATCCTCGACCAGAAGCTCTGGAACCCCAACCCCGACTACCTGAGCTACACGCTCAGCAAGGCGGCGCTGGAGGCTGCCAACACGCTGCTGGCCCAGGCGCTGGCGCCGCGGGTGCGCGTGTGCGGCGTGGCACCGGGCGTCACGCTGCTCTCAGGCGAGATGTCGGGCAGTGAATTCAACGCCTCGCACACGATGACGCCGCTGGGCCGCAGTTCGACGCCGGGTGACGTGGCGCGCGCAGTGCATTACCTGCTGGAGGCGGGCGCCGTCACCGGCACCACCTTGCTGGTCGATGGCGGCCAGCACCTGCAGGCCCAGGCGCGGGACGTGATGTTCCTGGCGCGAGAAAAAGACGACAAGAAAGAAACCTGATGCAAAGCCTGCTGAACCACCCCAGCCTGATGGACTGCCGCCGCCTCTTCCTGCGCGACTACGCGGTGTGGATCAACATCGGGGTGCATGATTTCGAGAAGAAGGGCGAGCAGCGTGTGCTCATCAACGTCGACCTCTACATCCCGCTGGCGCTGTCCACGCCCACGATGGACAAGCTCGACGAAGTGGTGGACTACGACTTCATCCGCCGCTCGGTGATGGAACGCGTGTCCAAGGGCCACATCCACCTGCAGGAAACCCTGGCCGACGACGTGCTGGCGCTGATGCTGGCCCACCCGCGTGTGCGCGCCGCGAGAGTCTCCACCGCCAAACCCGACGTCTACCCCGACTGCGATGCCGTGGGCGTGGAGGTCTTCGGCATGAAAGAGCAATGACATGAATGCCCCGCTCGACTTCCACCCCGTCAAAAAGGCCGCGGTGGCGGTGCACAAGCTCGGCAAGCGCCTGCACCGCCAGGTGGGCCAGGCCATCGCCGACTTCAACATGATCGAGGCCGGCGACAAGGTGATGGTGTGTCTGAGCGGCGGCAAGGACAGCTACGCGATGCTCGACATCTTGCTCGGCTTGCGGGAGCGTGCGCCCATCCACTTCGACCTGATTGCCGTCAACCTCGACCAGAAGCAGCCCGGCTTCCCCGAGCACGTGCTGCCGGAATACCTCTCGAAGCTGGGCGTGCCCTTCCACATCGAGAACCAGGACACCTACAGCATCGTCAAGAAGCTGATCCCCGAAGGCCAGACCATGTGCAGCCTGTGCAGCCGGCTCAGGCGGGGCATCCTCTACCGCGTGGCGGGTGAGCTGGGCGCCACCAAGATTGCGCTGGGCCACCACCGCGACGACATGGTGGTGACGATGATGATGAACATGTTCTTCGGCGGCCG
>JANMMD010000382.1:0-8021 GCA_031372905.1 Betaproteobacteria bacterium
TTCCTCGTCGTGCTGGACGAGATCATGTACCCGCTGCGCTACGGCTGGCTGCCGCTGGAGCCGGTGCTGCGGGTGCTGCGCGAACGTCCCGCGCACGTGCACGTGGTGCTGACCGGGCGCAACGCGCCCGAAGAGCTGGTGGCCCTGGCCGACACGGTGACCGAGATGACGCTGGTGAAACACCACTTCCAGGCCGGTGTGCCCGCGCAGCGCGGCATCGAAGACTGATGAGCGAAGCCGCCGCGACACCGGGGCTGGCGCTGGGCCTGGCGCTGCTGCTGGCCTGGGCCTGGGACGCCTGCCTGGGCGAGCCGCGCAATGCGTTGCACCCGGTGGCCTGGCTCGGGCAGGTGCTCGGGCCCCTCGGCCGCGCGCTGCTGCGCCTGCCGCCGGCGGCTGCGTTCGCGGGCGGTGCGCTGGCCTGGTGCGCCCTGGCGCTGGCCTTGGTGGCCGCGGCCTGGGTCTGGCAGCAGCAGGCCGGCGCATGGCCGCTGTGGGCGGCGGTGCCGGCCCTGGCCGTCGTGATCAAGCCGACGTTTGCGTGGCGCATGCTGCGCGACGAGGTGGCTGCCGTCGAAGCCGCGCTGCAGCAAGGCGTGGAGCCGGCGCGCCAACAGCTGGCGCGCCTGGTCAGCCGCGACGTGAGCGCCATGGCGCCGGAAGAACTGCGCGAAACGGCGCTGGAAACGCTGTCCGAGAACCTCAGCGATTCGGTCGTCGCGCCGCTCTTCTGGTTGGTGCTGGCGGGCCTGCCTGGCGCCGTGCTGTACCGCATGGCCAACACGGCCGACGCCATGTGGGGCTACCGCGGCCGCTGGGAATGGGCCGGCAAGTGGGCCGCGCGTGCCGACGATGTGCTGTCGTGGTTGCCCGCGCGCCTCACCGGGCTGGCCCTGGCCACGCCCCGCCACTGGCGCGCGCTGCCAGCCTTGGCGCGGCAGACGCCATCGCCCAACGGCGGCTGGCCCATGGGCGCGCTGGCCCTGCGCCTGGGCGTGCGCCTGCGCAAGCCCGGTGTGTATGCACTGCACGCGCCCGCACCATCGCCCGACGGTGCGGCGCTGGCGTCCGGCCTGCGGCATTGCGCGGTGCTGGCCTGGAGCAGTGCGCTGCTGGCGGCTTTGCTGCTGGGGCTGCGGCCGTGAACGAGCTGATGGCCTTTTCGCCGTCCTTTCCGATCCACGGCGGCCCTGGTGCCGAGGGCCCGGCGCGCTTCGACTTCAGCACCAACGCCCACGCCGCAGGCCCGTGCCCGGCGGCCTGGGCCGCGGTGCAGGGCGCGGACGCCACGCGTTACCCTGACGCCAGCCACCACGCGCTGCGCGAAGCGCTGGCGGCCTGGCATGGCGTGCAGCCTGCCCGCGTGCTGCTGGCCGCCAGCGGCAGCGAGTTCATCCAGCGCATCACCGCCGTCTCGCAGCGGCTGGCGCCGGGGCCGGTGGCGGTGCCGGCGCAGGCCTATGGCGATTACGCCCGCGCCGCCCGCGCCTGCGGCCGCGCGGTGGTGGCACTCGCCCGCGGTGATGGCGCAGCCCGCGCCGGCGATCGCGCCCACGCCACGCTGCGCTGGCAGGCCGACCCCGGCAGCCCGCTGGGGCAGGACGACCCGCCCGCGGCCCCGCCTGGTGTGGGCGGCGATGCGGCCACTGTGCTGGACGCGGTGTACGCACCGCTGCGCCTGAGCGGGCCTGGCGGTGACTGCGACGCCGGCGTTGCCGGCACCGGCGGTCCCCGCACCTGGGACGCCGCTGCGCGGGACCAAGCCTTCGTGCTGCACAGCCCCAACAAGGCCCTGGGGCTGTGCGGCGTGCGCGCAGCCTATGCCGTGGCCCCGGCCGGCGCAGGCTGGCAGCGCTGGGTGCAGGCACTGGAGGCCGCTGCGCCGTCGTGGCCGCTGGGCGGGCAGGGCGTGGCGCTGCTGCACAGCTGGTGCGGGGCTGCCGCCCAGGCCTGGCTGCGCGAGAGCCTGCCCCTGCTGCGCCGATGGAAGGCAGCGCAGGCGGCAGCGCTGCAGGCTCTGGGCTGCGAGCTGATGCCCAGCCACACGCCTTTCTTCTGCATGCGTCCGCCCGCGCCGTGGACGGCGCCCCGCGCCGCCAGGGCCCGGGCCCGCCACGGCGTGCAGGTGCGTGACGCCGCGTCCTTCGGCCTGCCCGGCTGGCTGCGTGTGAACACCCTGCCGCCCGAGGCCCAGGCCGCGCTGCTGCGCGCGCTACAGGACGGCCCGCCATGACCCGCAGCCTCATCGTCTGGGGCACCACCAGCGGTGCCGGCAAGAGCTGGCTGGCCACCGCGCTGTGCCGCGTTGCCGCGCGGCGCGGCCTCGACGTGGCGCCCTTCAAGGCGCAGAACATGAGCAACAACGCGCGCGTGGTGGCTTGTGGCAACGGCGGTGGTGTTGGCGGCGATGGCGCCAGCGGGCATGCCCTGGGCGAGATCGGCTCGGCCCAGTATTTCCAGGCCCTGGCTGCCCGCGTGCAGCCGCACACCGACATGAACCCGGTGCTGCTGAAGCCCGAGGCCGACACCGCCAGCCAGGTGGTGCTGCACGGCCAGGTGCGCGCCGACCTGAAGGCGGTGCCCTGGCGCGAACGCAGCGCCGTGCTGGCGGTGGAGGCGCGCGTCGCCTTCGACCGCCTCGCGGCGCGGCACGACTTGATCGTCGTCGAAGGCGCGGGCTCGCCGGCCGAGATCAACCTGGCGCCGCAGGACTACGTCAACCTGGGCACCGCGCGCTGGGCCCAGGCCGCCGGGCCTGCGGCGGCGCTGCTGGTGAGCGACATCGACCGCGGCGGCAGCTTCGCGCACTGTTACGGCACCTGGGCCCTGCTGCCCGACGACGTGCGCGGCCTGCTGCAGGGTTTCGTGCTGAACCGCTTCCGCGGCGACGCGGCCCTGCTCGCCCCCGGGCCGCAGCACCTGCAGGCGCTGACCGGCGTGCCGCTGGCCGGCGTGCTGCCGCTGCGGCGCGACCACGGCCTGCCCGAAGAAGACGGTCTGCTGCACCCCGACGAAGCCGGGCACGCCGCGGCCGTGGGTGCGGCAAGTGCCCCGCGGCTGCGCGTGGCGGTGCTGGCCGCGCCGCACATCAGCAACCTCGACGAGTTCCTGCCGCTGGCGCGGGTGCCCGGCCTGCGGCTCGTGTGGGCGCGCACGCCGGCACAGGCCGAAGGCGCCGACTGGCTGGTGCTGCCCGGCAGCAAGCAGGCCAGCGGCGACCTCGCCTGGCTGCGAGCGCAGGGGCTGGACCGCAGCGTCGAGGCCCACGCCGCGGCTGGCCGCCCCGTGCTGGGCGTGTGCGGCGGCCTGCAGCTGCTGGGGTTGACACTGCACGACCCCGAAGGCCATGACGGCCAGCGTGTGCAGCACCTGCCCGGCCTGGGCTTGTTGCCGCTGCACACGCGCTTCGCTGCCGTCAAGCGGCTGCGTGCCGCACCGGTGCGCTTCGGTGCGCCGGGCGCGCAGCACGGCCCGCACGGGGCGTGGGCAGCGCTGTGCGGTGTCGAGGCGCCGGCCTACGAGATCCGCTGTGGCGAGACCGAGGCCACGGCCCGCTGCGCCGTGCTGCACGACGACGAGGGGCAGGCCATCGGCTGGCAGCGGGGCAGCGTGCTCGGCGTCTATGCCCACGGCCTGTTCGAACAGGCGGCGGTGCTGCGCGCGCTGTTCGGCGCTGCCGTGCCGACGCTGGAAGAGGCCTGCGAGACCCTGGCCGACATGGTGGAAGAACACTTCGATGCCGCGCTGCTGCGGCGCCTGCTTGGACAATGAAGTGATGAGCTCCCACGGCCCGCAGCGCATCGTCTGCCTCACCGAAGAAACCACCGAGTGGCTGTACCTGCTGGGTGAAGAAGCGCGCATCGTCGGCATCAGCGGCTATACCGTGCGCCCGCGCCGCGCGCGCCAGGAAAAGCCGCGCGTGAGTGCCTTTCTCGACGGCAAGATCGACCAGATCGTGGCCCTGCAACCCGACCTCGTCATCGGCTTCAGTGACATGCAGGCCGCGCTGGCCGACAAGCTGATACGCGCCGGCCTGAGCGTCTTCATCACCAACCAGCGCAGCGTGGCGCAGATCTTCGACACGCTGCGGCTGGTGGCCGGGCTGGTGGGCGCGCAGGTGAAGGCCGAGGCCTGGATCGCCGCATGCCAGGCCGAGCACGCGCGCCTCGCGGCTGTGGCCGCCGCCTGGCCCCGCCGGCCGCGCGTCTACTTCGAGGAGTGGGACGAACCCAAGATCAGCGCCATCCAGTGGGTGTCGGAACTCATCACCATCGCCGGCGGCGACGATGTCTTCCCCGAGCTCGCCACGCAGAGCCTGGGCAAGCACCGCGTGGTGGCCGATGCGCTGGAGCCGGCACGCCGGGCCCCCGACCTCATCGTCGGCTCCTGGTGCGGCAAGAAGTTCCGCCCCGAGAAGGTGGCCGCGCGTGACGGCTGGGCCGCGGTGCCTGCCGTGGCCCACGGCCGCCTGCACGAGATCAAGAGCTGCGACATCTTGCAGCCCGGCCCCGCCGCGCTGACCGATGGCCTGGCGCAACTGCATGCCCACTGCGCCGCCTGGGCGGCATCGAGATGAACATCACCCTCCCCGTCATAGCAAGCCTGCGCGACGACGCGCTCGCCACTCAAGTGCAGCAGCGCCTGGACCTGCTGACCAAACCCCAGGGCGCGCTGGGGCGCCTGGAGACCCTGGCGCTGCAGGTGGCGCTGGTGCAGGGCCGCAGCCATCCGCAATGGCAGGCGCCGCAGCTGGTGGTGTTTGCGGCCGACCACGGCATCGCGGCGCAGGGCGTGTCGGCCTATCCGTCCGAGGTCACGGCTCAGATGGTGCTGAACATGCTGGCCGGTGGTGCCGCCGTGTCCGTGCTGGCACGCCAGCACGGGCTGGCGCTGACGGTGGTGGATTGCGGCGTGGCGCACGACTTCGCACCGCAGCCCGGCCTGCACATCGCCAAGGTCTGCCGCGGCACGGCCGACAGCAGCAATGCCGCGGCGATGACACCAGCGCAGTGCGAGGCGGCGCTGCAGAACGGCCAGCAGCTGGTGCAGGGGCTGCCCGGCAACGTGCTGCTGCTGGGCGAGATGGGCATTGCCAACACCTCGGCCGCGGCCCTGCTGATGTGCCGGCTGACTGGCTTGCCACTGGCCGACTGCATGGGCCGCGGCACGGGGCTCGACGATGCCGGCCTGGCGCGCAAGACCGCCGTGCTGCGGCACGCCTTGCAGCGCCATGCGGGCGTGCAGGGCCCACAGGCGCTGCTGGCGGCGCTGGGCGGCGCCGAGATCGCCACCATGGCGGGCGCCGTGCTGCAGGCCGCGCACGAGCGCCGCGTCGTCGTCGTCGACGGTTTCATCACCACCGCTGCGGTGGCCGTGGCGGCGGCGCTGGCCGGCGACGCTGCGGCGGCGCTGCTGCAGCGTTGCGTGTTCGCGCATGGCTCGGCCGAGGCTGGCCACGGCCGCTGGCTGCAGGCCTTGGGCGTGCAGCCGCTGCTGCAGCTGGGCCTGCGCCTGGGCGAAGGCTCGGGGGCCGCGCTGGCCTGGCCGCTGCTGGTGTCGGCGCTGCAGCTGCTGGCGCAGATGGCCAGCTTCGCATCGGCCGGTGTGGCGGGGCGCAGCGATGTGGCTCTGCCGCCATGAAACAGGAACTGCGCCTCTTCTTCATCGCGCTGCAGTTTCTGACGCGTGTGCCGGTGCCCGGCTGGGTGGGCTTTCAGCCAGCCTGGCTGCACCAGAGCGCACGCCACTTTCCGGCTGTGGGCCTGTGCATCGGCGCCGTGGCGGCGGCGATGTTGTGGAGCGCGGCGCACTTCTGGTCAGCGCTGATTTCGGTGCTACTGAGCATGGCCGCCACCGTGTGGCTGACCGGTGCCTTCCACGAAGACGGCCTGGCCGACACCTGCGACGGCCTGGGTGGCGCGGTGAGCCGCGAACGCGCGCTGGCGATCATGAAGGATTCGCGCCTGGGCACCTACGGCGCGGTGGGCCTGCTGCTGGTGCTGGCGCTGAAGGCCGCGGCCGTGCATGCGCTGGCCCTGCGCGATCTGCCGGCCGTGCTGGCGCTGCTGCCGCTGGCCCATGCGTGGTCACGCACCGCCACCGTGCTGCTGCTGCGCGCGCTGCCGTATGGCGGCGATGCCGAGCACGCCAAGGCCAAGCCGCTGGCGCAGCAGATCGATGGCCATGGGCTGATGGTGGCGCTGGCCTGGGCTGCCATCGCAGGCCTGGCGGCGGCGCTGCTCGTGCCGCCCGAGGCGCTGCTGTGGGCGCTGCTGGCTGCCGCAGCCGTCACGCTGTTCATGGCGCGCTGGCTGCGCCGCCGCCTGGGCGGCTACACCGGGGACGCGCTGGGCGCGACGCAGCAGTTCAGCGAGCTGGCGATCTACCTGGCGGCGCTGGCGGCCCTGTCGCGCTGATGACGGCGTTGATGAACGCGCCGAAGAACCCGGTGAACCTTGCCCCCTTGCTCTGGTGCTGGCGCCACCCGCGCGCCATCGGTGCGAGCGGCCGCTGCATCGGCCAGACCGACCTCCCTGTCGACGCGCGCAAGGCCCGCCGCCTGGCCCACCGCATCCGCGCCGCGGTGCGCCGTCACGGCCTGCCGCGCGAAGTGTGGGTGTCGCCGCTGCAGCGTTCTCGCGCCGTCGGGCGCGTGCTCGCGGGCTGGGGCTGGCGCGTGCACATCGATGCCCGCTTGATGGAGTTGAATTTCGGCGCTTGGGACGGCCAGCCCTGGTCGCAGATTGCCTGGGACGAGGTCGACGCCTGGCAGGCCGACTTGCTGCACCACGCGCCCGGCGGCGGCGAGAGCCTGGCCAGTCTGGCGCTGCGGGTGCAGGCTTTCGTGGTCGAAGCGCAGGCCCTGGGTCGCCCGCGGCTGGTGGTGACGCACGGCGGCTGGCTCAACGCCCTGCAGCAGCTGCCCCTGCTGCTGCCGCCCGCCGCGCGCCTGGCGGTCGCCGACTGGCCCGCCGCGCCGCGCCACGGGGCCCTGCTGTGCTGGCCAGGCGGCGATTCATCGCGTTGTGTGTGCGGTTCATCGCATGCGGGTGGTGGCGCGGACGAGGCGTGCCGATGATGCGTTCATCGTTGTCCTGCTGCCCCTGGAGTCCATCATGTTCTTGCGCACTGCTCACCGCGTTCTGTCGATCACGCTGGCCGCTGTCCTGACCTTCGGCATGCTGGGCGTCGTCGACGGCCTCTCGCAGCCCGATACCGCTGCAGCGCAGTGGGCGCAGCAAGACCACGGCGTACGGACGTGAAGTTCCTGCTCTTCTTCATCGGCTGGTGCCTGCTCTTTGTGCTGAGCTGGCCCATCGCGCTGCTGGCGCTGGTGCTGGCGCCGCTTGTGTGGCTGGTCGTGTGGCTGATCTCGCTGCCGCTGCGCCTGATCGGCATCACCTTCGATGCCCTGTTTTCCTTCTTGCGCGCGGTGCTGATGCTGCCGGCGCGGCTGCTGGGGCACAAGCCCTGAAACCGCGCCTACCAGGGGCGCTCAGCCCCGCAGGTGGCAGGCCACGAAGTGGCCCTCACCGCCCGCGGCGGGTTTGAGCTCGGGCTTTTCCACATCGCACAGGCCCTTCTTCGCGATCGGGCAGCGCGTGTGGAAATGGCAGCCCGGCGGCGGGCGTATGGGGCTCGGCACGTCGCCCACCAGCGGGATGCGCTGGCGCTTCACGCTCGGGTCGGGAATGGGCACGGCCGAGAGCAGCGCCTCGGTATAGGGGTGCTGTGGGCGTGTGTAGAGGGCCTTGGCCGGCGCGATCTCGACGATGCGCCCGAGGTACATCACCGCCACGCGGTGGCTGATGTGTTCCACCACGCTGAGGTCGTGCGCGATGAAGACATAGCTCAGCCCGAACTGGTCGCGCAGGTCTTCCAGCAGGTTGATGACCTGGGCCTGGATGGAGACATCGAGTGCGCTCACCGCCTCGTCGCAGACGATCAACTTCGGGCTCACGGCCAGCGCACGCGCGATGCCGATGCGCTGGCGCTGGCCGCCTGAAAACTCGTGCGGGAAA
>JANMMD010000389.1:0-3823 GCA_031372905.1 Betaproteobacteria bacterium
CAGAACAAGCCCGACGTCGCTGCTGCCAAGGCGCGCGAGTGGTTCGACACGCAGGGCGTGGACATGCTGATCGGCGGCACCAACTCGGGCACGGCGCTGGCCATGGCCAAGGTGGCTGCGGAGAAGAAGAAGCTGTTCATCGCCATCGGCGCAGCCACGTCGGCGCTGACCAACGAGCAGTGCAACCCCTACACCGTGCATTGGGCCTACGACACCGTGGCGCTGGCCAAGGGCACGGGCAATGCGGTGGTGAAGGCCGGTGGCAAGAGCTGGTACTTCCTGCAGGCCGACTACGCCTTCGGCGCGCAGCTGCAGGGCGACACCAGCGCGGTCGTGAAGGCCGCTGGCGGCAACGTGGTGGGCACCGTGAAGCACCCGCTGGCGGCCAGCGACTTCTCGTCCTTCCTGCTGCAGGCACAGGGCAGCAAGGCACAGATCCTGGGCCTGGCCAACGCCGGTGGCGACACCATCAACAGCATCAAGGCAGCCAACGAGTTCGGCGTCACCAAGACGATGAAACTCGCGGGCCTGCTGGTCTTCATCAACGACATCCACTCGCTGGGCCTGAAGACCACGCAGGGGATGTATCTGACCGACAGCTGGTACTGGAACCGCGACGCCGAAACGCGCGCCTGGAGCCGCAAGTTCTTCGAGAAGATGAAGCGCATGCCGTCCAGCATCCAGGCGGGTGACTACTCGGCCACCTCGCACTTCCTGCAGGCCGTGAAGGCCACCGGCACCGACGACACCGATAAGGTGCTGGCGAAGATGCGCGATACCAAGATCAACGACGTCTTTGCCAAGGGCGGTTTCATCCGCGGCGACGGCCGCATGGTGCACGACATGTACCTGATGCAGGTGAAGAGCCCGGACAAGAGCACCGAGCCTTGGGACTACTACAGCGTGGTGCAGACCTTCAAGGGCGAAGAAGCCTGGCAGACCAAGGCCGATTCGAAGTGCGCCGCGTGGAAGTGACGGGCTGAAGTGATCGACTGAAACACCCCGCGCGCGATGGACATCTTCGGCATTCCGATCCAGGCCTTCATGGGCCAGCTCTTGCTGGGCCTGGTGAACGGCTCTTTCTACGCCATGCTCAGCCTGGGCCTGGCGGTGATCTTCGGTTTGCTGGGCATCGTCAACTTCGCGCACGGGGCGCTGTACATGATGGGCGCCTATGTCGCGTGGCTGGGCGCCGAGTACCTGGGCATCGGCTTCTGGTGGAGCCTGTTGCTGGCGCCGCTGGTGGTGGGCGCCCTGGGTGTGGTGATCGAGCGGTCACTGCTCAAGCATCTGTACAAGATCGACCCCATCTACGGCCTGCTGCTGACCTTCGGCCTGGCGCTGATCGCAGAGGGCGTGTTCCGCGAGCAGTTCGGCGTTTCGGGCCAGCAATACCCGGTGCCTGAACTGCTGCAGGGCGCCACGAATCTCGGCTTCATGATCCTGCCGAACTACCGCGGCTTCGTGGTGTTTGCTTCGCTGCTGGTGTGCCTGGCCACCTGGTACATCATCGAGCGCACGCGGCTGGGCAGCTACCTGCGCGCCGGCACCGAGAACCCGGCGCTGGTGCAGGCCTTCGGCGTCAACGTGCCGACGATGGTGATGCTGACCTACGGCGCCGGCGCCGGCCTGGCCGCCATGGCCGGCGTGCTGGCCGCGCCCATCATCCAGATCACGCCGTTGATGGGCAGCAACCTCATCATCATCGTCTTCGCGGTGGTCGTCATCGGCGGCATGGGCTCCATCCTCGGCTCCATCCTCACGGGCGTCGCCCTGGGCCTCATCGAGGGCCTGACCAAGGTCTTCTATCCCGAGGCCTCGAGCATCGTCGTCTTCGTCATCATGGCCATCGTGCTGATGATCCGGCCCGCGGGCTTGTTCGGAAAGGAGAAGTGATGAGCACTTCGCTGGCCGACAAGCAGATCGACACCTGGTCGAAGATCACCTGGGCGGTGGGGTTGGCGCTGCTGATTGCGGCGCCTTTCATCGGCATCTACCCGATCTTCATGATCAAGGCGCTGTGCTTCGCCATCTTTGCCTGTGCCTTCAACCTGCTGCTGGGCTATACCGGCCTGTTGTCGTTCGGTCATGCCGCCTTTCTGGGGGCTGCGGCCTACATCACCGGCTGGCTGGTGCGCTCGGCCGGCTTCTCGCCGGAGCTCGGCATCCTGGCCGGCATGCTCAGTGGCACCTTGCTGGGGTTGCTGGTCGGGCTGATTGCCATCCGCCGCCAGGGCATCTACTTCGCGATGGTCACGCTGGCGATGGCGCAGATGGTCTATTTCGTCTGGCTGCAGGCGCCCTTCACGGGCGGTGAGGACGGCTTGCAGGGCGTGCCGCGCGGCAAGCTCTTCGGCGTGATCTCGCTGCAGAGCGACCTGACGATGTACTTCGTGGTGCTGGCAACTTTTGTCGCCGTGTTTCTGGCCATCATCCGCATCGTGCATTCGCCCTACGGGCAGGTGCTGAAGGCCATCCGCGAAAACGAGCCGCGCGCCATCTCGCTGGGCTATGACGTCGACAAGTACAAGCTGCTGGCCTTCGTGCTGAGCACCACGCTGGCGGGGCTGGCGGGTTCGCTGAAGACCGTGGCGCTGGGTTTTGCCACCTTGACCGATGCGCACTGGTCGCTTTCGGGCGAGGTCGTGTTGATGACGCTGCTGGGCGGCATGGGCACCTTTGCCGGCCCGGTGGTGGGTGCCTTCACCATCATCGGCCTGCAGAACTTCCTGGCCGACCGCGTCGGCTCGTGGGTCACGGTGATCATCGGCGTCATCTTCGTCGTCTGCGTGGTCGGCTTCCGTCGCGGCTTCGTCGGTGAGCTGTTGGCCTGGATGAAGCGGCGCCAGCCCGGCCAGCCCTGACGACCTGCCCGCCGCCGGCCTCTGCCGGGCGGGTCACCCATCCCTCGGGGCCACCGTTCACGACGCGCTGGCACCGTTTCGTCGCAGCCCCCTGCCCAGGGGTCATGCGCCGGCGTTACGCTCGCGCCTTCAGACCTTCCCCAAGGCCGCCGCCAGCGCGCGCCAGCACAGCACATGCGCCCATTTCGCCACGTCCGCAATTCCACCCCGGCTGCCTGCCTGGCCCTGGCACTCACGCTCGGTCTGGCCGCCTGCAACAAGCCCGGCACCGGCGGGCCCGCCAGTGCGGCCAGCGCCGCATCGGCCGCCAAGGCGGCCGCCCAGGCCGCTGCGCCGACGTTGCTGCTGGCCCCTGAAGACCTGTTGACGGTCAAGGCCAGCCGCCTGGCCAGCGGGCCGGTGATCAGCGGCTCCATCCAGCCCGAGCGCCGCGCCGATCTTCGCGCAGAGGTCGCTGCGGTGGTGCTGCAGGTCTACAAGGAAAACGGCGACGCCGTGCGTGCCGGCGACACGCTGATGCGGCTGGACGACACCGCCATCCGCGACAGCCTGGCCTCGGCCGAAGAAGCGCTGCGCGCGTCGACACAGGCCTTCGAGCAGGTGGAGCGCCAGGTCGCTCGGCAGAAGACGCTGCAGGCCCAGGGCATGACCAGCACGCAGGCGCTGGAAGATGCCGAGGTGCGCCGCAACAACGCGCAGAGTGATCTTGTGGCGGCGCGTTCGCGTGTGGTGGCGGCGCGCCAGCAGATGGCGCGCACGCTGGTGAGGGCGCCGTTCGAGGGCGTGGTCAGCGAACGCAAGGCCTCGGTGGGCGACACCGTGCAGGTGGGCCGTGAGCTGGTGAAGGTGATTGACCCGCGCAGCATGCGCTTCGACGGTTTGGTGTCGGCCGACCGCATGCACGAGCTGAAGCTGGGCCAGCCGGTGAGCTTCCGCGTCAACGGTTATGCGCAGGGCGA